>JAJTGQ010000114.1 GCA_021299455.1 Flammeovirgaceae bacterium | reverse complement strand
TTGCTACTAATTTGATTTTCATAGCTGCTTATTTGTTTTTATTAGGAAGCATTTTTTCTTTGAAGAACATAGTAGATTCGTTTGAAACAAAGAACCATCAACTCATCGAAGAACTTAGTGTAAAGAATACCGAACTGCAAAGCTCCTACCGCGACCTTTATGAGCTAAATAAGAACGTAGAAACTCAGAATGAAGAAATTCAGTCGCAAAGTGAGAATCTTCTACAAAGCCAAACAAACCTGATCGAGGCAAATAAGGAAATTGAGAGACAAAAAAAGGAATTAGAAAAACAGAATACAACTCTGGAGAAGTCACTTGACGAAAGAAGCACGGATCTACTTCAGACCAATGAAGAATTGGTAACGAGAAATAACGAGCTTCAACAATTTTCATATACTGTTTCGCACAATTTACGCGGCCCAGTTGCCAGTATGCTTGGGCTATTTAATATTCATCAAACCGCAAAAACGCCAGAAGATAAAAATCACATTTTTTCTCTGTTAAGTCAATCTGCTCTGTCACTAGACACCATCATTCGTGACCTAAATAAAATTGTTGACATCCGAAACGACAAGTTTGCAGCATTTGAAGAAGTTCATATTCAAGATGAACTTGCTTTAATCCAGCAGTCTTTGCATAGCTTTATCATCGAAAATGATGTAGAGATCATTGCTGATTTACAATGCGAGCAACTCCACTCTATCAAAGCATATATTAATAGTATTCTGTATAACCTGATCAGCAATGCCATTCAATACCGTTCACCTGCACGTAAACTTGTGATCCATATCTCCAGCAGGATTATCGCAAACAACATTTGTCTCGAGGTAAGCGACAACGGGCGCGGCATAGATCTTAACAAGTTTAAGCATGATCTTTTCAAATTATTTAAACGTTTTCATGCCAATACGCAGGGAAAGGGCCTTGGTTTGTATCTAATAAAACAACAGGTTGAAAAACTGCAGGGAACCATTGAGGTAACAAGCACACCAGAAGTTGGCACAACATTTAAAGTTACAATGCCAAAATAAGGACCACACATCCGATCAGCCTTTTCCTCGACTCTGAAGAAATTTGTAAATTGATCAGTGCGCTATCGAACCTACTTCATTAGATTTCTCAATCTAAGCTAAAAGGCTTCCTCCTACATTACTTTCTGGCGGAATAATCCCCATCTTCCGCATCAAAAAAGTGGCATTGGCTTTTTGGGCAACGCCTTTATTGAGTTTGTAATCGAATGTCAATTGGTCGTTCTCTATCTTTCCTTCAAAGCAGGAATTAAATACTTTTTCGGGGAATTGCTGTTCCATATCGCCCAAGGCAATATCGTGTGTGGCAATTAAAACTAACGCTTTTTGTTGTATCAGTTGCTTGATCAATTCTCTTGAGCCTAGTTGCTTGTCCGTTGAGTTCGTGCCTTTCAAAATTTCATCCAATAAAAGGAGCATCGGCTTTCCAGCTCGTAAGTCTTCAATAATCGAATGCAACCGATTCAACTCTGCATAAAAATAAGACTGATGCTCTTGGAGTGAGTCTGCTGTCCGCATGCCGGTGCGCAGAACAGCCATGGGTGTACTCCAATATGAAGCACAAACGGGAGATCCATTCAATCCCAAAACAAAATTGACCCCAACCGCGCGCAAGAAAGTACTCTTACCGGCCATGTTTGCTCCAGTGATCAGCATCAACCCACCAGGATCGCCCAAGTCAAAACTATTTGTTACACATTCTGATGAGGGAATCAACGGGTGCCCCACCTCGTTAGCAACAAGTGCAAGTTGGTTGTTCAGCTCAGCAAAAGCATAGTTAGGGTGGTTGTAATGAAACGTGGCAAACGAAAGCATCGCATCCCATTCGGCCAACGAGTCTGTCCATTTAGGAAGGGATGCCACATGTTGTTCCCGCCACTGCTCTAATCGGCTTACCGTATGCAAATCATATAAAAACAATCCGTTACCAAATAGACGAGAAATCAGATTCATTCGGGTCTCAAGAGCATTTACCAACTTGGAAAATTTGTGCACATGCGTTGAGGCTTCTGTCGCTACGCGTTGGTGTTCCTTGAGTAATGTTGTAGTAAACGATTGATCACTCATTCGATGAAATAGCTTCGCATAGTTTTCCAGAACGGTTCGGTAACTGGCAAGTTGGCTTTGTAGTCTGGTAATTGGCTTTGAGTAATAAGAAGCGATCGCCAATTGCACCAAAAAAAGGAATAGGAAAACAGATTGAAAAACCGGATTAAATGCGTTTGCCAATAATGATAAGCAAGTAATGACAGGTAGTGCCCAGCGAAGAATCAAAAATGTTCTCTTTCTATAAAATAGATTGGCTGATTTCAACCAAGCCCAAAGCGAATCTAGATTAAAATCAACATCGTGAATTTGCTTTCCTACTGCCCAGCACTGCTGGCGGAATTCTATCATCGAGCCTAACTCGCGAATGGCTTGTTGTCGAAGAAGAATAGTGTCTTTGTGAAAAGAAAGATGAGTTAAGTCATTCGCAAGTTTATTTTCCCCCAAGCGCGTGGCGCATCGATTAAGAAATTGAAAGAGCGAACTCTTGCCAAAAAGATCTAAGTCATGACTGTAAACATGAGTTGGATCTACATAACGC
>JAJTGQ010000113.1 GCA_021299455.1 Flammeovirgaceae bacterium | reverse complement strand
TTGTACAGAACTACTACCCGATCGATTCTTTATTTTTCTTAGGAACATACCTAAAAATAGCCATGCAACACCCAATTTCAAAAAACGCTATCTGAGTATCAGCCACTTACATCATGTTTTTGGTCGAGTGCGGAAAACAGGTGGGCAGATTGTAGTTTCGAAGAAAGTGAATGGCAAGGAGACATCTGTTGATTTTTCTGATTTAGGAAGCGGGATCTATTTGATTCGCCTTCATTCAAGAGATAACTTAGTCCATTTTAAGATCATGAAAAGATAGCTGCAGAGGCAATTCCTTACTTGCGCTCACAAAGCTATAAAAACCCCTTCGTCATTTTCTTTGATTGGGAAAGTGACTAAGTCTCGCGATCGCTCACTCGCTTCCCTCCCGGTTTTTATATTAAAACGATAGCCGTGCCAGGGGCACACAACTTCACCCAAAAAATTTACTACCCCCTTGTGAAGTTGCTCTCCATTGTGCGAACACTTGTTTTCAACCGCATAAAAAATCCCGCCTCTCATAACCAAACAAAGAGCTTGTCCACGAACAATCAATAGCTGCGGCTTGTTTTCCGTCAACTTTTTGCGGGCTTCCTCACCAGATGAAAAGGCTTTGATCCACTCCATACAATTTAGTTGGGCAAAGTACCGGTTTTTTCTACCTTGACCGTCACTTACAGCTAAAACAAACCATGAGAAATAACTTTGTTTTTTTATTCCTGCTAGTGGCTTCGGTTGCTACTGCTCAGGTCAACCCAAAACTACAGGCAAAGATAGAACAAGAAGCAAAAGCCATTGAGCCGAAATTAATAGAATGGCGTAGGCATTTTCATCAAAATCCAGAACTATCAAATCAGGAAATAAAGACGGGTGCCTACATCGCAGCACATCTTAAATCATTGGGCATAGAAGTTCAGTATCCCGTAGCTAAAACAGGCGTTGTTGGTTTGTTGAGGGGAGCAAAACCAGGCCCTGTCATTGCACTACGCGCTGACATGGATGCACTCCCAGTTGCAGAGCGAAACAGTTTACTGTTTGCTTCCAAAGAGAAGGTACTGTTTAATGGGCAAGAAACCGGAGTAATGCACGCCTGTGGGCATGATGCACACATGTCAATTTTAATGGCAGTGGCAGAGATTCTGGCAAAGAATAAAAGCGAACTCAAAGGTACGGTCAAATTTCTATTTCAACCTGCCGAGGAGGGAGTGGCACCGAGTGAAGGAACAGCTGGCGCTGAACTAATGATCAAAGAAGGAGTGCTGGAGAACCCGAAAGTGGATGTGGTGTTTGGGTTGCACGTGCAGTCGTTGTTGCCTTCGGGTCAGTTGGCTTATCGGGCGGGCGGACTGATGGCCGCAGTAGATGCATTTGACATAAAGATCATCGGGCGCGGAGCGCATGGCGCCACACCATGGGATAGCGTTGACCCTATTGTTATTTCGGGTCAGGTTGTAGAAGGACTACAAACTATAGTGAGTAGGCAGAGCGAACTAACCAAAGGAGCCGTAGTGATTACCGTAGGTAGTTTGCACGCGGGTATTCGGAGAAACATTATTCCGGAAACAGCAACTTTGGAAGGAACTATTCGCACCTTCGATGTTGATATGCAGAAATTGGTACATGAAAAAATAAAACTCACGGTAACGAAGATAGCAGAGGCTTCGGGTGCAACGGCTGAAGTAAAAGTAATGACAGGATATCCAGCCACGTATAATGATCCCACATTGACGCGCCAAATGGTTTCTAGCCTTGAGCGAGCGGCAGGCAAACAAAACGTAGCGGAGATAGCGGCTGTTACGATGGCCGAAGACTTTTCCTTCTTCCAACAAAAAGTGCCGGGTCTTTTCTTTTTTCTAGGGGCTTATCCCTCTGAACTAAATCTTGCGACAGCCCCCGTACATCACACCGCTGATTTTATGATTGACGAAAAATCTTTTGTTACCGGAGTGAAAGCGTTTTTAGCATTGACCACGGATTATATGTACCTGAAGAAGTAGCTAGAATTTATTGACTATGAAAACCATTATTGCATTCGCATTTCAGTTGTGTAGCCTAGTGGGGCTTGCACAAACCGGCTCTGAAATTTTACTGTTTGATCTTTCGATCAAAAAAGATAAGCTCGTTCTTTCAAATCCGAAAAACATTACCAATCATGTTGGCTATGACAATCAGCCTTCGTTTCATGCTGATCAGCCACTTATTTTTTATTCCTCATTCAATCCTGACGGGCGTTCTGACATTAAGAGTTATGACTATGAAAAAGGCGAAACAAGATCACTCACTCAAACAACAGAGCGCGAATACTCTCCTACATTAACCCCCGACAAGCAATTTGTTTCATGCATTATTCAGCGCGATGATGGAGCGCAGAACTTAGGAAAGTACCCGGTGGGTGGCGGGCAACCCACCGTTTTGATCGACAACCTGATTGTTGGATACCATGCCTGGGTAGATCAAGATAGACTACTTCTATTTGTATTGGGTGAACCGCAGACACTTCATTTGTATAATGTAAAAACGAAGGAGGATAAAGTACTGGCAGAAAAAATTGGCAGGTCACTGCATAGTATCCCGGGTCAGAATGCTATGAGCTTCGTGCATAAAATTTCTGATTCAGAGTGGATCATTAAGCGTTTTGATGGAGCAACATCTGAAATAAGTACCCTTATAAAAACTTTACCCGGCCGCGAAGATTTATGCTGGACTCCGCAGGGACGTATCATTATGAGTGATGGGACAAGAGTTTATTCGATTGATCCGGTAAAGGAAAAAGGGTGGAGTATTGTTAGTATTGAATCGGGTAGCGAGTTACTCAAAGGGGCTAGTCGGCTGGCGATAAATAAGGAGGGCAACAAACTAGCGGTTGTGGTGTCTGAGTAGTTTTAAAATTTAAAAACAGTTTTCAATAGAGCTGACTTCACCTGACCTTTAAAACTTCCTAACGATTGAAATTCAGTCTGCTTTAATTCGAACCCCTTCGCCAATTTGTTTTCTGGGTCGATCACCCAGTATTCTCTCACACCAAATTTTTCATATAAATCTTTTTTGGTTTTCAGATCGTGATTTTTATTTCCGGAGGATAAAATTTCTATAATCAAGTCAGGAGAACCATGAACACCTTCAATATCAACGACAACATTACTTTTTGGGGAAAAGAAAAATATATCAGGTTGCACCGCGTTGCTATGTTCATCTAGGAACAAGTCAGTCGGAGCATGAAAAACTTCACCCAAAGCATGCGCTTCTACGTAAGTAAAAATATAAGAGGATAGCCGCATCGAGAGCCGCTGATGAAAGGGGTTTGGCGCAGGCGACATATAAAATTGGTTTTCGATTACTTCTGCAAGAGTGCCCACCGGCATCATCTTGAAAACAGCCATAGCAGTTCTTGGTGGATCGATAAGAGCTTCTTGAATCATAACTAATAAGCAATTTACGCTATCTTCTTATTTTTCAAAAAACGATCCTTTAGCCACATACAATTCTTTCGACCACATTTCCAGTAATCCCTCTCGAACGGCCGGGTCATTTTCGATGACCTCTGATTGTACCTTCCCTTTCATAATGAGAATTCCTCCTTCACTTTCCCCAAACGTTCCCTCGGCAATGACATTACCTGTTTTCTTGATTTCTTTTAAGTACTCATCATGCCTGCCAAAAGTTTCTGGCGCCATCTGCACATTGAACTTTGCGATATTGGGTAGAAAGCGAACAAAGGTATACATGGTCATTTCATAAGGCTCCTTTACTGCGCATACGGAGCCGGTGCGGGGTGTGTATAGAAGTTTTTCCAACTTCCATCGGTTGGCTTGAATGCCCGGGTCAGCTTTCATCCACTCAGTCACCTCATCGACTGAAGTCGTGTTGAAAATAAAAATCCCACCCCCACCTTCAAATGGGCCAGCGGCCAACAGCTTGCCTTCTTTTGCCATTTTGTTAGTGTTGGCCATGTGGCCAGCCATAATTTTATCAACTTCTTCTTTGGGCAACTCCGCTTTATCACTGCGTGTATGTAGAAAAACAAACACGTATGATCTGCCGCTTTGCGCAAAAACGCAACTACCAATCGTTAACAAAATCAAGCAAACAAGAAAATGTTTTTTCATTTGAACAATATTTACCAACTCCAATTTAGCAAATGCCTTTGGCTTTTTTTACTCTTCCGTATTTTTCAATATCGATAAAAGCGCGTAAGTGCCCTTCAACACAATTTTTCTGCCGGCAATGGAAGAAGGTAAAGCCACTTCGGTAAAGTCTTCTTCAGACTTTAGTTTACTGATTTCTATCATTTCGTATTCAAGTACACCTGCTTTTTGCTCAACAAACACGTATTGTTTATTTTCAAAATCTACTACCGCCTCGTTGGGTAAGGTGGTAACTTGTTGTGGATCTGTTTCAATCAATGCCTTAAAATACAGCCCCGGTATTAATGAAGGATCTTCTCCTTCCAAATGACAATGGACACGTACTGTTCTTTCTGCTGTAATTTCCTTGCCTATCAAAAAAACCTTAGCTAATCGTTCTTTGTTTTCGTTGGATAGGTACACCCTAACCTGTTGCCCAATTTTTAGACGAGGGACATCTTTTTCAAATACCTGCGCTTCGGCATGAAGGTGTTCGGTATCAATAATTTTGAACAAGACGTCTGTTGGATTAACGTGCATTCCAATGTTCACATTTACTTCAGTCACAAAACCCGAGATAGGCGAAGGGATGCTGATCGTATTTTGAATTTCACCATTCTCAAGTTCTTGTGGATTGATATTGATTAATTTGAGCTTGGCTCTAAGCCCGTGAACTTTTGCTTTAGTTCCAAAGTAATTTGATTTAGCTTGTTGAAGCGCTTTGGCAGCTGTCACATTTTCTTTTGCTAGTTCTTCCTGGCGTTTGTACTCAAGATCCAAAAACTCTAGTTGATTTTTACTGGTCAAGTAATCTTCTTGTAACTGTATGTAGTCAGGATGTTGCAGCACGATAACTGTCTGACCTTTTTTTACTTTCATACCTTGGAGGAGTTCGGTAGACTTTACAAATCCCCCCAAGGGAGCCGAGACCGTCACCATATTTTGTGGAGGCACATCCAACATGCCATTGGCTTTTAACGTGCCATTCATGCTCCGCAGTATAGGCTGACCTAACACAATCCCCAATAGCTTTTGCTGTTCTTGTGAGAGACGTACATGAGCGATCTCCGTGGGCTGTGCAGTGGTTGTTTCTGTGCTTTTGTCCTTTTTGGAACAAGCAGCCCAAAACACAGTAAGTAGTAAAAGGAGTCTTATTCTATTTTTCATTTTTAGTTTTGATTTAAAATTTTCCAAGGAGGAATTCTATTTTGATGATGGATTGATTGTATTGGGTGAGAGATAGAAGATAGTTATTTTTGATTGACAAAGCGGTTTTTAAAGATTGCAGGTACTCGATGTATCCGATTTCTCCTCCCCGATATGCTTTGCGTGACTGCGTTATTAACAAATCCGCATTTTTCAAGGCGCTGGATTCATAATAAGTGAGGCTAGCCAGATTTTTTTCCAGCTCGCGCAGCGCTTGACTATAGTTTCCCTGTAAGGTCGTTTGAAAATACTCCGTATTTTTTCTGGAGACTTCTTCTTGAAAGGAGGCCGCCCGGGCTCGCGCAAGATGAGGCCCGATCCACAAAGGGATGTTTAATCCCAACTCAAACCCCTGAAATACCTTGCTGCCTGGGAAGTAGGTGTCTACCCCATCAATATTTTGAAAACCGGTGAGACTCTGTGCGAAATAGCCTACCGTCAGGTCCGGCAGAACTTTACTTTTTTCCACACTTTTTATGCGCGCATTAATAATCACCTGTTGTTGCAACAGGTTTAGTTGAGGATTACTGTTTAAAGAAACGGTATCGAGATTTTGTGGAAGTGCACGTTTGGCAATCTTTTCAGAATTGTAAATGGGCATTTCGGCTTTTAGTAAGGCCTGTAGGTGAGTAGCAGAGATTTTAATGTCTGCCTCATTCACAATCAGGGTATTTTTTATCTCGAAAGACTGTGTTTCTGCAGTGGTTTTCTCGAGCAAATTGCTTTCTCCCGTTTTATAGCGAACCGAAGAAGCTCGAGCAAAGTCTTGGTAAAGACTATCTTGAGAAAGCAACAAACTTTGCAGGGCATCCTGATAGAGTAATTGTTCGTAGATCGTTTTTACCTGAAAAGCAATTTCATTCTGAATATTGACCAGATTCTTTTGCCCGCCTATAACTTGCTCTTTTCCTAGCCGAACTTGATTCGCCAGCGTGGTGGGAAACGGAATGGTCTGCGATAAATTTAGATTGTTGTCTTGCTGTAAGGAGTTGTATTGTCCACGCATCCAAACGGCAGAAAGTTTCCCAATATCCGTTCCTGTTTTTTTTAACTCTTTGTAATAGTCTATGCTAAACTCAGCTGATTTAATTAGCTGGTTGTTTTTGAGAGCGATTTGAACAGCTTCTTCTTGACTTATCAATTGAGCCCAAAGAGAAAAAGGGGTAAATATGAAAATGATGAATTTTAAATGCTGGATGTGGAATTTCATGATTTCAATTGATTTGTGTTGAACGTTCTTCTTTTTCAAAATAGGTGTAGAGTATTGGCAGAACGACTAGCGTTAAAAGTGTAGCGGTGATGAGTCCTCCAATTACCACTGTTGCCAGTGGCCGTTGCACTTCTGCGCCCGAGCCATTGGACAAAGCCATTGGTAGGAAGCCAAGCGAAGCAACAAGCGCTGTCATTAATACAGGTCGCAGTCTTACTTCTGTTCCCTTCAATACAATTTCACGAAGTGTCAAATCTCCTGCTTTTTTCAAGCGATTGAACTCCGCTATCAACACGATTCCGTTCAATACAGCTACTCCAAACAAAGCGATAAAACCAACACCTGCAGAAATACTAAACGGCATATTTCTGATCCACAAGGCGAAAATTCCACCAATAGCAGAGAGAGGAATGGCAGTGAATATCAATAGCCCTTGTTTGAACGAATGGAAGGTGAAGTAGAGTAGTAAGAATATCAGCGCCAATGCTAACGGCACGGCCACCAACAATCGCTGCTTTGCTTCCTCTAAATTTTTAAATGAGCCTCCATACTTTAAAAAATAACCGGGCTCAAATTTCAGCTGGGTGTTGATCTTGCCATCCAACTCTTTTACAATGGTCTGCACATCACGACCCCGAATATTAAAACCGACAGCAATCCTTCGCTTCGCATCATCGCGTTGAATTTGATTGATTCCGGAACTCAGCTCAATGGTGGCTAATTGTTCCAAGGGTATTTGTTTGTCCAATGCTGTGGTAACATAGAGACCTTTGATATCTTCAATCCCTTGTCGCTTCTTTTCATCTAACCGAACGACCAACTCAAACCGCTTTTCCTTTTCATAAACCATGCCGGCAACATCGCCCGAAAATCCAGCGCGCAATACTCTGTTTACTTCATCTACGCTTAATCCAAACTGGGCTAGTTTATTGCGATCGAATTTAACCACGTATTGGGGCAATCCACCGATTGGTTCTATGTATACATCTTGAGCCCCCTCTACCTGCCTGGCGATTTTTCCAATCTGCGCTGCGTAAGAAGCCAGCAGCGCTAAATCTTCCCCATAAATTTTGATTACCACATCTTGCCTCGCGCCTGTCATCAGTTCATTAAAGCGCATTTGTATAGGCTGCTGAAAACCATACAACACACCGGGCATTTCTTCCTCTAATTTTTTAGACATTTTATCGGCCAGCTCGTCACGCGAACTTGCACTTGTCCACTCGTCTTTGTCTTTTAACACGATGATCAAATCACTTGCTTCAATTGGCATGGGATCTGTTGGTATTTCTGAGGTACCAATTTTACCAATCACTTCTTTTACTTCCGGAAAATTGTCCAACAAAATGCGCGAACTCTTCTGAGTTGTTTCTATCATCTGAGTCAGCGAACTTCCTGTTAGCAATCGGGTCTCAACGGCAAAATCGCCTTCATCTAAAGTTGGTATAAATTCACCGCCCAGTTGAAGGAACACAAAAATACTGGCAATCAAGACAGCGATTGAGCTACCAACTACTAATGCCCTCTTTTTCAATGCAAATTCAATCGAGGGTTTGTAGAGCCGATGAAAGAACTGAATGATGCGATCGGAAATGTTTTTCTTGTGGCCAGTTTTTTTACTTAGGACCAGAGATGAAACCATGGGGACATAGGTAAGCGAAAGCACTAAGGCGCCTACAATGGCAAAAGCTACTGTTTGGGCCATCGGCCCAAACATTTTTCCTTCAATACCAACCAATGAAAGAATAGGAAGATAAACGATCAGAATGATGATTTGCCCGAATGATGCTGAGTGCATCATGCTATTAGCGGAATGATGAACTTCTTCATCCATTTCTTTCTGCGTAAGGGTTCGAACTAATCCTGATGCGGCCAAGTGGTGTAGGGTAGCTTCCACAATGATTACAGCGCCATCGACAATTAATCCAAAATCGATTGCACCCAAGCTCATGAGATTTCCAGAGACGCCAAATAAATTCATCAGGCTAATCGCGAAAAGCATGGCCAGTGGAATTACGGAAGCGACTACTAAACCAGCTCTCAGATTGCCCAATAACAAGACCAATACGAAGATGACGATCAATGCTCCTTCAGCCAGGTTTTTGGTTACCGTACTGATGGCGCTGTTTACTAATTTTGTGCGATCTAAAAATGGCTCAATATCTACCCCTTCTGGCAGTGTCTTTCTTATTTGCTCAATCCGTTCTTTTACCTTGCCAATTACTAAGGAAGAATTGGCACCTTTTAACATTAGAACGAGCGCTCCTACCACTTCACCCTTGTCATTGTATGTCATGGCACCATAGCGCATGGCATGTCCATAGCGGACTGTGGCTACGTTTCTCACAAGCACGGGTAGTCCACTTGGAGAATTTTTAATAACAATTTTTTCAATGTTTTCCAGATTTTCAACTAACCCTTCACTTCGAATGAAGTAGGCATACGGCTTCTTGTCTATGTAGGCCCCACCCGTATTTTGATTGTTTCTTTCAAGCGCTAGAAATAGTTCGCTGAAACTGATATTCATGCTTCGAAGCTTTTCAGGATCTAGCGCGATCTCATATTGTTTTACATGACCACCAAAGCTGCTCACATCAGCCACTCCTTCAGTTCCAAGTAATTGCCTTCGCACAATCCAATCCTGAATGGTTCGTAATTCGGTGGCATCAAATTTCTCTTCATATCCTTTTTTAGGACGAAGTATGTATTGGTAGATCTCGCTTAACCCAGTAGAAAGTGGTGCTAACTCTGGATTGCCTGTTCCTGGGGGGATGGCACTCTTTGCAGCGGAGAGTCGTTCGTTGACTTGTTGGCGCGCCCAATAGATATCAGTATTATCTTTAAAGACAATCGTAACGACTGAAAGGCCAAAACGAGAGAAAGAGCGCATTTCTGTGATGTTTGCAATAGTGGCCATTGTTTGTTCGATGGGGAACGTGACCAATCGTTCAATTTCGGGTGCTGCAAGTGAGGGCGAAACAGTGAGCACCTGTACCTGATTATTAGTAATGTCAGGAACGGCATCAATGGGAAGTTGAGTAAGCGAATAGCTTCCCCAAATGATCAACGCCAACGTAAGCATTCCTACGACAACTTTATTCTTGATGGAGAAAGAGATGATGCTGTTAAGCATTTGAAAAAAATTAAATGAGAAAAAGGAATAAGTAGCGAGCATTCACAAAAATGAATCCAGCGCCAAAAAAAGATTATTGTTACGCTAGTTTAGGAGGCTGAAAGATGGCCTGCAGCGAAGAAGAGAAGAAAGATTCCTTGTAATCGAACGTATAACTCAACGTGGCACTTGGAGTTGCTTCAGTTAGACTTATTTTCAAGGTGGGCAATACCATCGAGATCGCAATAAACGAATGACCGGGCACTTTAAAAGGAAGCTGCTCATCAGTGGTGTCATGATTGACATCGCTCTCATAGTGCATCTTTAAAAAATCCCAGAAACTTAGATCAGCCACCAACGTTTTGTGTTCGACAAAATGCTCAAATAAAATGGGTAGGCGAAAAACCTCATGCACCTCCGTATAGGAATTGAGATAGAAAGCAAGCAACGATATGGCCAAAAAGCGTTTCAACGTGTATCAAAGGTACAAAAAACTTCGATAACTGATGATGTGGAAGAGGCGAGTACGATGGCTGCAAGCTTGAATGGAAAGAGTCTCTGGAGATGGGCTTAGATTTTTTGTAATTAGTTGTCACGGATTGTAACATCTTAGGCCCGACTGGAAACCACATTAGTTATTCAGCGTACTTTACAATGCAATCTCGACCTTTTCGTTTAGCAATACATCCTCCAACAACGCCTACTTATGGTTTTCAACTACTTCCTCCTCGCTTTTCGCAATATCATGCGCCAACGCGGCTACGTTCTGGTAAATATGTTTGGGTTGGCTGTTGGCCTTGCCTCGGCTCTCTTTATTCTGTTGTATGTAAACGATGAGCTCACCTTCGACACCATGCATCCCGATGCAGCGAGCACCTATCGCATGGGTTATAAAGTCCAATTTCCAAATGGAAACACGGAAGCCGCGCCATATGCGCCCGCAGGTTGGGACAACTATATTCTCGCTAACTATGGAGGCATCAAAGGCATTACCAGTTATGCTTCCTGGGGGATGCCAACCAGTATCAATTACACTGCAAAAGAGAGAATCATCCTTACCGAAGATATTATTTGGGCGGAATCGTCTATCACTGATTTGATCTATAGCCCAATATTAAGAGGTGCGGCAAAGCAACCACTTAAAGAAATCACCTCACTTATCCTCACAGAATCATCTGCCAAAGAGTTATTTGGTAGCGATGATCCGATCAATAAAACCGTCACCGTTTCGCATCAGGCAACCAATGGAGAAAATGTGGAGATGATTGTAACGGCAGTCATGAAAGACCTGCCATCTAATTCACATGTGAACCCGAAGTACATCGCGAATATCTTGGCACTTAAGCCTTACATTAAAGACCTCGAGAATATACTAGGGACTGCTATGGGCGATGGGAATAATGGCTTTTGGACTCAATCGTATTTTGTGTGTGAGGATCCGAACAAAATTCCTTTGATCAAAGCAGATCTTCAAAAGCGCGCGAATGAAATTATAGCTAAAAATAAATGGGACATCAAATTCATCCCCGTCATCCGGAAGATTACGGATATTCACTTTGACAAAGAGATGGACTGGACCATCGATCACAAGACAGCTGATATCAATTACATGTATGTGTTCATTACGATTGCGTTGTTGATTCTTATAGTAGCCTGCATCAATTATATTAATCTCTCAACCGCCAAATCTGCGAGCCGGGCGCGTGAAATTGGATTGCGAAAAACTTTCGGGGGAATCCGACCACAGTTGTTTTTTCAATTTATGATGGAGTCTTTCGTGCTCGTGTTGATTTCAGGAGTAATTGCTGTATTGTTGGTTATCTTCTTAACACCGCAGTTCAATCAGCTTACGGGAAAAACATTTTCACTTTCACATGTACTCAATGGTCCGATGCTGCTGATCATCTTTGGGGTGATTTTGTTTGTAACGCTTTTGGCCGGTAGCTATCCAGCCTTGTTTGTTTCTGGGTTTCAGCCAGCTTCTGTATTAAAGGGAAAGTTTGCCTTTGGCAAAGGCTCCACTATTTTTCGCCAGTTTTTAACGACACTACAATTTGTTGTGGCCGTTACCTTGTTGACAGGCACAGTTATTATCGTTCGACAAATGGATTTGTTGAAGAATTCTAAACTAAATGAAGCAGGTAAACAAATTGTGTCTATTCGCTATGGTGGATTTAATGGGGGCGCCACCGACCAGCAATATTTGACTTTCAAAAATCAATTGCTGTCTGATCCCCAAATTCAAGACGTCACCCTAGCCAACCATCTACCAAGACTAGATTTTTTCGGGCCAATTGGTATGCAAATGCAATTTCCTGAAATCAATGAAGATAAGCATGAATGGTTTCAATTGAATGGCGATTTTGATTTTCCGAAAACCTTTGGATTGAAAATCATTGCAGGAAGAGATTTTGATGCCGAAAATAGAGCGGATTCAATGGCCGTATTGCTCAATGAAGTAGCATTGAAAGTATTGAAACTAACCCCACAAGAAGCGGTTGGTAAAACGATCGTTCGACCTGACTATGTGATGGGCTATCAGGCACCGGATACTACCAAAGCTCCAATTGCAGGAATTGTAATTGGAGTAGTGGAAGATTTTCCTTATCAATCGATGAGAAAGAAGATAGAGCCGCTGGCGATTTCGCCCAAGCCTCACTCCTTTGATCGGATCATTCACGTTCGTTTGCCGGCAGGCAAAATGCAAGAAAAAATTGCATTCATGGAGAAGACATGGAAAAGCAATTTTCCTCAATATGGTTTTGATTATTGGTTTGTAGACGAGGAGTTTGGCCGCATGTATGAAAATGAAACAAAAGTGGCAAATCTGACAGAGAAGTTTTCATGGTTGGCAATTCTTATCACCTGTGTGGGATTGTACGGGCTGGCTTCTTTCATGTCAGAACAACGGACCAAAGAGATTGGGATTCGCAAAAGTATGGGAGCAAGTAGTTTGCAAATTTTGTTCCTGTTACTCTCTGTCTTTGCCAAGTTGTTGTTAATAGCCTGTGTGATTGCTATACCTATAGCCTATTATCTATCAAGTCAATGGTTATCCAGTTTTGTCTACAAAACTAGTTTGTCGGTGTGGGTTTTTAGTGGAGCAGTAGGACTCATCATACTGGTCACCTTGATTACGGTTGGCTATGAATCCTTGAAGGCTTCGCTTTCTAATCCGGTAAAGTCATTGAGACATGATGGATGATGCTGCACTTTTCGTAAATTTGAAAATGCAGAATTCTCCATTGATATGGAATGACATTGAACGATTGAGCGACCTGTATCGCAAGACGGCCGGGATAGCTATTAATTCTAGCCAATTTAGTCTGTATGCCATCACGCATCATTCAACGAAAATTGAGGGATCTACTCTCACGCAAGAAGAAACCAACACTTTACTCGAAAAAGGCTCTTCGATTGGGGGCAAGCCCATCGATCATCAAAACATGGTGCTCGATCACCAGGAGGCATTGGAGTTTGTGTTGGATCAAGCAGTAAAGCGCAGAACTTTTACGGGGCCTTTGTTACAAGAGATTGCTGCTAAGGTGATGCGGAGAACCGGAAAAACAGTTTCCTCTGTCCTTGGCACTACAGATGAAACAAAAGGTGATTTTAGAAAAGTACCAGTAACAGCCGGAGGACATTATTTTGTAGATGCAGCCAAAATTCCATCATTGATTGAGAAACTGATACATCAAATCAACAATCACATCAATCAACTTCGCACAACGGAGGAAGTTCTTCGTTTATCATTTACCGCACATTTCGATCTGGTGAGTATTCACCCGTTTACGGATGGCAACGGACGTACATCCCGCCTGTTGATGAATTATATTCAGGCGTATCATCAGCAACCACTCACCCTAGTAAATGCAGCAGACCGCGCTGCATATATTTCAGCGATCACGCAATCGCGCGAACAAGAAAACCTGGAGCCATTTATTCAATTCATGGCAGAGCAACACGTCAAGGAGCTTTCTGCACAGATAACTGCTTATAATAAATCAAAAACAGCAGGTGAGAAAAAGTCAACAAGCGAAGGGTTTTCGATGATTTTCTGATAGTGAGACCGTTTGTGATAAAATCAATTTCTTAAAACAAACTCAAGTTTCCGCATTTTCTAAATCTCGTCAGGTCAAAAACGCGCATTGTTTTTCCGGCAAAATATTTTTTCTTGGAGAAGCGAAAGAGCTAGTGGGTAGACTATCAATAATGAAAACGAGTCTTGACAATTGTTAAAATTTGATGAGGCTTTGTGCCATGTACTCTATAAACTATTCGGTGTTCGCCTGTAATTCTTCGAGACCAATATCCGGCTAGGTTTCCGCGTAGAGCTTCTGGTTTACCAATTCCTTTAAAAGGATCTCTGGTAATTTCTTTGATTAGATCATTTATTTTTTCTAAAACAGCATGATCATTTTTGTACCAAAACAAGTAATCTTCCCATCCATTTGGTGTGAACTCTATGTTCATTACCTATTCTTTGACTTTGGTTTTTTGCTTTTTAGTAGCAAAAGGTTTTGACGTCATTAATTTCAGTGTTCTACGTACAGCTTTTCCCGCCCGGTCTTGTTTTATGCTTTCCAACAAATGATTTGCATTAGCTGGTGTAGAGAGTAAGTGAGCGGTTTCCTCCATCGCATTAAATTGCTCCAACGTTAGAACCACAAAGTCTTTTTTCTTAGCGCCAGATAATATCAAGATGTCTTGATCCATCTCTAATTGATGAAGGTGCCCCTTCATTTTTTTTCTAAACTCAGTAACAGTTGCCGTTTTCATTGTTTACAATTTATTTCAAATGTACGTAATTGTGTACACTTTTTAATCAAAACAAGCTCATCATACCACCTTTCCTAAATTTTGTGAGGTCATAAACAGGCATTGTTTTTCCAGCAAAATATTTTTTCTTGGACGAGCGAAACAGTTGGTGGATGGCATCAGCAATATTTCCTTCTCCTCGCATCCGTCTTCCAAATTGCGAATCATTGACATTGCCATCATGTAGCGAACAGATTTGATTCCATACTTTGTCAAATCGATCGGGGAAATTTTTCCGTAGCCAGTCTTCGAATAGAATACTAATGGATCCATTCAATCGCACGATGGTCATACCTGCATTTAACGCGCCATGTTCTGATGCCGCTTTTAAGATAGCCGGTATTTCGTGATGGTTGAGTCCGGGAATTATGGGAGCATTCATGATACCAACGGGCACATTCGCTTTGGCTAGCGCTTCAACTGTTTTTAATCTCTTGATACTACTTGCCGTGCGTGGCTCCAGCGTTCTTCGTAACTCTTCATCCAAGGTCGTAATAGAGATATAAACGTGCACCAAATTATCCGAAGCTAAATCTTGTAAAACATCGAGGTCGCGGAGCACTAAACTATTTTTGGAAATGATGCTTACAGGATGTCGATATTGAGCCAATACTTTCAGCAAACTGCGAGTGATTTCAAATTTTTTCTCTTGAGGCTGATAGCAATCGGTGTTGCCACTTAGCATGATGGGCACCGCATTCCAACCGGGCTTTAACAGTTCTTGTTCTAATAATCGAGCCGCATTTTTCTTGACAATAATTTTGCTTTCAAAATCTAGCCCTGCACTAAATCCGTAATATTCGTGCGTGTTGCGGGCATAACAGTAAACACAGCCATGCTCGCACCCTTGATACGGATTCATCGAGTAGCCAAAGCCCAGGTCAGGGCTATCTACCCGATTCAAAATCTTTTTTGGTGTTTCTTGAAAGATTTGTGTCTTCGGGTTTTCTAACAAAGGCTCGTCCAGGCCTTCGATGTGGTCAGTAACATACTGAGCCTTCAGGAATTTATTTCCACTTTTGATCTGCGATCCTCGTCCCTTAAAATAGTCATCCGCCATAAACCAATATTACTAAAAATATTAGTATT
>JAJTGQ010000136.1 GCA_021299455.1 Flammeovirgaceae bacterium | reverse complement strand
TAGGCCAATATCTCAATGAAGAAGTACTTACAGCGATTTTTATTTCTACTAATCTCTATTTTCTACTCCGTTCCGGTGGTGTATTCTATGGCGAGCGAGGATGGCGGCTTTTTTTAAAAGCGGGTCTTATGATTTTGTTTCTAAAGGTGGCACTTGAAGTGTATAGAGCGATCTTGTTCTTTGTGACAATTTGGTCGTTGTGACCACTAAGTAGATAAACTTGCAATCAATTCATCCGCAGTCAGGTGCTCATGGCGTGGCACTAATTTCTTGTATTGGTGGAGCGATTGAATCGCCTCGCGAAACTCTTTGTTAAGTGCTTGCGTCAAACCCAGGTTAAAGTAGGTATTCGGGAATTCCGGATCGATGGCAATGGCCAATTGATAATGAATTTTTGCCAGTGGAAGATCTCCAATCTCTGCATAGACATTGGCAAGGTTGTAGTGTGATTCGCAATGACGGGGATCTTCCTTAAGACTAAGAGTAAAATAGTCAATTGCCTTAGAATGGTTTTTTGCCTCAGATTCCAGAATTCCTAAGTTGCAATAAGCATCAGCAACAGAATCGCCTTGCTCTATCGCCTTTAGATAGGTTTGACCTGCTTCCTTATCACCTTGTTCATCCAGCAAAAGTGCTTCTTCAAATAGCGAAAGCTTGTTCAAACTGACTACTCTGCCACCACTAAAAAGATTGAGTTGGCCACGCTTTTCCATGGCCGATTGTCGCCTCTTTTTAACAGGCTTGAAGCCATACTTTTGGGGACCTTGGCCGGGGAATAAAATTACTTTGCCCATGATGCAAAGGTAAGTGTTCTACAAAGGGCCTACAACTAACTCTTTACAATAAGGAACTCAACCCTTCTATTAAGCTTCCTTGATTCCTCAGAATCATCGGTTGCGATGGGTTTTGTTCCACCAAACCCTTTGCCTCTTATGCGTTTTCCCGAAATCCCTTTGGATACTAGGTATGCTTTGATTTTAGTAACTCGGTTTAATGATAGTTCTAAATTTTTTTTCGGATCTCCACTATTATCGGTATGTCCGTCCAGTTGAATTTCCACTTTTGCGTTGTCCTTTAGGAAATCAACCACCGCATCAAGCTCGGGGTACGACTCCTCTCGCAAAGTTGTTGTACCCGTGTAGAACAAAACACTTTTTAAGTTTACAACAGTTCCAATTTCAATAGGCTGCAACCTAAAATCCATTTGAAGTGAGTTCAGTTTCATAGAATTCAAATCCAGTCGTTCGACCACATTTACAAATCCTTTTTTTTGAACTTCGATTGTGTAGGCCTTCGTAGTAGGGATTTCAATTTGGTATTTTCCGTTGCCCGAAGAGTTGACAACGTACGTTGAATCAGTTTTGAAAGTAAGTTTGGCGGCTAAGCCGTTGCCTCCCTTACTATTTATAACACTTCCGGAAATCAAAACGTATTTGGAGCTTAAGGGCACATACTTTTGTTCAACTATTTTTATCACTGTATCTGCTGCCAGTGGTGTGTTGGCATCTAGCAGTTGACGAATATCGCCATATCCATCGCTATCTCGGGTAGTTGTAAATAGTGCTAGTCCATTAATGTTTCTATAGAAAAGTTCACGCGCTTCAGAGTTGATTGCACTGCCTAAGTTGATTGGGGTAGACCAATTTTTCCAGGTATCATCTAGTCTTTCTGATTTGAAAACATCGAAGCTGCCGAGGCCTTGCCAACCATTGGAGGCAAAATAAAGCGTCTTTGTATCACCACTTAACCACGGGCTTACTTCTTGGCGAGCCGTATTGATTTGTTTTCCTACATTCACAGGCTCACTCCACTTACCATTTTGCCGGGTGCAGATGTAAATATCTTCGGCTCCTGTCGTTACATAAGATTCAGCAGAATAAACAAGAATACTTTGATCATCATTAATCGCTGCGCTAAATTGATCCGATTTATTTAGAAAATAGGGTATCGAGATATTTTTTGGAATCGACCACCCACTACTCGCTTTTTCACTAAACGAAATACCCTGAGTGCTGACAACGCCAATTTTAGAATAATGCCCAGCTAAAAACAACTTGGTACCATCTTGATTGAAGCCTATTGCCGCGTTATAGTTCTCGTTGTTTATTTCAGTGCCTCCGTGAATAGGCGTCTGCCATACCCCATCTAGATTTAGCGAAACCCAAATATCTCCGGGGTCCTTATTTCCTCCAACGTTTTGTGGGTGTTTTGCAAGCGTTAGGTAAAGCACTTTCCCATCGGGACTAATCACCGGGCTTTGCTCGTCATAAACGGAATTGACTAGCTTAAACGGATTTAATTCTTGCGCGCTTACCGACTGCAATAAGTGAAAAAGTAACATTCCCAATAAAGAGGTCGATCTCCAACTAACATTCAACCATTCACCACTTACCATTTTTCCCTTCATTTTTTTACCTGCTTACCCATTCACTGTCTTTCAACGAAAATCGCCAGGGCAAAAGAGCATCTTCTTCGGCATAGTCAATACCAATCCGAGGCGAAGATACAACGTGCTGTCTTGCAATCGAGATACCTTGATCTTCAATCCAAATTTCGGAACCTTTTAATGATTGTCCATTCAACTTTCGACCAATGCCTAATGCTTTCGTCAGTTTTCCAGGGCCACTCGTGAGTCTCTTGATTGATTTTGTTCTAGCCCTTTCAAGCATGTGGTTAATACCTGCCGATGGCTTCAGTGCCCTGATCAATACAGCGTCAGCTTTTCCTTTCTCATTGGTCACCACATTCATCATTTGATGAATGCCATAACATAAGTAGACATATGCTCTACCACCCGCGTCAAACATGACTTTGTTCCGTTCCGTCATGCCATTGTAGGCGTGGCAACCACGCTCGTTGCCTGAATAGGCTTCGGTCTCTACAATCACGCCACTTGTTAACGTTTCGTTAACGTTGGTTACCAATACTTTACCAATTAACTCGCGCGCAATCTTTACCACATCTTGCCGTTCATAAAAGGAGTAGCTCAGTTTCGCCATTGGTCAAACAATTCTTATAAATTTGCGGCTAAAATTAAACACACAAACGCATATGAAAAACATTTTAGTGATTGCATTATTGGTGGTTGGCTTAGCTGCTCAGGCACAAGTGCAAACTCCGCAGCCTAGTACAGCCTCTACAGTTACTAACGTAGTCGGTCTTACCGAGGTGAAAATTGAATATTCTCGCCCTAAAGCGAAGGGTCGCAAGATCTTTGGTGCTAGTACGGTAGACTTTCTAACGCCTTATGGAAAGTTGTGGCGCACAGCTGCCAACACCGGATCAAAAGTAACATTTAGCGATGATGTGAAATTTGGCGGTGTAGATGTTCCCAAAGGAACTTATTTGTTGCTATCTATTCCTGGCGCTGCTGAATGGACTGTAATTCTTTACAAAGATGTCGCTATGGGCGGAAACACTGAAGGTTATGACCAAACTAAGGATCAAGCTCGCGTTGTAGTTAAGTCAGAAAAGCTAAGCGAAAAGGTAGAAACGTTTACACTTGAGATTGCCGACTTCGCTGAAAACAGCAAGTCAGCCAACTTGCAAATCATGTGGGAGAATACCTCGGTAAAAGTACCAATCACTGTAGACTTCGATGCAAAAGTGATGAAGTCCATCGAAGCTAACACAAAGGTTAATCCAAACAACTACTTTAATGCTGCCGTGTATTATTTAGAAAACGGAAAAGATCTGAACCAGGCCTTAGCTTTTGTGAACAAGGCAGTTGAGGCTAACCCAACAGCTTTCTGGATCCTTTACCAAAAAGCCCGGATCCAAAAAGGACTGAATGACAAAGCAGGTGCTTTGGCCACATCTAAAGTTTCTTTGGAAGAATCAATCAAAGCAAAAAATGCTGACTATCAAAAGATGAACGAAGAGCTTCAAAAGTCATTGAAGTAATTTATTCAACTTGAAAAGTTAAACCCCTTTGAGATGCTCAGAGGGGTTTTCTTTTTTAGAGGCGACTTGAATTAACAAAGCAAGTGTTATCACTACTACACATCCAATGATATTGTAGTAAAGAAAAGCGATTTCTTCATAGAAGTAAAAGTAGCAGACGAGCACACATGATTCACCGATCAGCGCAGCGATGAAAATGGCATTGCTCTTGACATGCTTTAGATAGAAAGCCACCAAAAATATTCCCAAGATCGTTCCGTAAAAGAGTGAACCCACAATGTTTACAAACTGAATGAGGTTTTCGGCAAAATTGGCCAATGCCGCAAAGACCATGGCAATGACGGCCCACAATATGGTAAAATACTTAGATGCATTTAGGTAATGTAAGGCCGATGCCTCTGGCTTGAAAGATCGTTTGTAAATATCAACTGTGGTGGTCGAAGCAAGCGCATTCAATTCAGAGGCCATGGATGACATGGCCGCTGAGAACATGACCGCCAGTAGTAAACCGATAATTCCATGCGGTAGATAATTGAGTACAAAGTTTAGAAAAATATAGTCGCGGTCTTGTGTCTTGGCTCCGGGAATAGCAGCAGCGATTTTCGCTTTCACCTCTTTTCTGATTTGGGCTTCTTCTTCTTTGATGGATTGATACACTAATTTCGATTCTTCCTTTCTTTTCAGATCGTTTTCCTGAATACCCTGAACCAAACCATTTACAGCAACCTGCTTTCTATTATACAATTCAGCATATCTCCTATCTAGCAAACGAAGTGAGTCTGCTTGCCCTGTTTGCATTGCCTGACCCTTTAGCGTTTGATTATGGAAAACAGGTGGTTGAACAAAAAGATATAAAACAAAAACTAACACACCGATAAACAAAATCACAAATTGCATGGGGATCTTCAACAGGCCATTCATGATGAGCCCCATTCGGCTTTCGCGAATTGATTTACCACCGAGATATCTCCCCACTTGTGATTGATCAGTGCCGAAATACGACAAAAACAAAAAGGTAGATGCAATTAGTCCAGACCAAATATTAAAGCGATCGTTCCAACTGAAATTAGTCGTGATTATATTAAGCTTTCCTAACTCCCCTGCAATCTGAATAGTGTCGCCAAACGAAACATGATCTGGCAAGAGCCGATAAGCAATAATCCCTGCCAATATCATTCCCCCCATGATCACCGTCATCTGCTGCCGTTGAGTGAGACTTACTGCCCGGGTCCCTCCAGATACCGTATAAATAATAACCAGTGCGCCAATCAGGAAAGTAGTGAGGAAAATATTCCAGCCTAAGATAGTTGAGAGCACAAGCGAAGGAGCAAACAACGTTATTCCTGCTGACAATCCTCGTAGCATTAAGAACAAGATTGCCGCCAAGGTCCGAGTCTTTAAATCAAAACGTGTTTCTAAATATTCATAGGCCGTATACACTTTTAGTCGATAGTAAATAGGAACCATTGTAACGGAAATGATTACCATCGCGAGTGGTAAGCCAAAATAAAATTGAATAAAGCGCATTCCATCTTCGATGGCCTGCCCTGGAGTAGAAAGAAAAGTAATCGCACTTGCCTGGGTAGCCATGATGGATACTCCGATCATCCACCACTTCATGGTGTTATCCCCCTTCAGGTAGCCTTCAATATTTTTCGAACCCCTTGTTTTCCACACACCGTATAGGACAATCGAAAAAATAGTTCCGAAAAGAACAATCCAATCAACTACATTCATTTGAAAGATTGGGTAAGGAAATAGAATAGTACCACCTGGAACGCCATCAACGCGAGCACTAACCAGTACCAGCTACTCCACGAGGTAAAGACGGGGGGCTTTTCTTCCATAAAAAAACTATAATTTTAACTTCTCCGGATCCTGGTAGGTGTTCCAGAATGTAAGTAAGTTGATGAAGTTATCGCTCTTGATTTCGAAAAACAAAATAATTCGTTTGTTGACGATGCATTTATGTACAGTCTTTGATGAACTGTGTAGTGGGTAAATACGAGGGTTTTGCTTAATTAAATCTAGCAACCCCTCTACTCGATCTAAAAAATCATTGGCAACCAGATCGCCCCACTCTTTAAACAGATAGTCGGCATTTTGTTGAAGCGTTTTTGTTGCTTCAGGAGTCCATCGCAAAGAAAAACTCACGACTTATAGCGATCCCTAATTTCTGCGATTACTTCCTCATGAGGTCTTAACTCGCCTCTTTCCGCCTGCTGAAGACCACGGTTGATAGAATTTTCCATCTCATTATTTTCCAAGTTTTGTTTACTTAGACCGAAATCAAGAAGGCTTCTTATTGCGCTTACCAAGGAAAGATCATTAACTTGATCAAGACGCTTCAAAATTTCCGCTTTTTCAGTGGTAATGTCCATCTGCGTAAGTTTTTTCGAATTTAAAGTTACAGATTTTATTCGATCAACAATTTACTTCGACTTTCTTTTAGCTTTTACATTGCCCATTGGCTGTTTAGGCTTCCCTAATGACACCAAATTTGCAAATAGCCTATAAGAGCCCGGCACACCTTCAGGCAACTCTCTAAAAAAGGAAAGACCTGTGTACACATAGTGTCCCAGTCCGTAGTTGGCGATTAGCAAACTTCCATTCTTAGCTGGCTCCCCGGTATCGTTACAAGAGAGCAGTGCATCGTAGTTCTCATGCCAGTTGGAGGGGAAATACAGCCCACGCTCCTGCACCCAACCTTCAAAGTCTTTGGATGTTATCTTGTTAGGATAATTTAGCGCGGGGTGATCGGGCTTCAAAATTCGCACCTCACTGTTTTCTTCTGTCACACGATCGCGCGAAAGCGTAATAGGGTATGGCGCAAATTTATCTTTCTCTATTTCAAAGTCACTATTCGTATTGTATTGAACCACCAACGTGCCGCCCTGCTTAACATATTCCAATAATTCGGGCATAAAGAACTTAATGCGTTCGTTGGTGTTCAACGTTCGAACGCCCAACACTACTGCGTCTACTTTTTTCAGATTTGCTGCGGTTATTTCTTCGTTCTTCATCTCCCATACTTCATAGCCCATATTGCGCAAACTTCCCGGTACATCATCACCAGCCCCGCGTATGTAACCGACAACCGACCCTTCCTTTTTCAAATCTATGCGCAATGCTTCTGCCTCGGCCTTTGGCATCAATGTTTGTGTCGGAATATGATCGTAATCGATTAGCTGGAGTGAATAGTCGTACGCCTTATCATTGATCTCTGCTACTGCTTTCAAGGTCGCATTCAATTCGTCCTTACTGGCAATTACACGGAAGGTTGCCGACTGTTCTTGTCCGCTTTTTGCCAAGTCAATGGGGATCGAGGTAGGCACTGATTTCCACCCTTTTGGCAACTCCAGTTTAATCTTTCCGTCTACGCCATCTTTGGTTGCTTTCAATAGCACCGTAACTTCTTGTGGATCTTGATTTTTGAAAATATAGACCGGCTTGGTAAGATTGACAAACAGCGGAGGTACAATTTCAAATGGTCTCATGAGTTCACCCTTCACAGGATCTGTCCATTTGTAAACCAAAGGGGCAGGAATATTGATTGCTTCGCCATTTATAACAAACCTAACATTGAAAACAACTGCAGGATCGTTTTCAGGCTTGCCAATCACTTTCCGATCAGCCACGGTAAACAATCCAATTGAATGTGGTTCTCTTAGCCAATATGGACTTGAGTAAGTCAATGAAGCAGCAATCTGGTGAGTTGATTTTTTAATAAAGGGAACGTTGTTTTTCAGAATGGTAGAGAATGTTGTGTCATACAATATCGCATCGGAATGAATCCCTGTCATCGTAACCTCGGCTGGTGACCGATTAATGACTTCAAAATTAACGGTTGTCAATTCCCCAGGGGTGCCCCAATAGGTACCTGCCACTACTTCAACATACAATCCAGCACAGTCTTGAATGAGCTGATTCACCTCTTTCCACTTTCTATCACGCCAGACCGAAAAAGGCAGAGCGCTAATTTCTTTCCTGATTTGTACAAGCAATGAGAGTGAAGCCGATGGGTTCTCATATTTATACTCTGCTATAACTTTATCTACCAGTGGTTGAATCTTCTCAGTCCCCTTCAACCTACTCCAAGTTGTATTTACATTTTCAAAAAAATCTTTAGTGGAAGGAGTACCTTTTACGAATTCAAAAAATTCCATTGCGTCTCCCCTTCTGCCGGGTGAGCCAAATCCTTGACTCTTGTGTTGTGTGCGACTGTCAGCTGCTATCTCAGCATAAGATTTACCGAGCAGCATGTTGTAGCCGCCCACATTTACTGCCAGTATTCCGGGTGTGTTTTCATTAATGGTTTGATTCCACCAGCGTCCTGTGTTGGTGTACATTCTCTTCACTTGCCATACTCCATAGTCTTCGACCTGCGTTGGGTATTTCGTTGCATCATTGGATAAATCAAAAGCTTCTTGCGCTAGGATGGCAGAAGCGGTGTGGTGCCCATGTCCCGCCCGCTCATCGGGTGGAAAACGGGTGAGGATAACATCGGGTTGAAACTGCCGGATCACCTTCACCACGTCTGAAAGGATTTCCTCTTTATTCCAAATCTCAAATGTCTCTTTGGCGTTTTTTGAAAACCCAAAATCATTTGCTCTGGTAAAAAATTGTTGCCCACCATCTATTCGTCTGGCTGCCAAAAGTTCTTGCGTACGAATCAAACCCAATTGATCACGTATTTCTGAACCGATTAAGTTTTGGCCACCATCTCCCCTTGTCATCGAGAGATATGCTGTGGCAGCCATCCGATCGTTTGCCAGAAAAGCTATTGCTCTAGTGTTCTCATCGTCAGGATGAGCCGCCACGTAAAGAACGGATCCTAAAAAATTCAGCTTATTGAGTTTGAGTTTGATCTCCGCTGCACTAGGCTGTTTTTGGTGCTGTGCAAACATCAAGTGAAAAGAAAACAGCCCTACTACTACTGCAAGAAATCTCATAATTTATATTCTGTTTGTCATTGGTATTTTTAAGTCGGGCGAAATTAGCAAAGTCAATCTAAAACCACCACGCTATTTATTCAGAACTTTCCGCGTTTCTCGTCATTCACGAAATACGATCCGTCTTGTCCGATTTTGAACGTGACTTTGCGTATGGGTTTTTTAAGGTCATTCGAAAAAATCAAATTGATTTCAACATCCTCGCCATTATTTTTTACATCTTCAATGAATCCCACCGCTAATTTTACAGGAGTGCCTACTTTCACCTTGCTCGTTCTGTTAGAACGACCATTAATCACATTTACTTTCACCTCTCCCTCGGATCTCAGCAACATAAAATTGATGTCTAAAAAAGCAATAGGTGTATCAGTCGTCTTCTTGGGTTGACTTCCATCAGAAAAGGTGTAGGTACTCGGGTCACTTGACTCCCTCTTCTTAAACGTCAAATCAATCTTGGATTGAAATTGATCGGCTGGCATAAATGGAATATCCTCTTGCGCATGAAGAACAAGAGATGCTACACTGCAAAATACCACTAAGCTAAATTTCATTTTTACTCGACTGATCATCTCTACCGGCCAAACTTTAAATACTGCAAATTAGACCAAGATTCCGCAGCATCATAATTATTGATAATTTTGAACTTGTTAAAGATTAGTTAACCGCATATTTTATGATTGACAAACGTGTATTGAACGCGGATGAGGCCGTTAGAGATATTCCGGATAATGCGATACTTATGTTAGGTGGCTTTGGATTGTGTGGCATCCCCGAAAACTGTATTTCGGCACTACTGAGAAAAGGGATCAAAGGACTCACGTGTATTTCAAACAATGCAGGTGTAGATGACTTTGGCATTGGCCTATTGCTAAAGACCAGACAGGTTCGTAAAATGATTTCGTCCTATGTGGGCGAAAATGCAGAGTTTGAGAGACAGCTCTTGTCTGGGGAATTAGAAGTTGAGTTGATACCACAAGGTACGCTTGCTGAGAGAGTGAGAGCAGGTGGTGCAGGTATTCCCGCGTTCTTCACGCCTGCGGGTGTCGGAACAGAAGTCGCGGTTGGAAAAGAGACTCGGGTGTTTGAGGGAAAGACCTACCTGATGGAGAACTGGCTCCGGTCTGATTTCTCAATTGTGAAAGCGTGGAAGGGAGATGCAGCCGGAAATTTGATTTATAAGGGTACAGCCAGAAATTTTAATCCAATGATGGCCACAGCAGGTAACATTACTATAGCAGAAGTCGAAGAACTGGTGGAGATAGGTGAATTAGACCCGAACGAAATTCATACACCGGGCATCTACGTGCATCGAATTTTTCAGGGCGCTAACTACGAGAAACGGATTGAACAAATGACGATAACCAAAAATTAATATGTTGGACAAAGTTGGGATTGCAAAAAGAATCGCACAAGAAGTGCGAGACGGAATGTACATCAACCTGGGGATTGGTATTCCGACATTGGTCGCAAACTACATCCCGAAAAACATGAATGTAGTTCTGCAATCGGAAAATGGGCTACTCGGCATCGGGCCATTTCCATTAGAAGAAAATATTGACCCGGATTTGATTAATGCAGGCAAACAAACCATTACAATGATGCCTGGCTCAGCCTTGTTTAGTTCCGCAGAGAGTTTTGGAATGATCCGCAGTGGCAAGGTTGATTTGACAATTCTTGGCGCCATGGAAGTATCTGAAATGGGTGACATCGCGAATTGGAAAGTGCCAGGTAAAATGGTGAAGGGTATGGGTGGCGCTATGGACTTGGTCGCTTCGGCTAAAAACATAATAGTAGCCATGCAGCATTGTAGTAAGGAGGGTGCATCTAAGCTATTACGAAAATGTAGCTTACCTATCACGGGGTTAGGTTGTGTGAAGAAAATTGTCAGCGACTTGGCTGTGCTCGATGTTCTTCCTTCAGGCGGATTTAGGCTACTGGAAAGAGCACCCGGAGTGTCTATAGAACAAATAAAAAATGCCACGGAAGGTAAGTTGATTATAGATGGAAATATACCTGAAATGAAGTTGCAATGATTTCTTAAATTTGCATTAAGATGAAGGTAATCAAAACCACTTTTGAGCAAGAACAAAAAGAAAAAGAAGAAGCTTGGCTAAAGCTTTCACCGACCAAACGCTGGGAGATTGCCTACAAAATAATCAATAGTACGCGCGATCCTGCGATCAATTACTCCTACAAGGGCTTGAAAGTTAAAATAACAAGACTCTCGTGAGCTTACATAGCGCAGAACATCTTCGTTTTCTTAAGTCTCTATTAAAATTCAAGGTCAAATTTTTGATTATTGGAGGCCATGCCTCTATTCACTACGGAGTAAGAAGAACAACTAGTGATTTGGATATTTTGATAGAGCCGACCATGACAAATGGCGAACGGCTGTTGTCAGCTTTTGAGAACCTAGGTCTTGAAGTGCCTGACATCCGTCCCGAAGAATTCTCCTCAAATCTTATTCTGTCGTTTGGCTTTGAGCCCGATGCGGTAGATATTCTCAACTATACGCCAGGAATTGAATTCGAAACTGTTTACAAGAACTCCATAACCGTTGATTTTTCAGGATTAAATATACCAATGATCGACATTCGAGACTTGATACGAAATAAAGAGGCCTTAAATAGAGAAGGCGAAAAGGCGTTATTGGATAAATACGATGCGGAAGTATTGAAAAAAATCATCCAAAAAATGAACAGGTAAATTCAAGCCGGATATTACATCTTCAAATCATCGAATCTTCAAATCTTCAAAATAGTATAATGAAAACCTCCGAAATCAAATTTAAAGTAGAGCTGGACAATAACAATATACCCGAAAAAATCTGGTGGGATGCCACCGAAAAACCAGACCCGGGCCTTAGCGAAACTAAGGCCATCAGTATCTCTCTCTGGGATCACGTTCAGAAAAATACGATGCGTATTGATTTATGGAGCAAAGAAATGCCGGTGGAAGAAATGAAACGGTTCTACATTGATTGCTTGGGCGGTCTGGCACAGAGCATCTTGAGTTCAACGGGCGATGAGCAAATGTGTGGAGAGATTAATGCCTTATGTGAACGATTAGCCAAACAAGTTTCTGCCGAGAAGGCCTAATTGCTATATCGTCTTAACATTTTCTCGCAAACGATTTAAAAAAAAGTTAATATCAATCGTTTGTATGTATCGTTTTTCTTGTAGTTTTAGGCACTAAACCAAATATACTGTATGAATAAAATCTACTATAAAGCAGTTGTGCCACTACTTTTTATGGTGTTCGGTTCGGCCAGCCTCATGGCACAAACGACCATATCGGGCAAAGTAACGGATGGTACTACTAAGGAAAAGTTAGCGGGTGTAAACGTGGTGGTTAAAGGCAAAGTGATCGGCACAATTTCCGATGTGAAGGGCGAATTCAATCTAAAACTCAATCAGGCACCGCCCCTTACGCTGGTGTTCTCATTTATAGGGTTTCGGACGCAAGAACTTGAGATAAAAGGCGGTACGGCTGGCGAAGCAAATGGAACCGCTACAACTGGGCTTGAAATAACAATGGAAGAAGAATCGCTTCTTGGGCAAGAGGTTGTGGTAGCCGCCTCGCGCGTTGAAGAAAGTATCCTAAAATCGCCTGTAACTATTGAAAAGATGGATATTTTAGCGATCAAACAGTCTGCTGCCCCCGATTTTTATGACGCGTTAGCGAACGTAAAAGGCGTACAAACAGCATCTGGAAGTTTGAATTTTACGGCTGTCAATACCCGCGGATTTGCCAGCATTGCAAACACCCGATTTGTACAATGGGTGGATGGAATGGACACACAAGCTCCGTTGTTGAACTTCCCAACAGGTAGTATTATGGGAGTGAGTGAACTTGATGCTGAAAGCGTAGAGTTGATACCAGGTGCAGCATCTGCGCTATACGGACCCAATGCCTTCAATGGGATTTTAATAATGAATAGTAAAAATCCTTTTGACTATCAGGGCCTTAGTGCACAGGTAAAAGCGGGTATCACCAATTCAACAGCCGCTGGGAGTGATCCTATGACTCAATATGGCATACGATATGCAAAGGCATTTAATAATAAATTCGCCTTTAAAATAGGAGCATCATTATTGCAAGCAAAGGATTGGCTGGGGAACGACTATAAAACAGATAGAATAAACACCGCATCGACCACCGATCTAAGTGGGCGTCCAAATTTTGACGGACTTAACTTATATGGAGACGAAAATCAAATTGCATTGGCTGCTCTCGCAGGGTTACCTAATTTACCTACAGTTACACGTACTGGCTTTCGCGAGCAGGATTTAGTCGATAATCGCGATGCAAGAACGCTTAAGCTTGATGCTGCTTTGCACTACAGAATTACCGATAAGATAGAAGTTTCTTACACTTATCGCTATGGTGGTGGAAGCTCCATCTATCAAGGCGCGGAAAAGTATGCCCTCCGCGATTTCAACCAACAGTTTCATAAGATTGAATTTAAAGGAGATAACTTCTTCCTACGCGGTTACCAATCTGCGACAGATGCAGGCAAATCGTATAACCTTACAGCGCTTGGCACATTCATGAACGAAACCTACAGCCCATCTGGCACAGAATGGGTTCCATCTTTTATTTCCGCTTTTCAGGGATCTGTTCCTGGAGTTGGAGCAGCTGACGTTAACGCAGCACGTGCATTCGCGGATAGAAATAGACCCACCCCAGGAACTCCCGAGTTTACGAACTTGGTAGACCTTATCAAGGCTAACTTCTTCCAAAAAACGCCAACCGGCACGTTTTCAGGAGTGCAGGATGGAATAGCTCGTGTTGCAAGAGGTGGAGCGTCATTTTTTGATAACTCAAAGTTGAACCACATCGAGGGTAATTATAAGTTCTTCAACCAAATTAAATGGGCCGAAATCCAGATTGGAGGTAATTTCCGTCAATACGATTTGTTTTCTAATGGCACAATCTTCAATGAAGCACCCTCTGACGGTGTAAATTTCTCTAGGGTGGTAATCAACGAGTTTGGCGGATATGCTCAAATTGCCAAAACGTTTGCAGAGAAACTAAAGATCACTGGTTCCTTGCGGTATGATAAAAATGAAAACTTTAACGGCCAGTTGTCGCCACGTTTGTCAGCAGTTTACGAGCTTGATAAAAATAACAACTTACGCGCTTCGTTCCAAACTGGCTTCAGAAATCCTGATACGCAAGCACAGTTCATTTTCTTCCCAACTGCAGGACCTACACTTCTTGGTAGTGCCGAGAAAAATGCAGGAAGATATGGAGTGCATAATGGTGGGTCGTGGACTCAAAGTTCATTCACAGCGTTCAGAAATGCGGGCGGCACTCTTGCCGCAGACGGTACTCCAACAGGAAGTGCCACAGCAATCGCTTTACTTGAAACAGCAAATGTGGCTTATGTACAACCTGAACAACTTCGATCATTTGAATTAGGTTACAAAGGACTTGTTTTTTCAAAACTACTTGTTGATTTGAATGGCTATTATACATCATATACTAATTTCTTAGGATCTCAGATTGTGGCCGCCAAACTGCCAACTACCCATCAGAACGTAGTATCTGCTCCAGGCAGGCTCTTCTCTCTCTACAACAATTCACCACAGGAAATTGAATCTTATGGCGTTGGTCTTGGATTAACTTATAGCCTTCCCAAAAATTTTATTGTGAATGGAAATTACAACTGGGCAGATCTTGATGCAGAAGAAACAGCTGAGTTCAATGCCGGTTTCAATACACCGAACAACCGCTTTAGTGTTGGAATTGGCAACCGAAAAGTGGCAAAAAATTTAGGCTTCAATATCAACTATAGGTGGCAAGAAGATTTCATCTGGGTGTCTTCATTTGGAAACAACTTGCCTGCTGTAATCCCTTCGTTTGGAGTTTTAGATGCCCAAGTAAACTACAAAGTTTCGGCTATCAAGTCTATGATAAAACTGGGAGCAACAAACCTCGGAGGTGGCGACTACCGAACCAATTTGGGTTCTCCTTTTGTGGGGCAACAGTACTACATCTCCATTACGTTTGATGAATT
>JAJTGQ010000020.1 GCA_021299455.1 Flammeovirgaceae bacterium | reverse complement strand
TCACCATTGACACAACAAACTTAAGAACATCATACAGTAGATATCTAAATCCAACCCAAATCTCAAAAATAAACAGCCTAATAAATGTCCATTAAAGACTATCGTCTAAAAACCAGCCTAATAAATGTCCATTACTCCTCAAACCCACATAAATAGCGGCTAGAGCCGTATTGAAAACATCGTACACCGAACCTCCTATCAGAAACTGAAGCGACTGTGTCATCTCTACTTTGGCAACAAAAACTACCAAGGCCAGTATTCCTGCGAAAACTACACAACCTAGCAGCGACCACAGTCCATAGTGGATTAACTTTTTGAAAAAAGGAATATTTTCAAAAACGTTTTTTCGCCCGGCATAGAGACCCAACAGAAACAATCCCATTGTAATGTAGAGCCTGCCCGAAAGAATTTGAAAATCAAACTTAGGCATGAACTCATAAAAATTTGCCCGAAGGATATCCGTATAGCTTCCTGATTTTAGAGTATTGTAGTAAACTTCCAATGCCTTTTCATCGCTACTCAGAAAAGGATTAGCTGTGTCTGACGCTGATAGCACATCAACGGTGCGTTGGATGATAGCTGGTGCATCAAAAACCAACAACAGTGCCAGTGCCAGTAAAAATTTGTCTGGTAATTTATAACACAACAGCAACCCCACTCCCAAGATGGCATAGATAGTGAGTATGTCGCCCCGGTAGTGAAGGTGGTGGATAAAACCGATTGCAAACAAAACAATCAATCGCCAGGCAAAGCGAAATAGAAAGGCAGGAGAGCCATCGCTTTTATTCAGTTGAAGAAAAAAGCTCATCCCAAAGAGAAAAGAAAAAATCATGAAGAACTTGCCCGAAATGAAAATGCCGATGAATCCCTGAACGATCATATCGGCCAGGTTGTGCGCGCCATAATTTTCATGGATTTTAGGCGGCTGCCCTGCGTAGTACTGTTCGGTAAAGTGAACGAGAATAATGCCCAGCAAGGTAAAACCCCTGAGCACATCAATGACTTGGATTCTTTCTTGATTGGTGGTGTGCATGGAGTGTTGGACAAGCTTTGATTTAGCGCTATTTCGAAACCCGCTCCAAGCCTTCCTTGGCTTCTTTCAAACTTCCATCTAGTTTTAATGCAGTCTCAAACAATTTTTTCGCTTCAACTTTGTTACCTCGCTTCTCCTTGATTTGCGCCAGCCTCATGTTGGCTCCTGCATGTGAGGGCTCATTCTGTTTGGGAGTATAGGACAAATACTTTTTCAAACACTCTTCTCCTCTGTCTAATTTCTGTCCACTAACTGCTGCCGTTCTCCCTATTTGATATATCGAAACATAGTCTTCCGGTGTTTTCTTCAAAGCTTCTTCAAACAACGCAAATGCCTTATCGTATTGCTTTTGATTCGTGTAAAAATTGGCAAGTCCATTTGCATAAGTGGGGTCTGCTTTCGCCATTTCCAAAAATTCTTTCTCGGCTTCGTTCGGCTTCTTCTCAGATAGTAAAATATTTCCCATCTGCCGGTGCCCCTCTGCCGGGTTGAGTTTTAAAATTTGATTGGCTACTTCTTTGGCCTTCTCAAAACTGCCACCCATAAAACCCGGAGCCTGAGTATAATATTGAATAAGGGAAGTGCGTGCGTCAATGTTCTTTCCATCCAGCGCAATGGCTTTCTCCCAGGCATTTTTCATTTTAGGTGCCAGCATCCCCTGCTTGATCATATTCGCATCCCGCGCAATAGTGCCATACGTGTTGCCAAGCCAATTGTGGTAATCTGCCACCTTGTCGTTTAGATCTACAGCCTCCTCAAAGTAATCTTGGGCATCGTCAAATTCTTTCTGATTAAAAGCGATCCGGCCCAAATAGTACCGTGAGCCGGCATAATCAGGGCTTTTCTTTGGTATGGCCTCCAGAATTTTTACAGCCTCGTCATATTTTCTGGCTTCAAAAAGTGCTGTTGCTTTGTCGATAGCCGACTGGCCATAGAGGGAAACAGGAATAAATAATAAAACATAGATCAATGATTTCATAAAGGGAGTCGTTTGTTGAACTCTTCGTTTAAGACTGAAAATATAGCGATAAGGTTGCGCTTGTCGACCGGATGTTTACCAAATTGTTAAAAATAGGCGAACGATGGATGGGAACTAGGCATTATTTGTTTGCAATACCTACCTTCATAAAAATACTCCACCCTATGCGATTATTCGTAATTCTACTCGCCACACTTTGCTTAAGTGCTTGCCAACCTAAAAAAGAGATCGCCATCAAATGGAAAGAGGCCGTTGCTTCCCATTTTGATGCCGCCCTAAGGCCGTTCTATCACGGAGTGGCCTCTGGAGATCCTTTACCCGATAGAGTGATCATTTGGACACGCGTAACGCCTGAAGATTCCCTGGCATCCATTGATGTGAAATGGGAATTAGCCGAAGATGCTTCTTTTTCTTCTGTTTATAAATCTGATTCGATCACCACATCTCCAGCCCGAGATTATACGGTGAAGATAGATGTGGATGGCCTAAAACCTGGCCAAGTTTATTTTTATCGATTCACGGCTTTGGGGAGGACGTCCATTGTGGGTCGCACCAAAACAACACCTGTCGATGCACAGGATAGTCTGAAATTTGCGGTGGTCAGTTGTGCCAATTGGGAGTGGGGCTATTTCAATCCCTATGATAAAATTGCAGATCGCCCCGTGCTGGACGCTGTGCTTCATCTGGGCGATTATATTTATGAATACGGCAAAGGAAGATATGGCGATACCACTATTGGACGAATCAATATTCCTCCGTATGAGATTGTTTCATTGAAAGATTATCGCACTCGTCATTCTCTTTATCGATTGGATAAAGGGTTGAGACGAATACATCAACAACATCCTTTCATATCCATTTGGGATGATCATGAGGTGGCCAATAATTCCACGGTAACGGGCGCACAGAACCATCAGCCAGAAGAAGGTGACTATCAAGCGAGAAAAGCAGCAGCACGCCAAACCTACTATGAATGGATGCCCATTCGCGAAAGTAGTGAACTTTATCGCTCGTATTCATTTGGCCCGCTGGCCGATGTGATCATGCTGGACGAACGGCTGGCTGGTCGTGACCCTGAGATTACCGACATCAACAATCCGGATCTAAAAAAAGAAGACCGTACAATGCTTGGCGCTCCACAACTCGCCTGGTTTGAAGATCAACTGAAGTCTTCTAAAGCCACATGGAAGTTGATCGGCAACCAGGTAATATTTTCGGATATGTACTTAGAGGCGGTGTATCCAAAAATGCCACGCAACCTGGATTCGTGGGATGGTTTCCCGGTAGAGAAGAAAAAGATCATCGACTTCATCGCGCAAAATAAAATTAAGGATATCATTATCACAGCAGGCGATACCCACGCCTCGTGGGCGATAGAAGCAGCCGTTGATGTGAAAAACGCCTACAAGCCTTTTGCTGTCGAGTTTGGTACCACTAGTGTATCGTCAGGAAATGGTAATGAACGCAAGCCAGATGATACCGTGAAACTGGCAGAGCAAGCGTTGATGAAACAAAACCCACATGTGAAGTATGTCAACGACCGCGATCATGGCTATTTACTTTTGACGCTCTATCCCACCAAAACGAAAGCGGAATGGTTCTACGTAGAAAGTTTACGCACGCCTGAAACGAAGGAATATCTAGCAAAAAAATACGAAGTCGAGAAGGGTAGCACCAAACTAAAATAAAAGAGTGTTCTCTGCGTTTTGATAGGAATTCTACCATCCATCTGCCAATGAAAAAGCTGTTATTCTCACTCGTTCTTTTGGGCTGTTTCCTTCGTGCTGCCGCTCAAGTTATTGGCACACCTTTTCCCGAAATGGTAGCCGAAACAGTCGATGACAAGAAAGTCACCTTGCCGCTGGATGTGAGTGGGAAATACGCACTAATTGGATTGGCCTATAGCAAAAAATCAGAAGACGAACTTAACTCATGGTTTAGCCCCATCTTCAACAAGTTTATTCAGAAGCCCGAAGGAATGATGGCCGGCATGGGCTACGATGTGAACGTCTACTTCGTCCCTATGTTCACAGGTGTGAATGCGGCCGCTACTAACACAGCAAAAAAGAAAGCACTAAAAAATACCGATCCGCAACTGCTTCCCTATATTCTATTCTACAAAGGAGAACTAAAAAAATATAAAGAGGCACTGGATTTTGAGAGAAGGGATATCCCTTACTTTTTTGTGCTAGATCCAACGGGCAAAATTGTTTACGCCACATCAGGAGCCTACTCCGAAGCGAAGATGGATGCTGTGGAAGAAGTGATCGAATAGGTCAGTTTGTGTACTAAAAACAAATGCACCATATTTGATTGTAGGCACAAGCAGTACAACCATGATTACAAAACAGTCGATTCAGGACGCGCACGAACGGATCAAACCCTATATTCAACACACACCTGTGTTGACAAGTAAGAGTTTAAATGAAATGGCGGGCTGCAGCCTATTTTTTAAATGCGAAAATTTCCAAAAGGTAGGTGCCTTCAAAGCGCGGGGTGCAATGAACGCGGCACTCTCCCTTCCCAAGGACCAACTTCAAAAGGGGATTGCCACCCACTCATCGGGCAATCACGCACAAGCGATTGCTCGTGCTGCAAAGATTCTAGGAGTGAAATCGTACATCGTAATGCCGCGCACGGCACCGGAAATTAAAAAACGCGGAGTAAGAGGTTACGGAGGTGAGATTTTCGAGTGCGAGCCGAATCTGGCTTCAAGAGAATCAACGCTCGCGGAAGTAATCAAAAAAACAGGCGCAACAGAAATACATCCCTTCAATAATTACGAAGTGATTACAGGACAAGCTACTGCGGCCAAAGAGTTGATAGAAGAAATCAATTCACTGGATTTTATTTTGGCACCTGTCGGTGGTGGTGGACTATTAAGTGGCACTGCCCTGGCTGTAAAATATTTCTCCCCACAAACAACGGTGATTGCCGGTGAACCGGCCGGCTCTGACGATGCCTATCGTTCAATGCAAAGCGGTAAAATAGAAGAAGCCCAGTCAAACACGATTGCCGATGGGCTTCTGACGAAGCTTGGCGACAAAACTTTTCCGATCATTCAGCAGAACGTAAAAGAAATCATTACAGTAACCGATGACGAGATAATTGCAGCCATGAGACTTATCTGGGAACGATTAAAAATAATTGTTGAGACTTCCTGCGCGGTGCCCTTTGCGGCTGTGCTAAAAGATAAAACAAAATTTGCGGGCAAACGCGTGGGAATTATCCTCACCGGTGGAAACGTAGATTTAGAAAAAGTAGGAAAACTATTCGGGTAGTCTAATATTACTCAACGGGAAGGTTTGCTGCTTTCCATGCCTTCAATCCGCCTGCACATTCATACACCTCTTCGTACCCTTTTTCCTTTAGAATTTTTGCCGCTTTTGCACTCCTGATTCCACTGCCACAATATACAAAGATGGGTTGGTGTGGTAGTGAATCCAATTTTGTCGCAAACGCATCATCGTACACAATGTTCTTCGCATCATGTATTTTGCCATTCGCCACTTCTTCTACTGTCCGCACATCGAGCAGTATTGCTTGGGCGGTCGATTTGTATTTTGCTTCAAAATCTTTTGGAGATAGAACAGCTTCGGTTGGTTTTGGTTGGCAGGCCAGCAGCGCAAGAAGAATAGCAAATTTTTTCATTGATATAAGTTAAGGTCTGAACTTACGCAACGTGCGTCTTATTGCCACGAATAACACAAATTTACACGAATTTTATCTTGTATCTATTCGTATTTATTTGTGAATTCGTAGATAGGTTTTTGAGTTCACACTAGCTTATAGACCCTATTCGCTCTAGTAATTTCTTGGTTGCACGTATGCCTTCGTCCTCCGAAAGTTTAGATCCTTCGTACTCTATTCCAATATGACCTTTATAACCAGCGGATTTTACGATCGACAACATTTTTAGATAATCAGTCTCGATGCAATTCCCCTCACCATCAAAATCGTAACTCTTCGCACTAACGCCTTTTGCAAAAGGCATCATTTCTTTCACTCCCTTGTAACGATCGTATTGTTCCACACAAATTTCTCGATTTTCCTTTTTCTCCCTTCTAATACAAAAATTTCCAAAGTCGGGCAGCGTACCACAATTCGGCAAATTAACTCCCTTGATTACACCACTTAACCATTCTCCATTGGACGAAAAACCTCCGTGGTTTTCAACAATCACATTAATGCCAACGGTTTTGGCATACTCACTTAGTTTGTGCAGTCCATCTATCCCCGCCTTTGCGACCTCCTCCTGTTTTCCGTCACCATAACAATTCACACGAATAGAATGACAGCCTAAAAATTTAGCCGCATCAGCCCATTTGTAATGATTTTCTACAGCTTGCAATCTCTTCGCGGCATCTAGGTCTGCCATGTGTCCCTCCTGATCAATCATAATCAGCACACTGGTAACGCTATGGTCATCGCACCTGCCTTTCAACTCCTTCAAATAATTGAAATCGGTCGCCTTGTCTTTAAAAAACTGATTGACGTATTCTACAGCCGAAATATCAAAATCCTTTTTTGCCTTAGCCGGAAAATCTAAATGATTTAACATTTTTCCCTGCAAGGCCTTGTGAAGAGACCATTCTGCTAATGAAATTTTAAAAAATAAATCCTTTTTGGAACCAGGCGCTTGCCCAAGGGAAGCCACCGGCTCAAAAACTCCGGATACCAAAGTGTAGCTGGAAAGTAATCCGAAACCTTTTAGGAATTCTCTGCGATCAAATTGTTTCATTTTTGATTTGTTTAAAATCTAAGTTCAACTAATAAGTGCAACACAAGTTTAACTAACTCGGTCAATTGAAGGGAGGAGAAATCTTCCCTTCTTTCAACCTCTTGTGTTGCACTTATTAGTTGAACTTAGAATATTTCAAAATCATTTTTTAAATAAATCTTATTTCGTGTAGTTAATGCGCAACTATTACCTTGCTAACATGAACCAATTGACGATTAGATCTAAACTGAACATAGTACATACCCGACACAAGGTTCTTAACAGATACACTACGATTACTTCGCTGAGGAAGATTGCCCGAATGGATAAGCTGGCCATTTGAATTGATCAGGTAAAACTGTAAATCGGACAGCTCGGTATAAAGAAAAAGTTCATCGTTAACCGGGTTGGGATAGGCAATAATCTGGTTAGTTAAAGCTTCTTTCAAACCCGTGATAACACCTCCCCTTCCGGAGAGATCAACCTGTATCGGAACACTACTTCCATTTGACGTAATGACGAGGCTTCCTTTGTATTCCTTTGCTTCGGTAGGCTGAAACGATATAGGTAATACATAGGCACTTTTAGGAAGTATACTTGCCGATGCTGCACCGGTAAAGCCTTCCGGATACTCCAACTTTGTGATGGTAAGTGGACCATTCCCATTATTTGTTAGAGGTAAAACAAGTACCCTTGTTTGATTCACCCCGACTGTATTGAAAGAAAGCGTGTCTTGCACTTTTAGTTCACGTGAGGAACCGGACCCGGTAACGTACACCGTCAAGGGGCTGGTCGCTCCATTAAAAAATAAGCGAAGTTCTCCTGCATAACTTTCTGGTGTAACTGGGTTAAAGCTGACAGCAAGTTTAAGAGTGCTGTTTGCCATAATTGAATTGCTGCCGGTTGAGCCTTTAAAACCAATGGGATTCTGAACGCTGTCCAGCTTGAGAGCTTCACTGTAATTATTCTCAATACGCACATCCTTTGTAAAACTACTGCCCACATCAACGAAACCAAAATGAAGTTCCTTTTGAACCGATACCTGTGAGAGCGATTCATTCAAGGTGGCGGTAAAAATCCCACTGCCGTGCGTGGCCACGGCAACGAGGAAGGTATTGTTGCGTGAGGCTATCATGTCGACCGCACTATTGCCAATTTGATCAAGTGCAATTTTTTCCCAATGCGTATTTTCTCCATCTATCTGCTCAGTAGCAAATAGCCCGGTAGAAGTGCCTACGAAATAAACTTTTCGGTCTCCCACTTGCGCAATTTCCAGCCAAACCAGAGCAGGGCCATTTCCGGTGCCATCGGAGTTTTCTTCCAGATTGCCAGCAACTTTCTGCCAATTGCTTCCAGCATCAACACTCCGATAGAGGCTGTATTGCTCGTAGTTGGAAATAACGGCAAATAACTCATTACCATTATCAGGATCTACTTTAATCTGATTTACGAAAGTAAACGCTTGA
>JAJTGQ010000061.1 GCA_021299455.1 Flammeovirgaceae bacterium | reverse complement strand
GCCTTCAAAGAAGCCATTCAAAGTTCTACCGACAGAATGAATAAATTGGTAAGTATCAAAGGGAAGAAAACGGTAGACGAATTCCACCGCCAATTGGGATTGACCATGTGGGAGTATTGCGGAATGTCACGTAGTGAACAAGGGTTGAAAAAAGCAAAGCAGATTATTCAAGATATTAAAAAGGAATTTTGGACAAACGTCTGTGTGCTGGGTGGCAACAATGAACTCAATCAAGAGTTGGAAAAAGCAAACCGGGTTGCTGATTTTATTGAACTCGGTGAGTTGATGGTTGATGATGCATTAGCTCGTGGCGAATCATGTGGCGGACATTTCCGCGAAGAATCACAGACACCAGAAGGAGAGGCGTTGCGTAAAGATGACGAATATGCCTTTGTGTCTGCTTGGGAGTTTAAGGGAGAGAACCAACCGGAAGAACTCCACAAAGAAGAACTGAGATTTGAAAACGTCAAATTGACGCAGCGGAGTTATAAATAATTTGACATCGGATGATTCGATGATTTAATTAATATTCAAAAGAAAATCACTATGAAAATTAAGTTAAAGGTTTGGAGACAAAAGAGCAAAGACACCAAAGGTGCTTTTAAGACATACAATGTAGATCATGCTTCTCCCGATATGTCATTTCTGGAGATGATCGATGTATTAAATACTGAGTTGATCAAAAAGGGGGAGGAGTCTATAGCGTTTGATCATGATTGTAGAGAGGGAATTTGTGGAATGTGTAGTTTGTATATCAATGGCCATCCGCATGGACCTCTACAAACTACTACCTGCCAATTGCACATGCGCACCTTTAAAGACGGAGAAACGATCACCGTTGAACCCTGGAGAGCCAAAGCTTTCCCCGTTATTAAGGACTTAGTTGTAGATCGCACCGCCTTTGACAGGATACAACAGGCAGGTGGCTATGTAAACGTAAATACAGGTGGTGTACCAGATGCCAACGAAATACCTATCCCAAAACGAGTTGCTGACGAAGCATTTGATGCAGCCACTTGCATTGGTTGTGGAGCCTGTGTAGCGGCTTGTAAAAATGCATCAGCCATGCTTTTTGTAAGTGCTAAAGTCTCCCAGTTTGCCTTGTTGCCACAAGGCCAAGTAGAGCGCAAGGAACGGGCGGAGAAAATGGTGGCACAGATGGATGCAGAAGGGTTTGGCTCATGCACAAACACCTATGCGTGTGAAGCCGAGTGCCCCAAAGGAATAAAAGTAGCTAACATTGCTCGCATGAACCGTGAATATTTAGGAGCCATGATGACTTCTTATGAAGGAAGTACAGGCGGAGGTGGGGAATAACAAACAATAATGGAACAAAAATAGAAAGCCCGGTTGGACCGGGTTTTTTTTTGTTGAAAGACGAAAATGAGGCAAACCAGAACAGCTTACGTTGTGCCATAAAGATCATAGTAACGCCATCTATCAACTTCATCAATCTCCTTACTGAATATTTTTTATCTTACCATCAAATTCCTTTTCCTATGACTAGAATACTCCTACTTCTATTAGTTCTTTTTTCGACCAACCTTTTCGCCCAAAAGAAAAAACAAGAACCGTCACTTGCTTCTTCTACGCCAACACCTTCTGCGATAGAAGGCAAAGTTAGTGGTATGAAGAAGTACCCGGGCTTCTTTGATTTTTACTATGACGAGAAGCAAGACAAGATTTTCTTGGTGATCGATAAATGGGATGCAGAGTTTATTTATGTGGAGTCTGTTACAGCAGGTGTGGGATCTAATGATATTGGCATTGATCGCAATCAATTAGGAGGCGAGCGTATTGTAAAGTTTGAGCGTAGAGGCCCAAAGGTTTTAATGACGCAGCCCAATTATTTTTATCGCGCCATCAGCACCAATGCGGCTGAGCGTAAGGCAGTCACGGAATCATTTGCGCAATCGGTGTTGTGGGGTTTTAAAATTGAAGCTGAAGAAGGAGGAAGAGTATTGGTTGATGCGACTGACTTTTTATTGCAAGATGCGCATGATGTAATTGGTACGTTGAAAGAAACAAAGCAAGGATCGTATTCATTGGATAAATCGCGCTCCGCTTTTTACTTGCCACGCACAAAAAATTTTCCACAAAATTCTGAATTTGAAGTCACGCTTACGTTTACGGGACAACCAACAGGGGGATACATTAGAAGTGTCACTCCAACTTCTTCGGTTGTAACGGTCCGCGAACATCATTCATTTGTACAATTACCGGATGACAACTTTAAGATGAGGAAGTTTGATCCGCGTGCAGGCTACTATTCTACTTCTTTTTATGACTATGCAACTCCTATCAGCGAACCGTTGGAGAAAAGATTCATTACCCGGCATCGCTTAATTAAGAAAGACCCAACGGCAGCACTTAGTGAGCCAGTTAAGCCCATCATTTATTATATGGACCCAGGTGCACCTGAACCTATTCGTTCAGCTTTAATGGATGGTGCTCGTTGGTGGAATCAAGCGTATGAGGCAGCTGGCTATAAAGATGCCTTTCGTGTGGAACTTCTACCTGAGGATGCAGATCCGATGGATGTTCGCTACAACATGATCAACTGGGTACATCGCTCCACGCGGGGCTGGTCGTATGGCGGAGGGGTGACAGACCCGCGAACGGGAGAAATCATCAAGGGGCATGTCGTATTAGGTTCGCTCCGTGTGCGACAAGATTATTTGATTGCAGAAGGACTGCTTGCTCCGTATGAAGAAGGCAAGCCGGTTATAAAAGAAATGGAACAAATGGCTTTGGCTCGGTTGAGGCAATTGGCGGCCCATGAAGTAGGACACACTTTGGGATTAGCTCACGCTTATTCTTCTAGTGCCGAAAATTTATCTTCAGTGATGGATTATCCTCACCCTGTCGCAAAATTGAATAACGGCAAAATTGATTTGAGTGAGGCTTACGATACAAAAATTGGAGCGTTCGATAAAGTTTCTATTGCATTTGGGTATCAGGAATTTCCACAGGGAACGGATGAAGAAAAGGCACTGGATGCAATCATTCAGAATTCGCTGAAGGCAGGACTTACTTTTTTATCTGATCAGGATGCTCGCCCTGTTGGCGGAGCGCATCCCTACACGCACTTGTGGGACAACGGCAAAGATCCGGTCGATGAATTGAATAGAGTGATGGAAGTCAGAGCAGTGGCTTTAAAAAACTTTGGAGAGAAGAATATAAAAATGGGCGCACCAATGGCAACACTGGAAGAAGTGCTGGTGCCCTTATATTTTGCCCATCGCTATCAGGCAGAGGCTGCTGTCAAAATGATAGGCGGATTAAATTATCGGTATGCGTTACGAGGAGACGGACAACCGGTTACGGAATTGCTTTCTCCTCAGCAAGAAGCAAAAGCGTTGGATGCGCTTATTAAAACCGTTGACCCGTCTGCGTTAACTTTACCTGAAAGTCTATTAAAAATAATTCCTCCTCGGCCCATTGGATATAGCCGCCATCGCGAGTTGATAAAGATTAAAACAGAATTAACATTTGACCCGATATCGGCTGCGGAAAGTGCCGCTGATCTTACGTTCAGTTTGATTCTTCACTCAGCAAGGGCAAACAGATTGATAGAGCATCACGCTAGGTATCCTAAATTAGCCGGCTTGCAGACAGTGATCGATAGATTAGTAAGTGCAACTTTTAAGTCTGCCACCAAACCAGGACTAGAGGGAGTTATTCAGATGTCAACTAATCATGTTTTGTTCACCAACTTGGCAAAGCTGGCCCTGGCGAAAAATGCGTCAGCAGAGACAAAAGCAATTGTGTTATTGAAACTCGAACAACTCAAAGGTTGGTTGCTAACCAAAACGGTCATCGATGAAGAATGGCGTGCGCACTATGCTTTTATAGGCCGTCAGATCAATTTTATGCAGCAAAATCCAGAAGAGTTTAAGGGCGATGAACTTTTACCTGCACCGCCCGGCATGCCGATTGGCGATTCTGATTTGGAACACTGTGAGAATTAATTGGAATCGACTGAAAAGCTCTTGTATGTAAGGTTTGATGTGTTTTTCTAGCTTTTACAGTACCTGCAAAAGCTACATTTAAGATTGGATTAGAACCGTTTTGTACAAATGAGCAGGTTTTGTTTACAGTTCTCTTTGCTAATTTTTTTTGCAAATACTGCCTTTTCGCAATCCCCTGCCAGCGACAGCCTATTGGGTAAAGCATTAGCAGCACCAATGGACACCACAAGAGTATTGTTACTTAATGATGTTGCCACCTCGCTTCGAGAGGCGGATAACAACCGGGCACTTCAATTTGCTGAACAAGCAAGAGATTTAGCAACAAAACTGCAATACAAAAAAGGTTTGGCAAAGGTGCAAGCTAACATTGGATGGATGTATTACCGTCAGGGGAAGTATGCCAAATCTTTGAAAGTCTCATCAGAAGCGCTTCTGATGAATCAGGAAATTGGTGATGAAAAGGAAATTGCTAACTGCCTCAACAATATTGGGGCAGTAAACGTTGAACACAAACTTTATGATGCAGCAATAGCAAATTATAAAAAAGCCTATCAACTAGGGGTCAAGCTTAACGTGACTGCAATCAAAAGTCGAAGTCTAAACAATATCTCTTTTGCTTTTTTAAGAACTCGTCAGTTAGACTCCGCGCGGCACTACGCACTACGGGCTATTGATGAAAATGTTAACGATGACTTCAGGACGGCATTTTCAAAAAGAACGTTAGGTGATATTTTTTTTGAGGAAAGTAATTACAAAGCAGCTTTAGAGAAATGGCAAAACTGCTTAAAGTCGTCAATCCAATCAAACAACAATTATCTTATCTCTTCCACCCTTATTCGACTAGGTAAAATTCACCTGAAGCTGGGAAAAACGGAGCAAGCATTGGTTTACTTAAATCAATCTTTGCCAATATCAAAGATGAATAACTATACACGAGAATTAGAAGATGCGTTTAATTTATTGGCAGAGATTTATGTAATCAAAAGCGATTTCAAAAAGGCTTATCAATTCAAAAATCAATATCTCGCATTACATGATTCGTTGAGCGAGCAGCGAAATGGTGAACAAATGGCTATTGCTCAAGCTCAATTTGAATCTGATATAAAAAATTCGCAAATAGAATTATTGACCAAAGATGCATTACTCAAAGAGAATGAACTAAGATTACAACGGACATTAAAGTATGTTGGGATAGGGGGCATGCTTCTATTGTCCGCTCTGGTGCTGATGTTAATGAGAACAAATAGAAGGAGCCATTCCATTAATAAAATATTGGCCGAGAAGAATATCTTTATCAATGAACAAGCGCAGCAGTTGGAGGCATTAAATTCTACAAAGGACAAACTCTTTTCTATCATTGGCCATGATCTACGCAGCCCGTTGAATAGCCTAAGAGGCATGATGGATTTGTTGAACAAGTCTATTTTAACGCAAGACGAATTTGTTGCATTCTCAAAAAAAATCAAAACGAACGTAGACTACGTTTATGCTGACCTCGACAATTTGTTGAGTTGGGCGCAATCACAGCAAAAGGGATTAAAGTCTGCCGTTGAGGAGCTTGGCTTGTATGATGTGATTATTGAGAAAGTTCAACTTTTGACTGAGAGTAGTTCGGTCAAAGCCATAACCATTAACGTGGAGGTTGGTCAAGACTTGCGGGTGCGAGCCGATAAAAATCAACTTGGATTGATAGTCAGAAACCTCGTCAGTAATGCAATCAAGTTTAGTAACGAGGGCGGTGTGGTTATCATCCGAGCTATAAAGAAGAAGGATCAAGTTGAAATTTCTGTCACTGATAAAGGTGTAGGAATTGATGTAGCTGATACAGAAAAACTTTTTCGGGCGGGAGTTAATTTTTCAAAGCCGGGTACCAAAAACGAAAAAGGAATTGGCCTGGGGCTCTTGCTGGTCAAAGAATTCGTTGAACTTAATAATGGAACGATTCACGTAACAAGTAAATTGGGCGAGGGCTCAACTTTTACTTTTTCTCTACCGGCCAAGGTTTAGAGTTTGTGCCCACTTGGCCATCATAAAAACCACTCCTGTAAGGCCGCCCGAAACTTAGTCAAAACTTCTTACCTTTTCGGCTCAAGTTTAATTTTATGGTCGAAAGAAGATTTATTCAACGAATTACAGGGGGAGTTTTGGCACTGCTGGTTTGTAGCTTCTCACTTTTTGCACAAGACGAAAAAGAGCTCAAGCCTGTAACCCGAACCTATGCCATCACGAATGTTAATGTAGTGCAGGCTCCCGGGAAGAAAGTAGATATGGCCACTGTATTGATCAAAGATGGTTTGATCACTGCAGTAGGTAAGGGGGTCGCTATACCGGCAGATGCAATAGTCATCAAGGCAGATTCGATGTATGTGTATGCAGGGTTTATTGATGGCCTGTCGAGAGTAGGTGTTACAAAGCCCAAAGAAGAAGTTGGCCGTGATCGTGTGAAAGATCCAGGGAATCCTGCTCCCGAAAGAGCAGGTATCACTCCTCAAAATGATGTTCGTGGTTCGTTAAATGCTTCCGATAAATCAATCGAAGATCTTCGAAACATTGGATTTACGGTGGCACAGGTTGTTCCATATGGAAACCTATTACCTGGACAGGGCAGCATCGTTCTATTGAGCGGTAAGTCGGCAGATCAAATGGTATTGGTCAGTAATTCTTCGTTGTATTCTGAGTTGTCAGGTGCCAACGGTGTATATCCAAATACAACAATGGCCGTAATCGCCAAGTGGAGGGAATTGTATCGGCAGGCTTCTCAAGCAAAATCGTATCAGAGTTTGTATGCATCTAATAGGGTTGGGTTAGAAAGACCGGGTAGTGATCGCGTGTTGGAAGCTTTTTATCCCGTGATCGATCAAAGAATTCCAGTGCTTTTCAAATCTGAAAAAATGTTGGATGCACATCGGATACTGACGTTGAAATCCGATTTAGGGTTTTCTCTTATAATGGCCGATGTAAAAGAGGGTTGGCCAGTCGCAAACAAGATAAAGGCTTCAGGCGCCAAGGTTTTCTTATCACTTGATTTGCCCGAAGAAGCAAAAAAAGATGATAAGAAGAGTGGAGGCAAATCAGATAAAAAGGCAGACTCTACCAAAGCCAAAGAAGTAGCTAAGCCTAAGACAGCAGCAGATCTTGAGAGAGATGCGTTGGAAAAAAGAAAATCTGAAGCAATTGCTAATTATACAACTCAGGCAAGTGTCTTTAATAAAGCGGGTGTTTCGTTTGGCTTTTCGTCATTGAGCGCCAAGCCAAAAGACATTCCTGCCAATCTTCGAAGAATGATTGCGGCAGGTTTATCGGAAGATGCGGCCTTAGCTGCGTTAACCACGACACCGGCACAATTGCTCGGTTTGTCTGATCGAATGGGAACCGTGGAAAATGGTAAAATGGCTAACCTCGTTATTTCAGATAAATCGTATTTCAACGAGAAAGCGAAAGTGCGCTACGTTTTTGTTGATGGTGTGATGTACAAACTAGAAGTGAAAGAGGAAAACCTGCCTGCCGGACAGGCAGGGAAATCTGACCCCAATGCAAAAGTAGAGATAGAGGGAAGCTGGTCTACTGTTACTCAAACTCCACAAGGCAGCAACGATGGAAAAGTGACTTTTAAAAAAGACGGAAGCGGATACAAAGGCACTGTTTCAGGTGGAAGATTACCTGCCCCGGCAGATTTGACTTCCGTCACCTTGGAAGGAAATAAATTATCTTACTCTTACTCACTTAGTTTTGGTGGCAACTCGATTAAGGTAGACGTGGAGGCAACGGTAGAAGGCGATTCATTCAAAGGGAATGCAAGCATTGGACTTCGTGGAAGTTTCTCCATTGAAGGAACAAAAAATCCTAAAAACTAAGACTTAAAAAAATTGATATGAAGAAATTATTCGTACTGCTCTTTTCAAGTTTTATTCTGCTTGGCGCAATGGCTCAAGTGGATAAAGGAAATTTGTTGATTAAAAATGGAACGGTCATCACCATCACTAAAGGCAATTTAGAACAAACCGATGTGCTGATTAAAGATGGAAAGATCGCCCAGATAGGAAAAAATATTACTGCACCGGCAGGCATCAAGATTGTAGACGCGTCCGGCCATTTTGTGATGCCCGGGATTATTGATGCGCACTCGCACATTGCGTTGGATGGAATTAATGAAGGTACAAATCCTATCACTCCTGAGGTAAATGAAAGTGATGTTATCAACCCATTCCAAATTGGAATCTATCGTGCGTTAGGCGGAGGAATCACAACAGTGCACGCCATGCACGGATCAGCCAACGCAATTGGTGGCCAATGTGAGACGATCAAGTTACGTTATGGCACGTTCGATCCCGAAGTATTGAAAATGGACGGAGCACCTCGCACCATAAAATTTGCGCTAGGTGAAAACCCTACTCGTAGTCATGGAGAAGGGAGTGGCATTGTGCCTCGCACGCGAATGGGTGTGGAGTTTGTGATACGTCAGGCTTTTACTGAGGCAAAAGAATATTCCGAGAAATGGAACCAATACAACAAAGCTAAATTGGTAAAGGGTTTTCGGGGAGCACCTCCAACGTATAGCTACCGACATGAAGTGTTGTCTGATATTCTGAACGATAAAATAATCGTTCATTGCCACAGCTACCGTGCAGATGAGATTTATATGATGTTAAAAGTGTGCAAAGACTTTGGTATTAAACGCATTGTATTTCAACACGTAAATGAAGGATTCAAAGTGGCGCCCGAGTTGGCTGCACAAGGAGCGATGGCTTCTGTATTCTCTGACTGGTGGGCTTATAAATTTGAAGTGTATTATTCTACGGCCTACAATGCAGCGATACTTGCAAAAAACGGGGTAGTTACCTCTATCAATTCAGACGATGGAGAAATGATGCGCCACTTGTATCATGAAGCGGGTAAAACGCAAAAGTATGGTGGATTGAGCGATGAAGAAGCGTTGGCACTAATCACTATCAACCCTGCTAAACAATTGGGTATAGAAAACAGAGTTGGCTCTTTGGAGGTAGGAAAAGAAGCTGATATAGCGATCTTTAAGAATCACCCCTTGTCGATATATGGCGTGCCAATGTTTACGATTGTAGATGGTGTCGTTCGATTCGATCGCGAAAAGGATCCGGATGATATGCGATTGGTGGTAGATCCCAAACAAGCCATTGAAACAGCTACTTTCAGAGACAAGCTTTCCGATCAAGATCATTGCATGGAAGGCGCAGAGTTTATTTTGGATTCAGAATTATTTAATGCCAACAAGAAATAAGATGAAAGGATTACAAACAATAATGGGTTTACTGACAGCCATCGTCTGTATAGTAGTGTTGCGCGTTGAGGCGCAGAGCCCAAAAGGAAAATATGGAAATGTGGCATTGACTAATGCAACAATTGAAACCATTACGAAAGGCACTATTCAAAATGGCACTTTGCTTATAGTGGATGGAAAAATTGCTGCAGTGGGTGGCAACGTATCAATTCCATCAGGTACAGAAACTATTGATTGCAAAGGACAATTCATTTATCCAGGGATGATTGATGCGGGAACGAATCTTGGCTTGAACGAAATCAGTTCGGTAGCTCGCACCACGGATTTCAATGAAATCGGAGAAGTAATTCCGCAGATGAAAGCGTTGACTGCAGTGAACCCAAATGCAAGCGCTATTCCTGTAACTAGGGTGAGCGGTGTTACTACAGCTCTGTCTATTCCCACTGGTGGGATGTTGTCAGGAACTGCTGCTTTGATCAATCTACATGGTTATACACCCGACCAAATGTTTGCCGGGTTTGAGGGTATTGTTTTGAATTTTCCAAACACTGGGCGGAGAGGTTTTTTTGACCGAAGAACAGATGAAGAAATAAAGAAGGCTTCTGACAAGGCGCTAGCAAGTTTGAACGATGTTTGGGAAAAAGCTACCCAATATCAAAAGCTTGATTCTGCTACAAAAGGAAAAGCCGGTTACTATCCTGAGCTACAAGCGTTAATTCCCGTCATGCGTGGAGAGCAAACGTTGTTGGTGGAAGTAAATGCATCTAAAGATATTCAGGCTGCGCTAAAGTGGTTGAAAGAAAAGAAAGTTAAGAAGTCAATTTTAACGGGCGTTGCTGAAGGTTGGAGAGTAGCCGATGAAATTGCTAAGTCCGGCATTCCGGTAATAACGGGCGGAGTTTTAGAATTACCGACACGCGATTATGATCGCTATGATAAAGCCTATGCCAATCCCGGTTTACTAAAGAAAGCGGGTGTGAAAGTCGCTATCAAGTCTGAGAGCAACAACAACAACTATCGCAACTTACCTTATCATGCTGGTTTTGCGGTAGCCTATGGTATGAATAAAGAAGATGCGTTGAAAGCCATTACAATTATTCCGGCAGAGTTACTAGGAGTGGCCAACAAATTAGGATCAATAGAAGTGGGTAAGAGTGCCACGCTTTTCATTTGCAATGGCGATCCGTTTGAAACGAAGACTCAGATTTCGCATGTATTTATTGAAGGCTGGAGTATGCCGATGGTGAGTCGTCAGACTGAATTATACAATGAATTCCTAAAGCGCGAGCCAGGGGTAAAAAAGTAAATTAGTTCAAAGTTGAAAGTTGACTACTTTAACTTTCAACTTTGAACTTTCAACTTTCAACTTATTTTGAATTCTCTTTGTCTCATCGCTTCGTACACCACGACCGCAGCAGCATTTGAAACATTCATGCTATCAATTTTGCCAAGCATCGGGATGATTATATTTGCTTTTGAATTTTTTACCCAAACATCTGATAAGCCAGTGGCTTCGGTTCCCATGACAATGGCGGAAGGTTGAGTGAAATCAGTTTGATGATAGAGCTTAGAGGCTTTCAGGTAGGTACAAAAAATAGAGATATTGTTTTTGTGTAGCCATTCAATCGTTTCTTCCGAAGAAGCTGCCGCCAACTGATTGGTAAATACACAACCTACACTGGATCGAATCACATTTGGATTATAAAAATCTGTTTGCGGATCGCAGATGATTACGGCATCTACAGCCGCAGCATCGGCCGTTCTTAAAACAGCACCCAGGTTGCCGGGTTTCTCTACGCCTTCTAATATCAATACCAACGGATTCTTACTCAATTTTATTTCGGCAAGTCGATGGGTCTTCTGTTCGGCTACCGCTAAAATTCCACCCGTACTTTCACGAATAGCAATTTTGTCAAACACTTCCTTTGAAACGGGTATGAGTAGCCTGTCTTCCAGAGGAAGTTCAGCCAATTCTTTCTCGCTCACGATCTCATCACAGAAAAAAAGATTACCGATTTTATATCCGGCCTCCAGCGCCAAAGCGATTTCTCTTTTGCCTTCAATGATAAAGAGTTGCTGCTTTCTTCGCTCGCGAGGTTTTTCGAGTGCCAGTAGGCTTTTTACTTTTGGGTTTTGCGTGCTGGTGATTTTGAAATGCATGGTGATTCAAAATTAGACATTCAAATCGAAAGTGATGCAAGTTGCGGGTTTACGGTTTCCAGTTTTCGGGCTTCGATTATTAAACTCCTGAGTGTTTTTAGCCCGAAGGTCGCAGCCCTAAAGTCTTAGATTCAAACTTCTACACTAATTTGCAATGTTTACAAACCGGGAACTGGCAAACCGGCAACCAGAAACTGGTAACAGGTAACTATATTTACGCCATGAACATCATAAGCCCTTCTTCCTGGATTGATTACGAACTCGTTGACTCCGGCAACTTTGAAAAGTTAGAGCGCTTTGGTGCTTATCATCTCATTCGGCCAGAGCCACAAGCCATTTGGAATAGTTTCCTTTCGCAAGATGAATGGAAGCGATTGGCTACCGCACATTTCAATCGTGAACAAAAGGATAACTTTCGCTTCGGAGAAGATATAAAAGGCGGATGGAAGAAGTATAAAGCCATGCCCGATAGTTGGGAGATCAAGTATGGATATAACAAGCTTTCACTTTCGCTTCGCTTGGCGTTGACAAACTTTGGACATGTTGGACTCTTTCCCGAACAAGGTGCAAATTGGAATTTTATTTACGATGCTATTTCGGGTTGGAGTCTTTCTAGCCCTAAAGTCTTAAATTTGTTTGCTTACACAGGTGCAGCTTCCGTGGTCGCCAAAGCGGCAGGGGCAGACGTAACACATGTAGATGCTTCACGACCCGGATTGAATTGGGCCAATCAAAACATGCAGATGAACAGCTTAGATAACATTCGTTGGGTGCATGAAGATGCGCTCAAGTTTGTGAAGCGCGAAGCAAAGCGAGGGAAAAAATACAATGGAATCATAATGGATCCACCACCTTATGGACGAGGACCAGATGGCGAGAAGTGGACACTGGAAGAAAAGTTGAATGAATTAGTTTCATTAAGCAGCGAATTGCTGGAAGAGAAGAATTCGTTTTTTATATTGTCGATGTATGCGGTGGGACTTTCGTCTATTGTAGGCCTGAACGTGGCCAAGAGCAATTTTAAAAACATCGATCCTGAGTTTGGAGAGCTTGTTTTGCATCCCAAAAAGGGCAATGATTTGCCAATGGGTACTTTTTTGAGGTTTAAAAGATGACAAAAAATTACTTGACTAATCTCAATCCTTCTATGCCAACAGGTTTAATTTTATTGAGTATAGTTATGGCGGAACGCAGGCCTTCCCGGATTACATTGTATTTGTTGTTGCCATCGTAGTATCCAGACAAGTGCAAAATATTGTAGGCGGCATTGAACTCTTGCAACAATTTTTTATCTAACTGAGAAAGCTTGGCTATATAATCTTTCACGGTTTTGCGACTGCTTGTTTTCTCTTTTATTGGAGAGCCTTTTATTTCAAGATAGGTGTCAACGGCCATGAGAACACCGTTGTAAGCTGTGCCACAGGCCATCTTCACGTATTTCGTATCTTGGTAGTAGCCACCTTCTTTGTTTCCTTTGGTTTTCAAGATATCGGTTGCGTTCTCAATATATCGAGCAGCTTCACGATACCGCATTTCTTTTTCTTGCGTACTCACGTTGCAAATATAGGGTAAATCCTAAAAAAGCTGATTCCATCAACTAAATGGTAACAATGAATTGGTTGAACTCGTACCCGGTTTTTGAGTAAATAAGCCTATCTTTGCGGCCTTAATTCAGAAAAACCACTAGAATAGGCCATTTATGGATGTTGAAAAAATCAGGAACATTGCGATTATCGCCCACGTTGACCACGGAAAAACAACTTTAGTTGATAAACTGCTCCATGCAGGTCATATTTTCAAGGATCATGAGAATCCAGGGGAATTGATCATGGATAGCAACGATTTGGAGCGTGAGCGCGGGATCACTATTCTAGCAAAGAACGTATCTGTTCGCTATAAGGATTATAAGATCAACGTAATTGATACACCCGGCCACAGTGATTTTGGTGGCGAAGTAGAGCGTGTGTTGAACATGGCCGATGGCTGTTTGTTGCTGGTAGATGCCTTTGAAGGGCCCATGCCACAAACTCGCTTTGTGTTACAAAAAGCACTGCAATTAGGTTTAAAACCAATTGTGGTAGTTAACAAAGTAGACAAGAAAAACTGTACACCTGATGAAGTTCATGAGTCTGTATTTGATTTGATGTTTGCGTTAGATGCCACAGAAGAGCAGCTTAATTTTCCTACCTTCTACGGTTCAGCGAAGCAAGGCTGGATGAGTGATGATTGGAAAAAACCAACTACCGATATTACTGCGCTTATTGAAGGCGTTATCAAATATATTCCCGCTCCAAAAATTGATGTAGGTCCTACTCAGTTAATGATCACTTCACTAGAGTATTCTTCCTATATCGGGAGGGTGGCTATTGGTCGCATTCAGCGTGGAAGCGTGAAGGCAGGGCAGTTTGTAGCGTTAGTAAAACGCGATACAGGCGCTATCGTCAAAACACGTATCAAAGAAGTATATGTTTTTGAAGGTTTCGACAAGAAGAAAGCAGATGAAGTAATTGCGGGAGATATTTGCGCGTTAGTGGGTTTGGAAGGTTTTGAAATTGGAGATACCGTTTCTGATTTGGAAAAACCGGAAGCATTAAAGTCAATCAAAATTGATGAGCCGACCATGAGTATGCTCTTCACGATTAATAACTCCCCATTTTATGGCAAGGAAGGTAAGTTCGTTACCTCTCGCCATATCAAAGATCGTTTGGATAAAGAGTTGGAGAAAAATTTGGCATTGAAAGTAGGTGATACTGGCTCGGCTGATAGCTTCTTGGTTTTCGGTAGAGGGGTTCTTCACTTATCCGTGTTGATCGAGACAATGAGAAGAGAAGGCTACGAGTTACAAATCGGGCAGCCGCAAGTTATTTTTAAAGAGATTGATGGCGTGAAGTGCGAACCCATGGAGGAGTTAACGATTGACTTACCCGAGTCGGTTGCAGGTAAAGCCATTGAGACCGTATCGCAGCGCAAAGGAGAGATGACCAACATGGATCCCAAAGGCGATCGGATGATTCTGAAATTTATTATGCCTGCCCGCGGTATCATTGGATTAAGAAACTACTTATTAAACGTAACTGCTGGCGAGGCCGTGGTTACCCATCGTTTCAAAGAATACCAGCCTTACCGTGGAGAGATTCCAGGCAGGATAAACGGTTCGTTGATTTGTATGGAAATGGGAGAAGCCATTCCGTACAGCTTGCACAATTTGCAAGATCGCGGAAAGTTTTTCGTTGATCCAAGTGATTCAGTTTATGAAGGACAGGTAGTCGGTGAGAATAATCGTAGTGGCGATCTAGTAATTAACATCACCAAAACAAAGAAACTGACGAATATGCGTGCCACGGGATCGGAAGAAAAAATGACGATTCGCCCAGCTACTAAGTTTTCATTGGAGGAAGCACTCGAATATATTCAAGGAGACGAATACGTGGAAGTAACACCAAAGTCGATCCGCTTGAGAAAAATTTATTTGAACGAAACAGACCGTAAACGGTATGCCAATAAGGCAACGGTGACGGCTTAACCTTATTTGTATAAAGTGTCTTCAGTGGCTCTTTTTATCGGTAACCTTAAAATGACCAGACTCTATTTGAGTTTGGTCATTTTGTTTTTGCTCCATACTGCCGCACCTGCACAATATGCCCAATGGGAAACTGAGGCAGACACATTGATGAACCGGCAGCAGTTTGAAGAAGCGTCAAAACTCTATTCAAAAGTAATTACAACACGCGGGCTCAAAGAACGAGACGATTACCGAACGCTATATAAGCGTGCGTTTTCCTACTACTACACTGGTGAATTTGATAAGGCTTTGAAAGACCTTGATGTATTTCTTCCAGAATTCCCTCAGGTGGCACAAGCCTTTGTGCTCCGCGCATTTATTTGTCGTGAGTTGGATAATGCAGATGGACAGTTGGCGAGTATTCAAAAAGCCATTGAACTGCAGCCGGATAATTTGGAGCTTGTCAAGTGGAGGGGTTCATTGTTCCTTCAGAAAAACGAGTACCAATTGGCGAAGGCAGATTTTTTGGTGGTGAAAGGTCAGTCGGATGATCCTGAATTGGAGACCAACCTCGCCTTGGCTTACTATTCATTGGATGATATAGACAGTGCACTCATTGCCATTAATAAGTCGATTGAGTTGGATGCCACTTATGAACCTGCCTACCTGTATGGCGGATCCTTCTGCCTGGAAACTGAGAAATATGCTAAGAGTCTTGATTACCTCAATCTTGCCTTGCTAGTAAATCCGGAAAATGCGAATGCCATGTTTTACAAAGGCATGGTTTTGGTTGAGTTGAAGAACGAGAAGGAGGGCTGTCGACTTTTGGCGCGCGCGTTCAAGGCCGGTCAGGATGATGCAGCCGGTTATCTAAAAGAGCATTGTTACGATATTTTTAAGTAGCGGCCGAATCGCTTATCTCTACCAAATCATTGGTTGATAGTAAATCAATGGCGTCACTTAAGTTAGCAGTTAATATTTGCTTTAACCGTTGATTGGAAGTGTTGCCGCAAGTCAGCCAAATTACTTTAGGTGGTGCTGAGTGTTTTTCTAACAGGCCAATGAAATCCTCATCCTTGGTAACTACGATGCCATTCATTTCTTTGGCTTTCAGAAAAGCTGCTTCGTCCTCTAATGTTTGCCATCCCAAATGATGGAACGAGGCGCATTCGATCTTAAAATTATCAATTATCCAAGGGACGATAAATGGTGACAGGTGTACATCTGGAATCAGTATCATGCGGCAGCAAGCACCGGATGATTTACTTTAGAAGCAGCATAAAGTAGGCAAGCGGAAATATCAGCTTCTTCAAGATCAGGCAGTTCTTCAGCGATAATCTGGTGCAAGGTAAGACCAGCTGCTAGCAATTCAAGAATGTCTGCTACCCGAATTCTCATTCCCCTGATACAAGGTTTTCCCCCGCAGACTTTCGGGTTAGAAGTAATTCTCTCAAGAAGATTCTTTTCCATAGTCAAAAGTACAAAAAATGTGATTCTTGTTACAAATGAGTCGCTCAGCATTCTTTTTGTATATAAACTACATGAGGATTTGTTACTTTTACACATGGCAGATCATATTTTAATCCTTGATTTCGGATCACAGTACACACAACTAATAGCCCGAAGGGTACGGGAACTAAATGTCTATTGCGAAATCCACCCATTTAATCATATCCATGCAATTAGTGCCAGCATTAAAGGTGTGATATTGTCAGGGAGCCCTTGTTCCGTAAAAGATGAAGGTTCACCTGACATAGACTTGAGTCTTTTTGGAAACTTACCGGTTTTAGGTGTTTGCTACGGAGCACAATTGATCGCTCAAAAAACGGGAGGCTCTGTTTTACCCTCACAAATTAGAGAATATGGTAGAGCCAAACTTTCTACGGTTGATCATCACAATCCTCTATTGAAAGAGATATCCATTGATTCACAAGTATGGATGTCACATGCAGATACGATTGCTTCTGTGGGTAATGAATTTGATATCATCGCCAGCACTTCGTCTGTAAAAGTAGCGGCCTTCAAAAAGAGGGGCGTTGATTTATACGGCATCCAGTTCCATCCTGAGGTTACCCATTCTTTACAAGGAAAAGAATTGTTAAGAAATTTTGTCGTTCACATTTGTGGCTGCGCGCAGGATTGGACGCCTGATCAATTCGTAGAAACAACCGTAGCGGAGTTGAAGAGTAGGTTAGGGAATGATCGAGTCGTGATGGCTCTTTCGGGTGGGGTAGACTCTACGGTAGCGGCCATGCTAGTTCATCATGCTATCGGCAAAAATCTGTTTTGCATTTTTGTTGATAATGGATTGCTACGAAAAGATGAGTTTGAGCAAGTTTTGACGTCCTACAAAGGAATGGGCCTGAACATAAAGGGAGTAGATGCGAAGGAAAAATTCTATGCAGCACTTAAAGATCTTTCAGAGCCTGAAGCAAAGCGCAAGGCAATTGGGAAAACATTTATTGATGTTTTTGACGAGGAATCTCACCGGATTGAAGATGTAAAGTGGTTGGGTCAGGGAACGATATATCCTGACGTAATAGAGTCTGTTTCTGTGAAAGGCCCCTCGGCTACCATAAAATCACATCATAACGTGGGCGGGTTGCCCGCTAAAATGAAGCTGAAGATAGTTGAACCTCTCAATACACTCTTTAAAGATGAGGTTCGTTTGGTAGGTAAAACATTGGGGATAGATCCATTGATCTTAGGGCGTCACCCGTTTCCTGGGCCTGGTTTGGGCATTCGGATTTTGGGCGATATCACACCAGAGAAAGTACGAATATTGCAGGAAGTAGACAGCATTTTTATTGGAGGTTTGAGGAAACACAATTTGTATAATCAAGTTTGGCAAGCAGGAGCCATGTTGTTGCCTGTGTATACAGTTGGCGTAATGGGTGATGAAAGAACATACGAAAGAGTTGCTGCGCTTAGGGCAGTGATTAGTGTAGATGGGATGACAGCGGATTGGGCTCATTTGCCACATGAATTTTTGAGTGAAGTGTCCTCGGATATCATAAACAAAGTGAAGGGAGTAAATCGGGTGGTATATGATATCAGTTCGAAGCCGCCTTCCACTATTGAATGGGAGTAATTGATTAGTCGATGTGACAATTTGATGATTCGATAATTTGAAAATGAAGCGAAACGGAATGATCATTAACTATGCTCACTTTACTTTCTCAGTAAAATCAAGCCTGCGATTTTTGTTGTTGATCTTTTTGCTTGCTCTTGGAGGAAATGCAATTTCGCAGGACTTTAAAAAGCAATTCAACAAAGCAAAAGATCAATTCGAAAAAGGCAACTATAGTGCTGCCATGGATGGGTTCAACGCGCTGATTGTTTACGATAAAAACAATCCCTATCCGGAGTACGCCTCTTTTTATTATGCGCTATCCGCACAACGACTGGGGTTTACCACATTGGCAAAGAATCAATTTTCGGCTATACGGAAAACATACCCCACTTGGGTTCAGTTGAATGAAGTGAATCTCTGGCTGGCCAGTTTGTTTTTTCAGCAGTCTGATTTTTTTCAAGCAATGCTTCTGCTGGCCGAAATAAAAGACAGTTCGCTGAGCCACAAGTGCGATTCGCTCAAGCGATTCTATCTTTCAAAGATCGAAGACGTGGAGACGATGAAGATGCTTCGGGAAAACCACCCCAATGATAAGGAAGTCGATCGTGCCTTGGCCAGAGCCATTGGAAGAAAAGGTTTTTCAACTTTAGAAAATAATCTTTTTGATTCGTTGCTAACAAAATACGCATGGAGACGTGATGAGTTTCTGGTGCCCGCTCAAAAGAGATCCATTAAGAAAGATCGATATCGAGTGGCGTTGTTGTTCCCTTTTCAAACTGCTACTCTCGAGCCAAGTCCCGAGAAAAAAAGAAATCAACCCATTCTCGATTTGTATCAGGGAATGCGACTCGCTGCTGATTCTTTAAACAAAACCGCTATTGGCATTGATCTAATTGCATATGACACAGAGCGAAATACCGAGACAACAAAAAAACTTCTTACCCGCCCTGAACTAATGGGGGCAGATCTCATCGTTGGACCGTTGTTTGCAGAAGACGCCAAAGCAGTTCAGCTTTTCTCGCAAAAAAACGAGATCAATTTAATCGTCAACCCTGTTTCGAGCAATAGCGATTTTATTCAGCAAAATCCATTCTCATTTCTCTATCAGCCCAGCCACGCTACAATGGGGAAAAAGGCTGCCGAAATGGTAGCCACAAGGCCGCGAAAGAAAACCTCAATGGTGTACTATGGTACGAGTCCTAAAGATTCGATACTGGCTTTCAACTATATCAAGCGAGCGCTAGACTTGGGTGTGAAGGTGGTGTATGCTGAGGAGATAAGACGCGAAACTTCGGCCGGGATATTCGAAAAATTAGCAAAGGCCACCAAATACGATGAGTGGAAGAACCCATTGGAGTTCACGTTGAAAAAAGACAGCATCGGATCTATTTTTGTGGCGTCTGATGAACCTGTCATTTATACAAAGATCATCAACAGTGTAGAATCCAGAGGTGATTCAATCATTGTTATTGGACAGGAGTCTTGGCTTCAAGATAACGCAGTTGAATACGGAAAATTTGATGATAACGGAGTGGTATTTATTGCTCCCAATTATTACTCGCCTAGCAATCCGGCCTTTCTGAATTTCCGTTCATCGTACATCAATAAGCATGGAATGATGCCGCCAGACAATGCGATAAAAGGTTATGAGGTAATGATGAACATTGGGAGGGCTCTGCAGTTGTATGGGAACTACTTTCAGGATGGATTGCTCGTAGGTGGAGCTCTTTCGGGCGTCCTTACGTCTGGCTATTTACTGCAACCCACCCGCGACAATGGATTGGTCCCTTTCGTGCGCTTCAAAACTGGGCAGTTGGAAGTAATCAAATAGCTTCTTTTGATTCAAATTGATTGAAATACTTACACATCAATTAGTTGTAAGTGCGTTTTTAATTACCTTTCGAGTTAAAAGGATATTCAAGTGGCCTTTCCACGTTTTCTGGAAAGCTGCTTTTTAGTTAAATTGGCATATAATGAATAACTTGATGAACAGGTTTCTGATTTTTTGCCTGACTTTGTTGCTTCCGTTTTCCATGTTAGCTCAGGACAACAAAGAAAAGCCTGCTGTAACGTATGAAGAGCTTTATGACGAACCTTACTCAGTAAACAAACTGTTTATTGGGGTTCAGCCGCTGTATGGCGAGCTTTTCGCCACCAATGCAAACGCAGGATTTGGGGTAGAAGCAAGTTATTATTACAAGGACAAACTTGACTTTAAAGCTCATTTCAGAAAAACCTATAGCAGCAATTTTTTTGACTTTAATCGCCAGGCTGCATTGGACAATAGCGATTTAGATTTTACCAACAAACCACAGATTTTTAACTATTTTGAGCTCGGAGGAACCTACCATATTAAAGATTTTGATGGAGCAGGAAAGACGAAGATGGTTCTCTACAAAAAGAGTCTTCGAGGTAACAAGTGGGCTGCCAACGTGCCCCTCCGGGCGGAAGTGCCGTGCAAGGTGAGAAAGATCTATGGAGTTAGGCTAGGCGGAATACATTGGAAGAGTACAGTTGATTTAAATCGTGCTTTGAAAGAGCAAGGGCTTACCAATGCAGATTTGGTGAATAACAACGGAGAAGGACTTCTTCCTATAAATCCTATTACAGGCGCAGTTAGAAATGTGGGCGTCTTCAGTAACCTATCAACTACCAATATCTACATAGGAGGATCAGCAGCCTGGTTTAGAAATGTGGCCGTCAGCTTTGAAAAATATGAGGAGGGGCTTGACGATGGATTGTTGACCTTATTTTTCGATGTAATTTTTGCACCAGGGTTAACGCTGGATCCGGTTACTTATTTAGGACAAGACTATGCAACAAATGCAGTTAAAACCAGTTCGTTTGGGTTTCGTGCAGGCATTGATGGCAAATTCAATCGCACTATGAGCTGGTCTTATGGTGGTGAAGTCGGTATAAGGCCTTCGATTGCCGGTCAGGGTTTTTACATGATGTTTAAAATTGCATTCCCTGTATTTGGCACCAATCTCGACTACAAAGTTGAATCATTCGGCAAGTAATTTTTCGTAGAATGGCTTTTGATCTGCTGATCGAGAATATCAAAGGTCTGGTTCAGGTTAGAGATTCAACACCCGCTTTTCTTTCCGGTGCTTCAATGAGCGATTTGCCCATCCTTTCCAATGCTTATTTGGCTGTTAAAGATGGATTGATTGCAGACTATGGTGTGCAGCAAGACGCTCCCGCAGAAGCTATCGAAAGGGTAGATGCTTCGGGCAAATTTGTGTTACCCAGTTTTGTGGACAGCCACACTCATCTTGTGTTCGCAGCTACACGTGAGGAGGAATTTGTGCTGAAAATTAAAGGTGCCAGCTATGAGGAGATTGCAGCGGCCGGTGGCGGCATACTCAACTCCGCGAAAAAACTGCAGGCTGTTTCTGAGCAAGAATTGTTCGATCGCTCAATGCCCAGGGCCATCGAAATTATCCAAACGGGGACAGGAGCCGTGGAGATTAAAAGCGGCTACGGACTTACCGTGAAAGACGAAATCAAAATGTTGCGGGTAGCAAAGAAGATCGGGTTGGAAACAGGTCTGTCAGTAAAGACCACTTTTTTGGGTGCGCACGCAGTGCCCAAAGAAATGACCAAACCCAATTATCTAAAATTGGTTTTAGAAGAAATGATTCCGGCCATTGCGGAAGAAAAACTGGCCGACTATATCGATGTTTTTTGTGAAGAAGGTTTTTTCAGTCGCGAAGAAACAGTGTCAATTATAGAACAAGGAAAAAAATTTGGTTTGAAACCCCGCATCCATGCCAATCAACTTTCTAGATCAGGTGGAGTGCAAGCAGGTGTTGCCACAAAGGCGTTGAGTGTAGATCATTTGGAAAATATAGGTGATGAGGAGATTGAGCTACTCAAAAACACACAAGTGATGCCGACCGCTTTGCCCTTTGCTGCCTTCTTTCTTGGCTTACCCTTTCCACCGATTCGCAAAATGTTGAATGCGGGGTTGCCCATCGCAGTTGCATCCGATTACAATCCCGGGAGTTCTCCCAGTGGCAGTATGCCCCTGATGTTTTCGCTTGCCTGCATAAAAATGAAAATGACGCCCGAAGAAGCATTTAATGCTGTAACTATTAACACGGCCAGTTGTTTGGAACTGTTAAGTACCCATGGAAGTATCACGAAAGGGAAGAAAGCAAACCTGATTATTACTAAGTCAACTCCCTCATTTGCTTATTTACCCTACCGCCTTGGCTATGATTGGATTGATCAGATTTTTTTAAACGGAAAAAGAACTAGCTATACATGATTTCATTGGAAGAAGAGCTGAAGCCTTTGCTTCGTGATGTGGCCGACTTTCCTAAGCCGGGTATTTTATTTAAAGATATTACGCCTCTATTGGCTAATCCATCTGCGCGCGAATGCGTGGTCGATGCGATTGCAGATCACTTCAAGAACCATCAGATTGATGCCGTGGCAGGAGTGGAGGCTCGTGGCTTTATTTTCGGTTCGCTCATCGCTCAGAAGATGGCCATCCCATTCATTCCCATCCGCAAGGCGGGAAAGCTTCCCTTTAAAAAAATAAGACAAGAATATGCCCTTGAATATGGAACTGCTTCGATTGAAATGCATGTAGATGCTGTCTCTAGTGGAACAAGAGTGTTATTGCACGATGATCTGCTAGCCACGGGGGGTACGGCTACCGCAGCTGGCAATATGATCCAACGACTCGGTGCAACTGTGGCAGGCTACTCATTCATCGTAAATCTCAGTTTTCTGCCGGGAGACGCTTTGTTGCAAAGCCGGTTTAACGTTGTGCCGCACTACTTAATCAGCTTCTAACCTTGGTTTTTTTTACAACCACCGCAACTTTACGCTGATTTTGGTGTTTTAATCGTCTAATGAGTGGTTTAATCAAGATTCCGATGTTTCCGTTAACTATTTTCCCACTGCCTGGGGAGATGGTTCCCCTTCATATTTTTGAGCCTCGCTACCGTCAATTATTGGATGATGCGGAGACAAAAGATATCAGCTTTGGAATTTATTTTAACCATGCACTGAACAGTGAGAAGTTTGGTTCTTTGGTAAAATTGGAGAGCATCATTAAGCGTTATCCCACTGGCGAGTCCGACATCATTGTGAAATGCACCGATCTGTTTGTGATGGATACACTCTATCGCACATTCAGGGATAAGCTGTATCCGGGTGGCGATGTAACGATGATGAACACGGACATGCATGCATCCACTTCGGTGAAGTTAGTGGAGAAGTACAAAGAGTATGCGGCTCAAATGAACATTACCCCATCAACAAAAAACATTTCGATTTACCATATTGCCAACGATTTGAGTATGGATTTTGAAAGCAAATTGAAATTTGTTTCTGCAGAAGATGAACGGAAGGAAAGCTTTTTGTTCAATCAATTGACCTATCATCATCAGCTTCTTTTACAAGCTGAAAAATCGAAAGATGTTTTTCATCTAAACTAGAATTCATTTTAGGTATCGGACTTAAAGCGCAAAGGCTTTGTGCGCTAGCGAACATTTCGCCATCGCGAGCGCTTTCGATGGTTTGCTAAATAGCCCAAAGCCCCTTCTGCTGGTAGTCTTTCGCACAATAATCAATGCAATCGAGTTCGTAATTAATTTTGCCTTCCTTTTTTAACTTCTCATTTTTTCCCTTTGTTATAGTGGGTACTTAATTTTGTTTTCGCGGCTGACTTTACGCAAACGATTTTTTTGATTTAAAATCAAGTTTACTTACAACGTTCGGCCTTTTGTGCGTGAGCCACGTACATTTGCATCATAAACAAAACGAAAAAACAAATTATGAAAACGAAGTCAATTGTATTAAGCGTATTGATGGTGTTGGTAAGCGTGTTTGCATTCGCTAGTGATCCAAGCAACTCGCAACTTGTAGTATTGAATACGAATACAGCAGGTGTTTTCAAGGTGATTTATCATCAACCAGGAGAGAACAGTATAGCCTTCAAAGTATATAACCAACAAGGCGAAATTGTATTTGCTGACTATATCAGAGCTTCAAATGGTTTTATCCGCCCATTGAATTTCTTTGGAATGGAATCAGGTAATTACAAAGTTGAATTGAAGTCTGGTAAGCAGGTAACTGAGCAAATCATCGTATATGCTACTGAATCAGTAAATGAGAAAGTGGAAAGCGGAGCTGTGAAGTCTATTCACGTATCAAAGTTAGCTGGCGAGAACAAATATTTGTTGGCGATCTCTAATCAAGGAACGAACCGTGTGAACGTTCGCATCTTTAACGGTAACAAAGAAATGGTGTACAACAAAAACATGAACATTAACGGTGACTTGGGTGTAGTATACAGCCTGAAGCAATTGGTGGGCACTCCTACATTCGAAGTGAGTGACAAAAACGTAACAGCTTCGGTTACTAAATAAGGTCAAGTCTTAACCAAGTGAAAAGGGAAGCTCTAGTCGGGGCTTTCTTTTTTTTTGGCTACATATTTCTTCGATACTGCCCACCCACTTCAAATAAGGCTCTCGTTATTTGACCCAACGAGCAAACTTTGGCGGCTTCCATCAATTCAATAAAAATGTTTTTGTTTTGAACTGCGGCATCTTGCACTTTATTGATGGAGATATCGATTCTGTTTCCCTGGAATGCATGAAGATTTCGCAGCATTTTGATCTGGTATTCTTTCTCTTCGGTGGTAGCACGAATAACTTCACCCGGTATGATGGTTGGAGAGCCTTGAGAACTTAAGAACGTATTCACGCCAATGATCGGGTATTCGCCTGTGTGCTTCAAGGTCTCGTAATACAAACTCTCCTCTTGAATTTTTCCACGCTGATACATCGTTTCCATGGCACCTAATACTCCACCGCGTTCTGTTATTTTATCAAATTCTAAGAGAACAGCTTCTTCCACTAAGTCAGTAAGTTCTCCAATGATGAAAGAACCCGTTAACGGATTTTCATTTTTGGCCAGCCCCAACTCTTTATTAATGATCAATTGAATAGCCATCGCCCTGCGAACCGATCCCTCGGTAGGAGTGGTAATCGCCTCATCGTAGGCGTTGGTGTGCAGCGAATTACAATTGTCGTAAATGGCGTACAGAGCTTGCAACGTAGTACGGATATCGTTGAAGTCAATTTCTTGCGCATGCAATGAGCGACCCGAAGTTTGAATATGATACTTCATCATCTGGCTGCGCGCATTTGCTCCGTATTTTTCGCGCATGGCTTTTGCCCATATTCTGCGGGCTACTCGACCGATCACAGCATATTCCGGATCGATGCCATTCGAGAAGAAGAACGATAGGTTAGGGGCAAACTCGTTTATGTCCATCCCGCGACTCAAATAATATTCCACGTAGGTGAAACCATTTGAAAGGGTAAATGCCAACTGTGTGATTGGATTTGCACCTGCCTCGGCAATGTGGTAGCCCGAGATCGATACAGAATAAAAATTCCGAACGCTCTTTTCAATAAAATACTGTTGCACATCGCCCATGAGGCGCAAGGCAAACTCTGTTGAGAAAATACACGTATTCTGTGCCTGATCTTCCTTTAAAATATCAGCCTGCACCGTGCCACGCACTTGTGTAAGTGTGTCTGCTTTGATTTTTTCGTAGACATCTTTCGGCAGCACCTGATCTCCGGTAGTGCCGAGCAGCATTAATCCCAATCCATTGTTTCCTTCCGGCAATTCTCCCTGATAAGCAGGAGCATCTCCTTTGGCGTACATCGCCTTGATCTTTTTTCTTATTTCATCCTCCAACCCGTTTTTCTTAATATAGATTTCGCATTGCTGATCGATGGCAGCATTCATGAAGTAGGCGAGTAGCATGAGTGCCGGCCCGTTGATCGTCATCGACACCGAAGTTTTCGGATCACACAAATCAAAACCACTGTATAATTTCTTCGCGTCATCTAGACAACAAATCGAAACACCCGAGTTACCAATCTTTCCATAAATATCCGGTCGGTAGTCTGGATCATTTCCATAAAGAGTTACCGAGTCAAAGGCAGTCGACAATCTCTTCGCGGGCATCGACTTGCTCACATAATGAAAGCGTCTGTTGGTTCGCTCGGGACCACCCTCGCCTGCAAACATACGGGTAGGATCTTCGCCTTCACGCTTAAACGGATAAATCCCGGCCGTGTACGGAAACTCTCCAGGCACATTTTCCTGCAACATCCATTTCAACAAATCGCCCCACGCTTTGTAAGCCGGCAATACTACTTTTGGTATTTGCGAATGCGAGAGCGATTCGGTGTGGGTTTGAATGGCGAGTTCTTTATCTCTTACTTTAAACTTGAACAATGGTGCTTTGTATTGTTGCACTTTGGCCGGCCATTCTTCAATCAGTTTCCAGTTCTTTGGGCTCAGGCTCAATCTCAAATTACTTTCTTCACTTTCCAATTCTGCTTTACTCTTGAGCAGCGACTTCACTTTTTCAATTGCATATAAGTTTTGCGCGACTTCGGCCTGCTCGTTTACCCACTGGTCGTATTTGCGATTCGTCTCGGATATCTCGCTGAGGTAGCGAGTGCGGTGCGGAGGGATCACAAAAATCTTCTCACTCATTTCGCGGGTGATCTCAAATGAAGAGATCAAATTTGCATGCGTCTTCGCGTTGAGTGTATCAATTAAATGCTTGTAGAGTTGGTTCGTGCCCGGGTCGTTGAATTGTGAGGCAATTGTGCCGTATACCGGCATATCTTCCGGCTTTTTGTCCCAGAGATTATGATTGCGCTGATATTGTTTTTTCACATCGCGCAAAGCATCTAATGCACCACGCTTGTCAAATTTGTTCAATGCTATCACATCGGCAAAATCAAGCATATCGATTTTCTCCAGTTGCGTAGCCGCACCATATTCTGGTGTCATCACATAGAGCGATACATCGCTGTGATCTAATATTTCCGTATCACTCTGCCCAATCCCCGATGTCTCTAAAATAATAATATCAAAACCTGCGGCTTTCAACACTTGCACCGCTTCTTTCACGTAGGCCGACAATGCTAAATTGCTTTGACGCGTAGCCAACGAGCGCATGTAGACTCTTGAGTTGTTGATGGCATTCATGCGAATTCGATCGCCCAACAGCGCGCCACCCGTTTTGCGTTTCGATGGATCGACCGAAATTAACCCGATTGTTTTATCCTTAAAGTCAATTAAAAATCGTCTTACAATTTCATCCACCATCGAAGATTTGCCCGAGCCACCCGTTCCCGTGATCCCCAACACCGGTGCTTTGGACAGCGTAGCTTTTTGGTTGATCTCTTCAAATACTTTTTTATGATCGTCAAAATAATTCTCTGCTCCTGAAATGTATTGCGCAATGCGCACGTGGTTGTCGATAGTTAAAGGTCCATGATCTATGGACTTTCCGGTAGCATAATCACTCCGCTCCACTAGATCATTGATCATCCCCTGCAAGCCCATGGCGCGCCCATCATCGGGCGAATATATTTTTGTAATGCCGTAGTCCATCAGCTCTTTGATTTCATCGGGCAAGATTACGCCACCGCCACCGCCAAAAATTTTGATGTGGCTAGCACCTTTCTCTTGCAGCAAGTCATACATGTATTTAAAATATTCTGTGTGACCACCCTGGTAGCTTGTCATGGCAATCGCCTGCGCATCTTCTTGTATGGCCGTGTTCACCACTTCTTCTACACTGCGGTCGTGGCCGAGGTGAATCACCTCTACGCCTGTGGCCTGAATGATCCTGCGCATGATGTTGATGGCTGCATCGTGCCCATCAAACAAGCTGGCTGCCGTTACTATGCGCACTTTGTTTTTGGGTTTGTACGGCTCGGGCGCGGTATGCCCGGCCATGGAAACGGTTTTCTCTTTTTTCTCGGAAGTAGCAGCAGCCATCGGAAAGCGGTTTTAGGCCTCAAAAGTACGGATTACGTGTTTATTTAGCTAACGTGTGGTAGCCTGTGCACCGTAGCCTTTTTAGCCATTGTAGCTTAAGAGAAGATGGTGGCGAAGGTGGACTTACCGACCAGTCGTCAGACCGCTGATGATTCTCCCGAAAAAGCGGTCAGACGACTTTGGTTGTTTGGGCCTGCCCACCGTAGCTTCAGCGAAGGTGGACGGCCCCCCGATGCACACCTTCCTATACACGGTGCCATCGGGGCCGCGCTATCCGCTACAAGTCCTCGCTCGTTCCTCGCTGTGGGCTTTCCGCTACTATCGCTGGCCGATGCCAGTACGTAGTTTTTTGTTTAGCTTTTTAGGTTTGTAGTTATTACGTCATGCTAACCAGTTTTGGATGGATTTGTGAAAATTTCGTTTATCGGAGTTGCGTATATTTGAGAGTTATGCCCAATGCCGCACGGACAGATTCGTGTGCTTCGAACATTGGCGTTTTACTTGCGGCTCATTCCCGCGCGACACCAAAGCGAGCAAAAGAGCCAATTCATACTACCCTTAATAGACTAACAGCTTAAAACTATTTTTCTTATTCAACCATCGTACAAAAGATATTTTCACTATAAGGAAATCTAAAATAGTATAAACTTTGAGGAGAATAATACAGGCAACTGGACTGATTTTACTCACTTCATTAGCTGCTATTGGACAAGCTGGGGATTTTCATGTCGGGTTTAAAGTCATTAGCATTTATGATTCAAGTCGGACTTATAAACCAAATACTACCATATCTGACAAATTACATTATAGACCAATTGATATAGACCTTTGGTATCCTGCTTACATTACCTCATCTGATACAACTGCCTCGTTTGTAGATTTGGTAAATCTGCTTGAACAAAGGAGTAATTTTTATGATGACACAAGAACCTACTACGGATTCACAACAGAACTGCTTCAATACATTTGTGCTAGTTTAAATTGTACAAACCACGATACCCTAAGAAGAGTACGAACGAAAAGTTATGTAAATGCAAAACCAATTGCACAACAGTTTCCGTTGATAATTTACTTAGCTGGATTTAATGGAATGAGTTATGAAAACTATTTGCTATTTGAGTCATTGACAAAGAAAGGCTTCGTTGTAGCATCTGTTAGCTCAATTGGCCGATTTCCTGGCAATATGACAACGGAGCCTGAAGATGTCTTTGAGCAAATAAACGATGCTGACTTCATTATTGATTATTTGACTAAACGCAATTTAGGCTCGCAAGACGTTGGTTTAATAGGCTATAGCTGGGGTGGTCTTGCTGCGACAATAATGGCCATGAAAAAAACGAGTAGAATCAAGGCTTTTGTTTCACTTGATGGTTCTGAACAATTTGCTTATGTAGACGAAGAAGAAAATGACAAAATAACTCGTATACGAGACGCAAGTTTCTTTAAACCAGAAGCAATCAGTTCTTCATTTCTTCGTTTGGATAGTGATATTTCGAAATGGGATAATTTACCAGACTCAATCTATAACATAACCGACTATATTTTGAAGGATAAGTTGTATCTGAAAATTGACCATTCAACACATGAGGATTTCTCAAGTCTAAGCATCGTTTTGAGAGATAACAAAACTGACTCTAAGTATTCTGTAATTCAAAAACTGACTATTGACTACTTAATGGATAAGCTAAAAGGAGAGAATTATTTTTCCAATAACATTCCGAATCAAGGAATAACCAAACAGTTTTCACAGCCGACATCAAAGAGTGTTTTTGAGCCAATTAAAAAGAATACATTGACGGGAGTTATAAAGGACAAAAAGTTAAATCTTCCTTTGCCCTACGTAAATATTGGTATTCCTAACAAGGATGTAGGCACTACTTCCGACACAAAAGGTGAATTTGAGCTTCCATTGTTGGAATCAAATGTAAATGACACGCTTAGAATTTCAATGGTTGGCTACGAACCCACTGTGATATATTTGAAGGACGTGTTTAAAAAGCAGAAGTTGACTTTAAATGTTCGATTACAAGAAAGGACAGATGAATTGAGAGAAATCGTAATCACTGACAAAAAGCTGACCAAAAGAGTATTAGGGAATAAGACCGAATCGAAGTTCTTTGGCGGAAGATTTGCCTCAGGAGATTTAGGAAGCGAAATTGTTGTCAAGATAAAAATCAAAGATGTTCCAACCTATCTAGATACCTTTAGTTTTAATATTTCCTATAACGAAGGAGACACATCGACTTTCAGAGTAAATATTTATGAAATAAAAAATGGGCTTCCTGATAAAAATATTCTGGCTGAAAATATCCTTGTAAAAATAAGCGGTCAAACAGGTAAAATTGATGTTGACTTATCAAGATACAATGCGATTGTGAATGGCGATTTCTTTATAGGACTTGAGTGGGTTGAAGGTAAAAGCAATTCTGGAGTAGTATTTTCTTCAGGTTTCGTAAATAAGGGGACATTTTACCGAAAAGCAAGTCAAGGACGGTGGAAGAAATTCCCAATGGGCGTTGGATTTAATGTTACAGCAAAATACTGAGAAGGACGACTTTTGGCTCTCCGAACAACCACGCCAATGACTTGTCTTTATAGGTGTTCTTCACCAAGAAACACGATGAACTAGGCTGATGGATGAGGTAAACTGTGATAGACCGAGCAGACCATGAAAGTTTTGGTCTGAAAAACGTTTAGCGTACATGTCGGTGAAAGACATCAACATTGGCTAGGTATCCTTTAAATAGATAATCTGATTAATTTGATTTTCATATTGCAACACGTAGCTACATTAATTGCCGATTTTCTTTTCAATAAACTCTAATACTTTGATTTAACACGAAAATCAAAAATGAAATTTAAGCTGCTTTTAATCGCTATAGTCTTCAGTCATTTTCTTTTTGGCCAAAATAAATTTCAGGGAATTGACAGCCTCTTTAATGCTATTAGCGAGCATGGGCAGTTCAATGGAAATGTTTTAATAACTGAGAAAGGAAAGCCAATTTATCAGAAGAGTTTTGGTTTGGCGAATAAAGAGAGCAAGGAAGAATTAAAGGAGAATTCGGTTTCTGAATTGACTTCTTGTGCAAAACAATTCACTGCACTGGCCATTGTTCAACTAAAAGAACAGGGGAAGTTGAATTACGATGATACTATTGACAAACACCTTCCTGAATTAAGAGAATATCACAAAGTAGCGGTAAGGCATTTGTTAAATCACACAAGTGGAATGCCCGACTATATGCAGCTAATGGATAGCTTGTGGGACAAGGCGAAGATTGCTACCAATCAGGATATCATCTATTTATTTGAAGCTCATCGCCCCCCATTGTTATTTGAACCGAATACAAAATTTGAATATAGCAATACAGGCTATGTTTTATTGGCGTCTATTATAGAAAAATTGTCGGGATTATCTTATGCCACTTATCTAGATAAAAAATATTTTAAACCACTAAGAATGTCAAACACATTTATGTTCTATCGTAGATATGCGCCAAAAAAAGTTATTAATGATGCTTCTGGATATGTCTACGACTTTAGTTCAAATCGATTTGTATTGGCTAACAACTACAACTACAACTCCAATAAAATAGTGATATGGTTAGATGGGATTGTTGGAGATGGAACAATAAACTCCACCGTTAGTGATTTGGTGAAGTGGGACAGGGCTTTACATCAAAACACGTTAATTACTAAAGAGAGCAAAAAAGACTTGTATGTTCCCGCTACGTTAATGGATGGTACAAAGACTCAATATGGACTAGGTTTGTTTTTTATTAACGATAATACCTTTGGTTATTACGCAAGCAATACTGAGGGGTGGCCTGGTTATGCAACATTTATCGAGCGGCATATCACCAGCGATAAAGTCATCATCATTCACACAAACTATGATGAAATACCGAGATTACTTAATGAATTGAGGCATATTTTGTATAGCGATGATACACGAAAGAAAAACAAGAATTGAAGAATTAGATGAGTTTCCTTTTGTCTGTACTGTCTAGCCTTTCGACCTGACCCCTTAAACGAGTTTCCTTTAATTTCCTGTGTGGTCAGGTCTTACGACCTGACCCTTCAAATCGGTTTCCTTTAAAGGCCAAGGAATTCAGATATTGATGTTGTCTTGAGAAATTTGGTGGCCTGGATTTGCGTTTTCAAAACGTCAGTTCGGAAGGCCGGACGGCACAGGGAAAAAAGCGGACTCTTGAACAGATCCTGTAGGGAATGGCAGCGGGTGATCATCCAGTAAAAATAAATACCATTTGCTTGCGCGGTGTCGTTATCTTGCAATTGTGATCGGACTTGTAAACGGCTATCGCTTTTTCAATCAAATGATCAGGAACGAAAGAAACCGGTTGGCAAACAATAGACTGACCCGATAATTTTATATTTTTACACACGATGCTGTTGTGTGGTAATATAAGCACCATAAAAAAGCTGGTCATTTGAAATGCTTCCGCCATTTCATTTTAACTTTTCGTTCAGGTGATAGTACAAAAAATTATACTTTCAACAAGTTTGTACTATTTTGTATATTTCGAACGATGTTAAGTATTTCAAAATCGATCTTCGTGGGTTTACTCTTCTTGTTTCCCACACTCCTTTTGGCACAAGGAGGAGCTGATGTTGTGGTTTCTCAACGGAACGGAATTACAGATATCTTAAAAGTAGCCGAAATAGCTCAATCACAAGAACCTGATCCGGCCAAAGCAGCAAGCCTGAGTTTTTCTAAGCTTAATGATGAAACGTTTATAGATTTTAATGGCTGGTTAAGGTTTAATGTTTTCAATCAAGATGTGAAGGATCCCATTTTTGTTATTCAGGATCGGGCTAATAATAATCCCATCTTTAGTCTTTATCAGAAAAGTGTTGATAGTGACTTGTGGCTTCCTGTTTCAAACAATGGCCACGTTCGTTTTCCTGTTAATGTATTCGGAAGGGCGGTTATAGTGCCTAAGGGAACTACTCGACAATTTCTGCTGAGGTTCGCCAGAAACCCATATGAAAAGATTACCTTCCTAGCTGTTATTCCTTTCCATTTACAGTATGAAGGCGGCAAGAACCACATTTCAATTTTTCTTGCCATTGCCCTGACCATGATAGCCCTTTATCATTTTGCCATCTATCTGCTCAGCAAAGTGAGAATGTACATCATTCATGCGCTCTACTCAATTCTTTTTGTTGTATTTATGGTCACTACAAACCCGTGGCTGTATTATTGGGTAAGCAGCGTTTTTAGTATCAAATTGCTATTTGATATCAATCTCATTTCTTCGGTACTTGTGCTTGGCGCTTACGGGGAATTTGTTTACGTTTTCTTAGATGCAAAGACCCGGTTCCCCCAATTGCGGAAATGGCATTCAGGATTTCTTATTTTAACCATCTTGTCCACCTTACTAATTATTTACATTCAGGTTCGATACAATGCTTTTTTCATTTCACGCGACATTACTGTTGGGTTTTGTCTTCTCTCGTTTACTACAATAACTGCCTTTCTCTTTGTTGCGTTTAGAAAAAACGTAAGAGCAGATTATTTTCTACTTATTGGCTCCTTAGTGCTGTGGAGCAGCATACTGTTTGGCATATATATTCTTTACAAAGAATTCTATACCGATATTTTTCTGATCATCGCTTATGGGACAATTGTCGAAATCCTAATTTTCGCTTTGGGTATCGGGTACAAGTTGCAGCTAGAATCACGGGCAAGAATAGATCAGCAGGTTAAATTTAACCAGGAACTGGAGGAGCAGGTATTGCAACGGACACGCCAGATTCAAGAGCAGAAAGAAGAGATAGTTACACAGAACGAGGAGTTAATCAGTCAACGCGAAGAAATTGCTGCGCAAAACGAGGAACTAATACAAGGGCAAGAAGAGATAGCCGCCCAGCGTGACCAAATGGCCTATCAAAATGTGCAACTGAAAGAGGCCCAGACTATTATTGAAGAACAGAATCAGGATATTCTTTTAAGAAATGTGAATTTGGAGGAGGAAGTAAAAAAGAGAACAAAGGAACTTACCGACTATAATCTTCAATTGGAGCAATTTGCTTTCATTGCTTCGCATAACCTTCGTGCGCCTGTAGCAAGGATCCTTGGCTTGTCGCATTTGCTTACCCGGCAACAGGTAAACCTTACGGAAAAAGAATTGATCATACAGAAAATGATTTTCAGTTGTGCAGAGTTGGACACGATTGTGAAAGACCTCGGACAAATCTTGGAGATACGCGAAAACCTCAGCCAAACAATAACGGAAGTTAATCTCCAGAAGGAGTTAGTTATCACATTAAATGGTCTTGAGAATGATATTCTGCAATCCAAGGCCGTGATAGACATCAACTTTGAAAAGGTTGATACGGTGCATACGATCCGCCCCTATTTACAAAGCATCCTGCTAAACCTATTGAGCAATGCCATCAAGTATCGTCATCCGGATCGGCCTCCTCACATAAAAATCTCTTCAGCTATTGTCGATAACAAAATAGAAATTGATTTCCGCGATAATGGGTTGGGTATCGACTTGCTACAATATGGAAAAAAACTTTTTAAGCTCTACAGCCGATTTCATTTTCATGTGGAAGGCAAGGGCAAAGGATTGTTTCTGGTGAAAACCCATGTTGATGCTATGGGTGGAACGCTGGAGGTGCAAAGCAAGGTGAATGAAGGAACAGTCTTTAAGATATTCCTAAAAAATAATTAGCCTTTGCTTTCGTCACAAAATATTTAAAAAGATTGACATTCCTGTGTGGTCAGGTCTTACGACCTGACCCTTCAAATCGGTTTCCTTTAAAGGCCAAGGAATTCAGTTATTGATGTTGTCTTGAGAAATTTGGTGCCTGGATTTGCGTTTTCAAAAAAAATTAGTAGCCTTTGCTATCGTCACAAACTATTTAAAAAGATTGACATCAGAACTTTCTATAAAATGTATCTTCGTTTGCTATAACAAATTCTATGCAATACCCCCTTCTTTTTCAACCACTCGATTTAGGATTCACTACTTTGAAAAACCGAATCCTGATGGGTTCTATGCATACTGGGTTAGAGGAAAGCAAAAATGGTTTTCAGCGACAAGCCGCCTATTTTGCAGAGAGGGCAAAAGGTGGAGTAGGGCTTATTGTAACAGGTGGCGTGGCACCCAATCGTGCAGGTTGGACTGGCCCGTTTGCTAGTAAACTTTCAACGAAGTCAGAAGCGAAAGAGCACAAGCTCATCACCGATGCGGTGCATGCCGAAGGCGGAAAAATTTGTATGCAGATTTTACATGCAGGGCGGTATGGTTATCACCCCTTGGCAGTTGCACCATCGGCTATTAAATCGCCCATTTCCCCTTTTAAGCCGTGGAAGCTTACAAAAGGCGGCATTCGAAGAACGATTAATGATTTCGTCAATTGCGCAAAGTTGGCTCAAGAGGCCGGGTATGATGGCGTAGAGATCATGGGTTCAGAGGGTTATTTGATAAATCAGTTTATTGTATCGAAGACAAACAAGCGCACCGATGATTGGGGTGGTGCGTACGAAAACAGAATCCGGTTTGCGCTGGAGATTGTACGAAATACACGCGCAGCAGTCGGAAAGAATTTTATTATCATCTATCGATTGTCGATGTTGGATTTAGTAGATGATGGTTCTACGTGGGAAGAGATAGAACATTTGGCCAAAGAGATTGAGAAAGCAGGAGCGACCATTATCAACACGGGTATTGGGTGGCATGAAGCACGTGTACCAACCATTGCCACGATGGTGCCCCGCGGGGGATTTAGTTGGGTGACAAAACGATTGATGGGTAAAGTATCTATTCCGTTAATCACCACCAATCGCATCAACATGCCGGATGTAGCTGAAAAGATTTTGGCGGACGGACATGCCAACATGGTATCGATGGCGCGACCGTTTTTGGCTGACCCTGAATTTCCAAAGAAAGCTATGGAGGGAAGGGCAGATGAAATCAACACCTGCATTGCTTGCAATCAAGCTTGTTTAGATCACGTGTTTAAACGGAAGACGGCCAGTTGCATGGTGAACCCAAGGGCTTGCAATGAGTTGACGATGTCGATTACACCAGCAACCGCTAAAAAGAAAATTGCCGTAGTGGGTGCCGGGCCTGCGGGCTTGTCGTGTGCGGTTACCCTAGCACAACGCGGCCACGAAGTACATTTGTTTGAGGCCCAAGCTTCCATTGGTGGGCAGTTTAACATTGCAAAAGAAATTCCGGGTAAAGAAGAGTTTCGCGAGACGCTGCGGTTCTACAAAAAGCAGATGGAAATTCATCGAGTACAAATTCATTTGAACACCATGTTCTCCGAAGCGCAAGCAAATGATTTTGCGGAGATCGTGGTAGCCACTGGCGTAACTGGTAGGGGCGTTAACATTGAAGGAAGTAAGCACCCGAAAGTATTATCTTATACAGATGTGGTGTTGCATAAAAAACCGGTGGGAAAGAGAGCTGCCATAATCGGTGCAGGGGGTATTGGTTTTGATGTGGCCGAGTTTCTCACCCATTCGGAAACGATGGACGTGAAGACCTTTATGAAAGAGTGGGGAGTCGATATGGATTATCAATCGGGTGGTGCCCTTTTAAAAGGTGCATCGGTGAAAACCCCAAGGGAAGTATTTTTGTTACAACGCAAAAAAGGTAAACTCGGTGAGCGCTTGGGAAAAACCACCGGTTGGATTCACCGCTCTGCGTTGAAAATGAAAAAGGTAAAAATGATGGACGATGTCACCTATCAAAAAATAGATGATGCCGGGTTGCACATCACCGTGCAGGGCGTACCTCAATTATTGGAGGTGGACAACGTGATCATTTGCGCTGGCCAGATTTCAAACAATCAACTTTTTAACAAATTGAAAGAAACACATACCAATGTTCATCTAATCGGTGGCGCGTTGGAGGCAGGAGAGTTAGATGCCAAGCGTGCGATTGAGCAGGGGGTTAAGGTAGGGATTGCATTGTAAGTGTTAGTTTAACTATGCTTGTTAAAAAACTCGCAGCACCTTTAATCAACGAGAAGTTACTGCAACAGGCAGAGCATTGCTACATCGCTTCGGCTTCTATCTCAGAGGCAGGATTTGATTTTGTCCGTAGCCGGATTCCGCCCAAATGTAAAATGGATATAGTGACAGGATTGGATGTGCCTACGTCACCACAAGTACTCAGACGGATTTGGAGAAACTATCAAGGGAGAATTACGCTGAACGTGTATACCCGCAATGTATTTCACTCGAACGTGTACATTTTCGATTTGCCCTTTCGCAAAGCGGTGGCTTTTATTGGCTCCGGAGATTTTACGCTGGAGGGCCTCAAGGATCGGGAAGAACTCTTTTATAAGATCACCGATGCCAAGCAGATCGAAGAACTGAAGTCGTGGTTTACCGGCTACTTTGAGTTTGCTGAGCCATTGAACGAGGCGCTGATTCAGGAGTATGAATTGCTATATCCATCCATCAAGCAGCGAGAAATTGCTTCGCGGCAAGAGAAAGAAGAATTTGTTTCGCTTACTACTGCCGGATTTAATTGGGAGACCATCAAGTTTAAAAATCAATTTTTTCAAAAGGCACATTACCTCACGTTTGCCAATGACAGGGCACACTTGACTACACAAGAGGTGGTTGCGCAGCGCGAAAAGGTGCGAAATAAATTGGTTCAATTGCACAATACTGTCAAAGAGCATGTGCATAAACTGAATTTGTTTGAAAACGCAGATATTAATTGTCTTGTCAATAGTATTGATCCGACTCACTATTCTAGCCAAAAGGTAAGAAGTCTTTCGATTGGGTATGGCAGGGGAGAAGCCGAGCTAAAGAAGATTAATCATCGGTTGGAAGAGGTAGTTCAGTTACAACTAAGCATCAAACCACAATCAATAGAAGTATCATTGTTTTGCGGAATTGGGAAAGGAAGAGAAGATCGGGCGTATTTGAAAGATAAGATGCTCGAAGAGGAGTACAGGAATCAATTCTTTAAATTATCTACTGGTTTAGGTTCGGGTTATTGGATTGAAGTGGTTGGAGACAAACGAAAGGTTGAGTCTTTCCTAAATCCCGAGCTACTGGCTGAATTTATAAAGGCCGATGATTGGCGGTATTACGCATTTAGTGTTGGTAGAAAGTATTTACCGGGCGATCCGGCCATTAGTTCGGAAAAAATTAGCCAGATGATGAATCACGAGTTTGATAAACTTGTTTTGTTGTATCGGCTATTCTTGAAAACCTAATCAAGTTCTAGGCTACCTTCTGTAATTAATGCGTTATATTTGTTTGCATTTTTATACGTACAACAACAGTATAATACGAAATCATGTCAGTCAGGTTAAAGCAACTCTACAACGAAGTAAAAAATCACTCCGATTTGACATATAAGTCGATTCCGTTTTATGAAAAAACGATTCGGGATATAAAAGTTGAACTATTGAAGTTAGCTGCTGTGCAAGGAGAACAAATTTCCAGAGACGTTACAGACGCGACTCGTTTAATTCATTTAACTAATAGAGATGATTTGAGTGGCATTCAAAATTACCCAGGTGAGATACCTAAATACCTGGGTCGAGTGAAAACAACGATTCTTTCTTGTTTGGTTTTTGTCAATAAGTAATATTACTCTATTTGAAGTACTATTTTTATTCTTGAATTTTAGTCTTCCTAATTTTCCGCTGCAATTGCCAGAACTCCTTTCCATAACCCACTAACAACTCTTCACCCTTTTGAATAAAACGTTTTGCTTCGAGGTAGCATCGATTACCTTCACTTACAAATTCGCAATTATTTCTAAGTTTAGGTATCCTGCTAAATCCTCGTGCATCATTCGCATATCGGCCTAAAGTTTTCTTGTAGTGTAGTGCATCGATCACTGCATTTCGGGTAATGTACATCAGATAACCGTTGTAGCCATCGAGGTGCTTCACCTCTTTCCATTTTCTCATTTTCCCTTTGTATTCCAAGATGCGTGTGCCCTTACTAATTTCTATTTTAGTAAAAAGACCTTTCCCTGCTTGCGGTAGGTTTGATTTCTTGATAAAAAGACTTTTTTCTAGCAATGCCATCGGCTACTCTGTATAGAATTCTTCGATCGACCCAAAGTAGGCATTGATCCAGCCTTCTACAATATCATTGTAATCTTGATCAGGAATATTAGTGTGCCGAAGTTCTACAGAAGTTCCGGCTTTATCTTCATGAAGTTTGATGGTGACAATGGAAGGTTCGATTTGATCCCCAAAATACCACTGTTGCACTATTTTTTTATTGGTTTCGAACTCTAGATTTTTTCCGGCTATGCTACCTTCCCACAGCGAAAACTCACTCCCGGGCTCCGTACTCATTTCAGCTTCCTCGCCAGACCATAGATGAATGGTATTCGGATTGGTGAGCGCCAGATAAACATCTTCTGGCGGTGCGGGTATCGTAAAATATTTTTTGAAGTCTTTCATTTGATGCTGATCGTGATGATGGCCATCGGCCGCTATTTGTTATTCGTAAAGTGATACAAGAATACTAGTATTCCATTGAAGGCTGGTTTCGGATTGTCTTTGATTTCCAGTGTTACATCCACTTCAAATTTAGTGATTCCGCGAAGGTTAAGAATAGAATGAAGTTTGGCTCTAAGTCTTACTTCGTGATTGACCAGCACGGGTTGATTGAATTTTAGTTTCTCAATACCATAGTTGATCATCATCTTGATATTTCTGAATTCGGCAATCTGATCCCATAGATGAGGAACCAGCGATAAGGTTAAATAGCCATGGGCGATCGTGCTTTTGAAAGTTGTTTCTGCAGCCGCTCGGGCAGGATCGGTGTGGATCCATTGGTGATCGAGGGTAGCATCAGCAAACCGGTTGATTTGATCCTGCGTGATGGTCGTGTATTCAGAAACACCCAATTCTTTGCCTAAAAAGGTTTGAAATTCTTCGTGACTGCTGATGACGAGTTGACTCATGGGTAGTAAGTTATGGCCACTAAAGTATGAAATCGCATTCAGCAATAAGTAGATCCATTTGGCAATTATAGCTTAAATCTTGAATTTTGATCGATGCAGTCAGAGTTTTGGTCGGTTTACTTTATTGGATTTGGGGTGGTAATGGCCATGCTCACCGTTGTATGGATGGTTAGTGTGAAATTGACCAATGCCAGCATAGTCGATCCCTTCTGGGGTTTGGGATTCGTGCTGTTGGCGACTTACTATTATTTCAATGCGGAGGGTGATCCGACTCGAAAAACAGTTGTTTTGCTATTGGCAACGGTTTGGGGACTTCGTTTGTCTGGGTATCTCTTATTCCGTAATGCCGGTAAGCCAGAAGATTATCGGTACGCTCAATTCCGAAAACAATATGGTCCGGAACGGTATTGGTGGTTCAGTTTTTTTCAAGTGTTTTTGTTACAAGGAATTTTGTTGTGGCTAATTTCATCGCCATTGCTGGTTGCCCAGCAAGGGTCAGATCGCCCTTTTGGGATGTTGGATGTTTTGGGAATCATACTTTGGATCATCGGCTTCTCATTCGAGGCCGGTGGTGACTATCAACTGTCGAAATTCAAATCAGACGTATCCAATAAAGGCAAAGTATTGAATACCGGTTTTTGGAAGTATTCCCGACATCCAAATTATTTTGGTGATGCCTGTTTATGGTGGGGATTAACGATTTTCGCCATAGCCGCTGGAAGTTACTGGCCCATCTTGAGTTCCGTGCTCATGACATTTCTTTTGTTGAAAGTATCCGGTGTAGCTTTACTGGAGAAAGCATTGAAAAAAAATAAACCGGAATATGAAGAGTACGTTCGCAGAACACCATCCTTTTTTCCCTGGTTTCCTAAAAAGTAACGTATGAATGGGATTCGATCTGCTGTTGAAATAAAGGACCCTTTGGTGAAACCCAAAGTGGATGTGGAGACATTGGCTTCGATTGATCCGTCTACCATGGAGGATTCGTTTGTGTATGTTCATTGCCATTTCAACAATACGTCTGATGATATGTTGATTCGCATTTGGTCTACCACTTTTTTAGTCGACCGTTATTCAGCAGCCAGGTCACAACTAATTCACGCGGAAAATATTTCCTATGCCCCACAGTGGACGATCATTCCCCGAAAGGGAGATTTTACTTTTCTGCTTATTTTTGGTGGTCTTCCTAAAAACTGTCTAGTGTTTGATATGATTGAAGAGATCGCGCAGCCGGGCGGCTTTCACATAAAAAATATTAAGCGTAACGAAACAGATGTCTATCACATTGATTTACTTTAAAGACACGTTATCTTATGTCTTACGTCTTACTACTTACGTCTTTCTTCCAATCTCTAAACTCGACCTTATGTTATCTCGCAGACATGTACTCAAATCGCTAGGCCTATCAGCGCTCTCTTTGTCGGCACTGCAAGCGGGTGCGACCGACTTGAAGCCTTTGCTTGATTTCGAAGATCCTAAATTTTGGGACAGTGTGCGCGGTCAATTTATGTTGAGCAAAGACAAAGTCTTTTTTAATTGTGGTACAGTAGGCGTGATGCCACGCGTGGTTTTTGAAAAGCTAACCGAACATTCTCGCTACCTGGCTTCCGATGTTGCTGATTGGGCATACAAAGATGACAACAAAGAACAGTTCATAAGCGGCTACAATAATCTATTACACATTCGAACCAAAGTAGCGAAACTCTTGAACTGTGAAGTAGGCGAGATTGCAATGACGGACAACGTAACGAATGGAATGAGTTACATCGCGAATGGCATGACCTTGCAGCCGGGGGATGAAATTTTAACGACCGATCAAGAGCACGGGGGCGGACAATCGTCCTGGAAAGTGAAGGAAAAGCGTTTCGGTGCAGTGTTCAAAACAGTAGCCATTGGAAAGCCAATTACTAATTCGGTAGAAGTCTATGATACGATTGTAAAAGCGTTTACACCGAAGACCAAAGTGTTGATGCTGTCGCACATGATCTCTGGTTCAGGCGCAATTCTTCCTGTGAAGGAATTGTGTGCAGAAGCAAAGAGAAGAGGAATCTTTACGGTGTTAGATGGCGCTCAAACGATAGGTCACATAAAAATTAATCTGAAAGACATCGACTGCGATGCCTACGTAGGCTGCTTTCATAAATGGATGGGTGCGCCAACTGGAACGGGCTTTATGTTTGTGAAGGCAGAGCATATGAAAAACCTATGGACTACCATCGCTAGTTACCGATGGGATGATCATGCAGATGAAGGCTTTCGGTTTACACAACGAGGAACGGGTAATTTTTCCGTTTTACTAGCCCTTGAAACAGCCCTTGATTTTCATTTTCAACTCGGGCCCGACAAAGTATATGAACGTATCAAATTTTTAGGAGACCGCTTGCGCACGGGGTTGAAGCAAAATAAGAAAGTCAAAATCTTTTCTCCGAAAGAAGACGCGATGTGCGCGGGCATTACCTTGTATACGATTGAAGGCTTAACGGGCACTCAAATCCAGGATGCGTATTGGGCGAAAGCCAAGATGCGTCCACGGTCGCAAGGCGATGTCTTTGGCGTGAGACATTCAACGCATATTTTTAATTCAACAGAAGAAATTGACCGAGCCTTAAAAATTGTAAACGAATTGTCAGCTTAAGTATACGACCTAATGAGTGTAAGAAAAAGAGTTTGCGTGATTGGTGCAGGCCCTTCGGGGATAACGGCTGCGAAAAATCTATTAGACGAAGGAATGGATGTAGTCGTATATGATTACGGACAAGAAGTGGGTGGGAATTGGGTTTTCAATGCGAAGTCGTCACATTCAAGTGTATTTGAGACAACACATATTATTAGTTCGAAGACGTTGTCTCAGTATGATGATTTTCCGTTTCCCGCAGATTATCCGGATTATCCATCCCATCAGCAGCTGGCTGCCTATTTTCAAAATTATGCGAAGCATTTTAAGTTGTATGAGCATATTCAGTTTGATACACTGGTAGAAAAGTGTGAATTAGACAATGATATGAAGTGGAAAGTGACGACCACCAAGAGTGGAATAACGAAGACGGAATCTTTTGATGCGCTTGCCGTTTGCAACGGCCATCATTGGAAGCCGCGTTATCCAACCTATCCGGGAAATTTTTCAGGGAAGATGATGCACTCACATGATGTGAAGCGCTTTTCGGATTTCACAGATCAGCGAGTACTCGTCATCGGAGGAGGTAACTCGGCCTGTGATGTGGCAGTGGAGTCAAGTAGATTTTCGAAATCTACGGATATCAGCTGGCGAAGAGGTTATTGGATTGTGCCCAAATTCATTTTTGGAAAACCTTCTGACATCGTAGGCGGTATACTCCGCATTATGCCCAAATTTATTTGGCGCAAAGCAACGAGCCTGATGATTAAAATAATTCAAGGGACAAATTCTTCTTACGGACTTCCTGAGCCCGAGGAAGATTTTGGATTTCATCACCCAACTGTCAATAGTGAATTGTTTTACTTTTTGCGTCATGGCAAAATCAATCCGCGAAAGGACATTGATCACTACGAGGGATCTGCCGTTTTTTTTAAAGATGGAAGTAAGAGTGACTATGATGTGATCGTAGCCTGCACCGGCTACATTATATCACACCCGTTTTTTGAAAAGAAGTTTATTGATTACTCGGAGGGTGATGTGCCGCTCTACTTAAGAATGTTGCATCCTGAGATTGAGAATGTCTATTTTATTGGCTTGTTTCAGCCACTGGGGTGCATCTGGCCGGGCGCAGAGTTGCAAAGTAAAATTATGGCCAAAGAGCTGGCGGGAAAATGGACGCGTCCAAAGAAAGTTGCGGCATTAGCTAACAACGAAGTGAAGCATCCCGATTTCAAGCAGATCAAAACGCCCAGGCATACGATTACGGTTAACTACCATTCCTTTAGAGATCGATTATCGAAGGAGTTGGCGAAGAGTAGTTAAGAGTTATGATTACGCCACGCCCAATAAATTAGGACGGGATGAATCACAACGAGCCTGAACCATCCTACCCAGTTGGGAACACAAAGATCTCCTGCACAACTGTTAACTTCAATAAAGTAGACATGGGATGGTATAAAAGCAATTAGCATAGCTATGATTCCTACTGCTGCCCATTTTCTGGTTAGGGCGGGAATTAATAGGATGCCCAATAAAATCTCAATCACACCACTACTCACGTTGATAAGTGTGTGATATGGAAAATAGGGCGGAATGAGTGGGAGATAAAACGCAGGATTAACAAAATGATTAAGGCCGGCAAACACATAAAAGAGCGCCATGGCTAACAAGTTGAACGAATACTTTTTCATCTTACCGATTTGTCTTAAATAATGTAGTCGATACAATAAGTAGAATAGTCATCATTAACTGACGTAATTGACTAATGGCCAGCAAATGGAGTCCCAAAAATTCCAACTGCCAGTTCTGTCCAAATTAACACAAATGCTCCCATCATTAACACCCAAAGAAGAATTCGATACTTGGTTTGTGTTACTTTTCTAAGCACGACTTCCAGAATAGTTCCCGTAATTAGCAATAAAGTGCCCATGACTATAAAATCGAAGAAGGTCCAATTTACTTCCTCGGTGAATTGCATCGCGATCAATGGGATAAGCAGTAGAATTCCTACTGAAATTAGAATGATGGTGAGTCTTTTGTTTTTCATGCCTGTTGACTTCAATATAGGAAAGATCCAGCCTTATAGCTCTATTTATGAAAGAATTAGCTGGTTTGCAAAGGAGGTTGTTTGTTTTCGTTCGATTTCGATTTATTTTTAGCATTCATTTTGTTCATGTCAGAATTATTTTCATTCCTGCGTCCATCTTTTCATGTACCCCAGAAGGTGAGGGAATTGGTCTATATCACTAACATTTTGTCTGTAATACTTTCCTTGCTCACCGCAATTCTGTTTCTTATTCTATATAAGTTGTTTGGGTGGACGTCAACGTCCCCCTATATATTATCGGTGGCCGTTTTCTTTTTTGTGTCGGTATTTGTCAATATTCGATTTTATGATATTGGGAGACTGCTTTTTTGCCTGACGCCAATTTGGATGACGATGTTTGTCAGTCTTTACGGCAAAAGCATCGCTACTGGTCAGTCGTATATCACCTATTTTGACAGCCGTTACATTCTAATCGCAACGACTATTTTACCGGCAGTAGTTTTTAGACTAGATGAACGGTTGAAAATAACTTTTTGCCTTGCTTCGACCCTGCTTTGTTTAGTTTTATTTGACCCCATTCACAATGCTCTTGGATTAGGCTATTACCAACGTGGGTTCACGGCACCCTCTTACTATTATATCAACTACATTTCGGTAACCGCCTATTTTATTTTGCTTTTTGGTATTATCACTTTGAAGACGATCACCGAACGGGCGCAACTGAAAGCGGACAAGTCTATCGTTGAAAAGGAGTCTATTAATGCCACACTTTTGGAAAAAAATCTGGAACTAAGTCGATTAAATTTCGACATTGAGGCCAGGAATGAGGAAATGCAGCAGCAGCAAGAGGAGCTAGCTGTGGGGCGCGATAAGCTAGAAGAAGCAAACCAACTGATCAACGTACAAAAGGATGAGCTATCGTTGTTCAATACACAACTCCAACTGTTAGTAGACGAGAAAAGCAAAAACCTATCTAGCGCGAACGAAGAATTGGTAAAGCACAATAGTGAACTGCGGCAATTTTCTTACACGGTTTCTCATAATCTTCGGGGTCCAGTGGCGCGTTTGTTGGGGTTATCGCAGATGTTTGATATGGACAACTCAGAGGAGGCAAGGCGCCAAATTGTGAGTTATATCCAACAGTCAACACAAGATCTAGACGTGATCTTGAAAGACCTTAGCATGATCATCGATATTCGAAATCAACTGTACACGATACGAGAGAAGATATCACTTGACGAGGAATGGAAAAAGGTAGGCGGAAGCCTTGTAGATGAGATAAAGCCTGATTATTCAATAGAGGTCGATTTTTCTGCGGCCACGCATGTTTTCGCTATTCGGCCGATGGTGCATAGTATTTTGTATAACTTGTTTAGCAACGCCATCAAGTATCAGTCACCTGATCGGTTGCTTAGAATCACAGTACGCTCTTATGTTGATGATCAAGAAAGGACCATTTTTGAGGTGAAAGACAATGGGTTGGGGATTGATTTGGCTAGACAGCGCGAGAACGTGTTTAAATTGTACAGACGTTTTCATCCGCATATTGGTGGTAAGGGGCTAGGATTGTTTATCGTGAAAACGCAGGTTGGAATGATGGACGGCACAATTGAAATTGAAAGCGAGCTTAACAAGGGCACACTTTTCCGAATCACTTTGCCAAAACCGAAAGAGATAGAGCGTCAGGTCCTTCTCGAAGTAGAGGCAGCTGATTTGCATTTCGATGCAGAACTCAATACAACGGTGATCAATTGGAAAAGGAATATCTCGAGTGCGGAGTACCACACCGTTTTTGACACTATTCTACAGACGATCAAGAACTATAATACACCTTCGTGGATTGCAGATTTGCGCCATCAAGGAAAAATCGGGGATGAAGATCAAATTTGGTTTGTTTCTAAAGTGCTTCCGGAGGCTGTTCGAACTGGATTAAAGCGGGTTGTTACCGTTGGGTTTACCGACCCTTCAAGGAAAACATATTTGGATCGAATGAAAGAGGTTACAGCTCAGTTGGGCTTGGATTTTTTTGTTTGCCAATCAATGGATGAGGCACGCGATGTTGTAAAAAGTTTCCAGTTTCGTAGAACGTCCTAATCGACTATTCTCCTAATTTCCAATTCCGACTTACTTTTGTAGAATGTCGTATCCCGTTCTTGATGTACTTCCCGACCTCATCGAGGGACTTAATCAACATCCGATAGTTATACTGCAAGCACCACCCGGTGCCGGGAAATCAACCGTGTTACCACTACAGCTGTTGGATGTGCCTTGGCTTAAAAGGAGTAAAATCATTTTGCTGGAACCACGGAGATTGGCCGCCAGATCAGTCGCTGCTCGCATGGCGAGTTTATTGAACGAAGAAGTAGGGCAGACCATTGGTTATCGAATTCGTTTTGAAACGGTAGTGAGTGCTCAAACTCGTATCGAGGTGGTTACAGAAGGAATACTCACTCGGATGATCCAGTCTGACAATTCACTGGAGGGCGTGGGCTTGGTGATTTTCGATGAATTCCATGAGCGCAGTTTGCAAGCAGATTTAGCCTTGGCCTTTTGTTACCAAAGTCAGCAAGTGTTGCGAGATGATCTGAAATTGCTCATCATGTCTGCCACCCTGGACAGCGAAAAAATTTCAGCGTTGCTCGGTAATGCTCCTGTCATTACTAGTATTGGTAAGCAGTTCCCAGTTACCATCAAGTATCAGGCTGCTGACAAGGAAGACTCAGTAGCACTCGCAACAACTCGTGTTATACGCAAAGCGTTGAAAGAACAGTCAGGAGATTTGCTGGTGTTCTTACCGGGTACAGGCGAAATTCGCAAAGCTTTGGAAGCTTTGAGTAGCGATGAAAGTTCTGTTGTTGTTCAACCACTTTATGGAGACTTGCCATTGAAGGAACAACAGCAAGCGATCTTGCCCCATCCGCAAGGCCTACGCAAAGTGGTGTTAGCTACTTCGATTGCCGAGACATCACTGACCATAGAAGGCATCACAACGGTTATTGATTCAGGCTATTCTCGGGTAGCACGGTTTGATCCGAGAAGTGGTATGACTAAGCTCGAAACGATACGTGTCACAAGAGATGCAGCTGATCAGCGAGCGGGTCGTGCCGGTCGACTGGGACCCGGGGTTTGCTATCGTCTGTGGGCCGAGAATACACACAGCCATTTGTTGCCGATGCGACAGCCGGAAATTTTAGAAGCAGATTTGTCGCCACTTCTTTTAGAGTTGAGCAACTGGGGAATAAAAAACCTGAACGAGTTGCAGTGGATCACGTTGCCCCCAACAGGTACGGTTAGTCAGGCAAAACAATTGTTGCAAGAGTTGGGTGCCCTGATCGGAGACGTGATTACCCAACGGGGAAGAGCCATGTTGAAGCTTCCTACTCACCCCAGAATTGCGCATATGCTGCTATCGGCAAAAGAGGCGGATGCAAAGGGCAATGCGCTGGCAACTGATGTAGCCGCTCTATTGGAAGAGTGTGACCCACTGTCGAAAGACGCAGGGGCTGACTTAAGTTTACGCGTGGAAGTTTTGCGCAAGTGGCGAAAAGGGGAGCGAGTAAATGCTGATCGAAACGTGTTGCAACGAATTGAACGTTTAGCCTCATCTTGGCGAAAGATTTTTAAATTGGAAGTCGACAACGCGATCGTTGCTGATACAGATGTTGGAAAGTTTTTATCAGAGGCCTATCCCGAGCGAATAGCCCAACAGATTGAAAAGCAAACCGAACGATACAAGTTAGCCAACGGCCGGGTTGTACGGTTGCCAGATCATGATTCACTTTTGCGTGAGACCTGGTTGTGTGTTGCTCAATTGGATGCTGGCACTAAAGGTGAAGGAAAAATATTCTTGGCAGCGCCTGTACATCTGGATGATTTGATGGAACGAGCAGAAGAAAAGGAAGCTGTGCGATGGGACAAAGAAAGGGGGATGCTTGTAGCGGTAATAGAGAAGCGAATAGGAAATGTGGTGGTCTCCACGCGGCCCCTGCAAAAGATTTCTGAAGAAATAAGGATACGTGTTTTATGTGACGCGCTGCGAGAAGAAGGATTTAGTTTGCTGAATTGGCAGGATGAGCACACGGAATGGCAAACGCGCTTGATGTGCTTACGAAGTTGGCGACCCGAAGAAGGATGGCCAGATGTTAGTGAAGAAAACCTGTTAGCCAGTGCAGAAGATTGGCTCGGGCCTTTTCTAAGTCAGGTTTCGAAGCGTATTGATTTTCAACGATTGGATTTGCAAGCTATTTTAACGGGCCTACTTCCATGGGAGCTAAATACCAAGCTCGATAAATTAGCTCCCGCCAAATTGCAAGTCCCCAGCGGTTCCATGATAAAGCTTACCTATTTCAACGATGGCCAGCTTCCTATTATGGAAGTAAGACTTCAGGAAATGTTTGGGCTATTAGAAACTCCAACAATTAATGAAGGCAGGATTAAAATAGTATTGCACCTGCTTTCTCCCGGCTATAAACCCGTTCAGGTAACACAAGATCTAAAGAGCTTTTGGCATACCATTTATCATGAAGTACGAAGTGAGTTAAAAAGACGCTATCCCCGCCATCATTGGCCGGAAGACCCATGGACAGCTGAGGCGGTCAGGGGAGCCATTAAAAGGAAATAGTTACTGTTAATTTGTTACTAACGTTATGCAGGAAGTAGGCGTCAGACCGCATGGAGCGGTCAGATGCCTTTGAATTCTAGCCGACTTTAAAGGGGCGCGTAACGCTAGCCACTATTTATTCGTCTGATTCTAATAATCATTAACAAACATCGAACTACACTTCAAAAACACTCTTATAAAAGTCATGACCTTGCACAAACTCCAACAACTTCACATAAAAGGGATGTGTGCCCAGCGTAGCACTATCACCAATCATGATTAGTTTTTTCTTGGCTCGGGTCATGGCTACATTGGTTCTGCGGATGTCTGCCAGAAAACCAACTTCCCCTTTCGCATTGCTACGCACGAAACTTATAGCAATTACGTCACGTTCTTGCCCTTGAAAAGCATCAACGGTGTTGATGGTAACTAATTTGTGAAGTGGTTCCAGGAACGCAGAACTTTCGGCCAAATGAAGAAGATAGTCTACCTGTGCCCGGTAGGGAGTGATAATACCCAGCGTAATGTTTTGAGTAATCCAATCTTCTAATCCTATTTCTTCGATTAATTTTTCTACTACGCGGATGAGAAGCGCTGCTTCTTCTTTGTTGAATCGACTTAAGGTTTCTGGATCTTGCTCTTCGGTGTAGCCGGCACCGGCAGTATCAATAAATTCAACGGGTGGTTGATTGGGGCGCAGCAATTCGAAACGAACGGATTCGTGAGCGATCAGTTCATCATCGTAAAAATAACTTGATGAGAACTTCATGATAGATTCGTGCATTCTGTATTGCACTTGAAGCATCGATGCCTGTGAGGGGTGCTTTAAAATTCCTTTTTCAAAAAGTGTTTCTGCCAATCCTAACTTGGCAGCCTCGTTTGATTTTACGGTTGGTGGCAGCTGCATATGATCGCCCGCAAGGATGACGCGTTGCGCACGGAGAAATGGTATCCAGCTGGCAGGTTCCAGCGCTTGTCCGGCTTCATCAATAAATGCAGTCTTGTACCTTCTGCCTTTTAAGGTAGGGTGCGATGCGCCAACCAGCGTAGAACAAATTACTTCACTTTTTTGAAGTAGGTCGTTGGTAATATAGAATTCCAATGTGTCGGCATCTGACTTGAGTTGCCTGGCTTCCTCGCGCAACATTATTCGCTCTGCTTTTTCAAAATACCCAAAGCTGCGTTTGTATTTGTTTGCCTTTTGTTTGGCCTGCTCCATTTTTTTGCGCAACAAACGTAACTCGTCAAAGTTCGGATGTTCTGCAATGCGCGCATCCATTGTTTTACTGAGCGATTGTTCGGTAACGCGTGCCGGGTGGCCAATACGGATTACGTTCAAACCCTGATCGCTTAATTTTTCAACCAACAGATCAATGGCCGCATTACTTGGTGCGCATACGAGCACTTGCCCCTCTTCTTTTACCGTGTATTTGATCGCTTGAACAAGCGTGGTAGTTTTTCCAGTACCTGGAGGACCGTGGATGAAGGCGATGTCTTTGCTGTCAATAATCTTCTGAGCTGCTTTTAGCTGACTTTCGTTCAAAATTCCTAGTTTCCAGTTTCCGGTTCCCTGTTCACCAGCGACAGCCAACCGGTAACCGGCAACCCCGCCTCCTAATAGTAGCTCTCGAAATTCGGCAACTCTATCATCGTCTGCTTCAATTACTTTTTTTAGCGTGTACTCCATCTCACGATAACTCATCTCATCAAACATTACATCTACGCCCAATGAACCGCTATCAATCCATTCCGGAATATCATCCCCATTTAGAGTGATTACCATAAGATTATCACGTACATAGTTAATGACGCCATTTTGATGTTGCTTTTCAGATTTGCCAGAGGCATTTGAAAAGACACTTACCATCTTTCCACTTTGAAAGGCATGAGGTTGATCTTTTTGGGTAGTCCGCTCTACTTCAACAATGATTCGCTCTCCTGTTCCAATGTACTCCTTAGCCATTCGAACAGGATACCAAGTCATGCCTTCTTTTACGCGAGCCTGCAACGGACGCAGTAATACTTTTTGTCGGTATTGTTCCAGGTCTGCCTGACGTTCTAGCTGTAAAAGCCCAAGTGTTTTTCGAAGTTGCTCTTTAGGAGATTCCAAGACGATTGGTTAAGGCTTAAAGGTAGGGGTTAAATGCTACAAGCTGCAAACTTGACGATTCAACCTTGATTCTATATTTCTAACTTCTAACTTCTAAACTCCAACTTCTTAACATATTCATCCACATAATCCTTCACTCGTTTCCTCTTGTATTGCATAATGAAGCGAGGGTGGGAGAGAGGGACAACTCTGTGAAAGAATTTGTGCTTTGTATTTAGCTCTTCAAGGAATGCGAAATTCTTCCCTTCACCGAGGCAAAAGACAACTTCCCTATTCATTCCCCAACTGAGTTGTTCAGTTAGACTCGAATGAATGAATTCCATCAATTTGTCCGGCAGTCCTTTTACGTCATAGTAGTTTAGATTCTTGCCCTCTTTTACAAACCCCAATGGCGAGATAGAACTAAAATAGAATGTTTGATAAAATCGATCACAGCCGCCAAAGGCATCAATCATTTTATAGATAAATTCTGAAGAGATTTCTTGTTTCTTTGGGAGTTTGTTTTCAATGCCGCAATACTTCTCCAAATTGATAGGGTCTGTAAAAGGAACTCCAGTTAGCCCGGATCCAAATCGCCCCGGGTTGATCCCTAAAATCATTGTTCGGGTTTTGGTGTCGTTATAATGCTTTTTGTAAAAAAGCTGACTTAGATAAGAGGTAACAGGATCTTGGAATGGATTGAGAACTTGAATATCTTTTGGTAAACGTGTGGAAATGGAAAGATGCTGGTTGAATTGAATGATACGATCAGATAGTAAAAGAGCAGACATTCGGCTTATCGCTTATTTCTTGGATGGAGATACTTGGCAGTCAGTTCGATTTGAACGTTGTTAGCCACTTGAAATTTATCAATAAATTCTTTAAATCGTATACAATTGTTGTTGATTGTATTGTCGCAACCTTAACCTTTTTGATATGAAAAAGCGAATTCTTTCCCTGTTCTTTGTTCTGGTATTCAGTTTTGCCAGGGCCGATGAAGGCATGTGGTTGGTGTACCTGCTGGGCGAGCAAGTGTACAATGACATGGTCAAGCGGGGTTTAAAACTTTCAAAAGAGCAATTATACAGCATTAACAAGGTCAGCATTAAAGATGCCATTATCATTTTTAATGGGGGATGTACCGGAGAGATTGTGAGCCCGGAAGGATTGATTTTTACAAACCACCATTGCGGCTATGATGCGATTGCTTCTGCCAGTTCGGTGGAGCATAACTATTTGCGCGATGGCTTTTATGCAAAATCAAAAACAGAAGAAATTCCGGCCAAGGGTATGTTCGTTCAGTTTTTAGTCCGGATAGATGACGTAACTGCTCAAGTTGATGAAGCATTAAAGGGATTAACTGGAATGGAATCAGCCACTAAATTAAGAGCAGTTTCAGCTGAGATTGTTAAAAAGGCAACTGATGGAACTGGCTACGAAGCAAGGTTAGTCCCTATGTTTAAGGGCAATCAACACCTATTGTTTGTCTACGAGCGTTTCCGCGACATTCGGTTGGTTGGCGCTCCAGCTGAAAGTGTTGGAAAGTTTGGAGGTGATACCGACAATTGGGAATGGCCGCGGCATACCGGAGATTTCTCAGTTTTCCGTGTATACATGAGTAAGGAAGGTAAAGCAGCCGAGTATTCTGCAGATAATGTTCCGTTGAAGCCGAAGTATTTTTTGCCGGTGTCGATAAAAGGATTCAATGACGGTGACTATGCCATGATCTATGGGTATCCGGGAAGTACCAACCGATACGAAACCTCTTTCGGAGTTAAGCTGAAAACAAATGTTGAAAACCCTGCCATTGTGAACCTACGTGACATTCGGCTAAAGCTGATGTTTGAAGAAATGAGGAAAGACCCAGCGGTCCGTTTGAGGTTAGCGTCCAACTATGCATCGGTTGCCAACTATTGGAAGTTCTTTGATGGCGAAGCCAAACAGTTGCTGAAGTTTGATACCTATGGACAGAAGAAGAAGGAGGAGGAAAAGTTCAATACGTGGGCAAAAGGAAAACCAGAATATGAGAATATCTTTAAACAGTATGAGAAAATTTATCAGGATTGGGCGCCATACACCAAGCATCGTATATATTTGAACGAAGGGATTTTCGGATCTCCGTTGATCGCGTTTTCGGCATCGCTAGGTGCGATGGAGCGCGCTCTTACGAAAAAGCCAATCAATGCTGATGAACTTCAGAAGGTGAGTGAAAGCCTCGACAAAGCGCGTAAGACTTTTCTGGAAAGCAGCAACCATGCTTCGGATCAAAAAATTGTTGCCGCTACTAGTCATTATTTTCATAGGGACATTGATCCGTCACAGCATCCTACCGGTTTTTATGGAATCGTTTCTGCTTATGGCGACTTGAATGATGAAGCTACGTATAAAAAATATGCGGCAGACTTGTTCTCCAAGACAATGCTATTGGACGATACTAAATGGAGTGCTTTTTTAGCAAAACCGGATTCCACTACATTACAAAAAGACATGGCCTACCAGTATTCTTCTACGTTTAGTAAAAACTATGCTACCAAGTACGCCTCCTACGCCACCAATTTTACTTTGCAGAATAATGATTTAGGGAAAGCCTATTTGAAAGGCGTGATTGCCATGAATCCCGGCAAGGTAATGTATCCCGATGCGAATTTTACGATGCGGACGAGTTTTGGAAATGTCAAATCCTACCACCCGCGGGATGCGGTCTTTTACGATTACGTATGTACGCTCTCGGGAGTGATGGAAAAATACAAACCGGGTGACTATGAGTTTGATTTGCCAGCTAATCTCATAGAGGCGTACAACAAAAAGGATTTTGGTCAGTACAAAGATGCCAAGTTGAACGATATCGTAGTGGCATTTATAACTACGAACGATATTACAGGGGGAAATTCAGGGTCACCAGTATTAAATGCAAAAGGCGAATTGATAGGCTTAGCGTTCGATGGTAACTATGAAGCGCTTAGTCACAAGATTGCTTTTGACAAGGACCTCAACCGCACAATTTGTGTGGATGTGCGCTATGTGCTCTGGTGTATTGATAAGTTGGGAGGAGCCAAAAATATTATTCAAGAGCTGACCCTGAAATAAGTCGACCAGCGCTAGATCTTTTGAGCTAGTGTTTCAATTTTTTTCTGCAGTGCGCTAGAAGCGGCAACTAATGGAAGCCTTACTTGACCATTGCCAATACTCATGGTTTTTAACAGATGCTTCAGGCCTACGGGATTTCCCTCTTCGTACATGGGTGCATTGATCTCCAATAACTTGAACTGCTCTTGCTGCGCTCGGTTCAATTTGCCTGCTTGCATGTACTCTTTTATTTTTTTGAAAGTGACGGGATAGGCGTTGGCCAGCACTGAAATTACGCCCGAGCCACCAATGGCGTATATGGAAAGAGTAAGCATATCATCTCCTGAGATGAGCAGAAAATCAACCGTCTTTTCTTTCGCAATCTTCATGCATTGCTCCAAATGGCCAGACGCCTCTTTGATCCCGATGATGTTTTTGTGTTTGGCAAGTCGAAGAGTCGTTTCTGCAGTCAAATTGGAAGCAGTCCGCCCGGGGACATTGTAGAGAATGACTGGAATAGGGCTAGCATTAGCTACTGCAACGAAGTGTTGATAGATTCCTTCTTGAGATGGTTTATTGTAATAGGGACTTACAGATAACAGTGCATCTACGTTTGTTAGGTCTGTTAATCGGATCTCGTCCACTATGCCTTGCGTATGATTACCGCCTATTCCATATACGATGGGAAGTTTCTTGATATTGTTGGCGATAACATATTGTAACACTTCTTTTTTTTCTCCTTTAGAAAGCGTAGCCGATTCTCCCGTAGTGCCCATGACGACATAGTAATCAACTCCTTTTGAAGTATGACGCAATAGCTTTTTCAGTGCTTGAAAATCAATGCCGCCTCGGTTGTCAAATGGCGTCACCAATGCAACTCCGGTTCCATAAAGTTTTTTTGTAAGCATGAAAGGTTATCGTAACTGTTTTGCGTATTTATACATTGTTTCCATCAATCCCTTCGGGGTGCCCTCTTGCTTGATCATCATTTCAAAATAGGGACTTTCTTCCTCGCAATAGCGGCCAATTCTGCAATGTGCTTTTGAGCGTGCCAGTAAATCAAGTACCAGTGGATTCGAATTTAAGTCAACATAAAACAAAAGATCAAAGCCGGTTTTTGAAAAATTGTCAGCAGTTTCAGAATTGATCTTTCCCCAAAATGATAAGTCATCTATCGAAAAGAAGTCAAAAAGAACATCATAGTTTTCTTTTTTATTAGGTAAGAACTCCAATACTTTTACTTGCTTTCCGTCTAGCTCCAAGATGCGAATGAATTCCTTTACATCTTGACGCGTTTGTTTGTCATCTACTGAAAAAACAATGCCCACTGATTTTGTTTGTTTATAAGGAATGCTGGCACGCATACTCAGGTTTTTTCGCAAAGCCGAGCGAGTACGCATTTTTAGGAAATTCATCTTAAACATGTTGCAAATTCAACATTTAAAATTCAACATTCAACATTTTTATTTAGCTCGTCAGCATCTTTTCGAAGTCAGCAATAGTTATCAATGTTACGCCCAACTTCTGTGCTTTCTCTAGTTTTGCCGGCCCCATATTTTCTCCTGCCAACAAATAGTCAAGTTTTGCCGAAACTCCGGAAAGGATTCGTCCTCCATTCGCCAGTACCATTTCTTTGAGTTGATCTCGTTCGTAGTTTTCAAATGTACCTGAGATCACAAAAGATTTGCCTTCGAGTCTTTGACTGATCAATTCTGGTTCAACACTAGTCGATTCCATTTGCAGCCCAGCTTTTTTCAATCGGGCGATTTCGTTCACGTGGTGCGGTTGGTTAAAGAATTGAACAACACTTTGCGCGATTTTCTCTCCGACCTCTGGTGCCTTCAGTAATTCTTCAACGGAAGCAGCAGCAAGCTTGTCCATCGACTTAAAATAGTAAGCCAATTTTTCTGCCACTGTCTTTCCCACAAAACGAATCCCAACGGCAAACAACACTGATTGGAAGGGAGTTCCTTTCGAAGCTTCTATGCCTGCAAGCATATTTTCGGCTGATTTATCTTTTACCTTTTCGAGCCGCAGCAAGTCTGCCTTTTTTAGATCGTAGAGATCTGCCGGTGAATTCACGAGGCCCAGATCAAAAAGCTGCTTGATCGTTTGCTCTCCCAGCGAATCGATATCCATTGCTTTGCGTTGGATAAAATGTTCAATTCGTCCCTTGATTTGCGGAGGACATCCACTTTCATTAGGGCAATAGTGATTCGCTTCACCTTCTTTTCGAATCAGTGAGGTTCCGCATTCCGGACACTCAGAAATGTAGACAACAGATGTCGTTGTATTTTTTCGTTGCGTCAAATCAACGCCAGTGACCTTTGGAATGATCTCGCCACCTTTCTCTACAAATACGCTATCTCCTATTCGCAAATCAAGCCGGGTAATTTCGTTGGCATTGTGCAGAGAGGCACGTTTTACCGTGGTGCCAGCTAATTGTACCGGCTCTAACTCTGCGACAGGAGTTACAGCTCCTGTACGACCTACCTGATAGGTGATGCCATTAAGGCGCGTGCTGATGCTTTCTGCTTTGTATTTAAATGAAATGGCCCACCTTGGAACTTTGGCCGTTGCTCCCAGTCGCTGTTGTTGATCAAGACTATTTACCTTGATGACCACACCATCGGTTTCTAGTGGCAATTCACCACGCTTTTTCTCCCAATGAACTATATAATCCATCACCTCTTGAATGTTCTTGCACTTTTGATAAGTAGAAGATACGTTGAAACCCCACTGTTCAATTTTTTGAATGGCTTCTTCATGTGAGCTAACGTTTAGCTCTTCTCCTAATAAGTAGTATAGATAGCAATCCAGTTTGCGTTTTGCTACTTCAGCGCTATCCTGCATTTTTAATGTCCCAGAGGCTGTGTTGCGTGCATTGGCATAGGTTTCTTCTCCAATGTCTTCTTGCTCTTGATTTAATTTTTTAAATACCTCTTTGGACAGGAAAACCTCACCTCGTACTTCAAACCTGGAGGGGATTGGTTCTAATTTGATTTTTAGTGGCAGGCTTCGAATTGTCTTTGCATTGGCGATCACATTATCACCACGCACGCCATCGCCACGCGTGATCGCTTTGATCAGGATACCATTCTCATAGACCAAGCTAATTGAAACGCCATCAAATTTCAGTTCACAGAAATAGTCGTAGGGTTCTCCTTCTAAGCCCTTGGCAACGCGAACGTCAAATTCTTCCAGCTCTTCTTTGGAGTAGGTATTTCCCAACGAAAGCATGGGATATTGATGAACTACGTTTTCAAATTCTTTGGTGACGGTGCCTCCTACTCGTTGGGTGGGCGAGTCGGGCTGCTTTAGTTCCGGAAATTCGTTTTCTAGATCGTCTAGTTTTTTTAATAATTGATCGAACTCATAATCTGAAATTTCGGATTTATTTTTTTGGTAGTACAGCTCATTGTAATGATTGATCTGATCAACCAACTCTTGAATTTCCTTTTTTGCTTCTATAGCAGACATCTTGAACGAGTATTTGATACGAAAGTAGAGTTCCTTCTATGTGTTTACAAATCGAAAAACTTGACAGGCAACAACGCCAGCCGTTTCAGTTCTTAGCCGATTTTCGCCAAGACTTACTTTTTCAAAACCAGATTGAAGTGCAGCATTCAATTCGTCTATTGCGAAATCGCCTTCAGGTCCAATCAAAACCAAATAGCTCTTGTTCGGTTTAGCGATCGCCTTGAGATGGAAAGGGTTGGAAGAATCCACATGCCCAATAAATTTTTGATCTGCCGGTTGTTTTAGGATTTCGTTAAACGGTTGTAACGGATGAAGTATTGGCATGCATGCTTGTTGCGACTGTTTCATCGCGCTTATTGCAATCTTTTCGATTCGTTCTAAGTTGAGCACCTTTCGTTCTGAGTTTTTGCAAAGGATAAAACTGATTTCATGAACACCAATTTCTACTGCCTTCTCAACAAACCATTCAATCCGATCTGTATTTTTGGTAGGAGCAATAGCGATGTGGATGTAGTAGCTCTTCTTTGGAATTTTTTTTTCGGTATTGATTTTGAATCCACACTTTTTCGAATCAATGGAAGTAATCGTGGCCTGATATAAAACACCTTTGCCATCGGTAATTTTAATCTCGTCACCTACCGACAGTCTCAAAACGCGAAAAGCATGGTACGATTCCTCAGCGGTCAGGTGATTGACTCCTTCTGAAACCGCTGGTTGAAAAAATAGATTCACGGCTAAATAGTAAGCCTTATTGGATGGAGTTATGAGTAAGCAGCTTGCAGACGATTCATGAGCGAGACGTAGTCAGTCATCGCCTGATCTTTGGAAAGACCCTTTTTGTTTGCCCACGCATCAAATTTTGCGATTGCCTTAAAGTCAAAACCTCCCGGACGATCACCACTCACATCGCCATCAGTTGCCTGCTTGAAGAGTGCGTACAAATCCAAAAGTTCTTCATTCGAAGGTCTCTTGGTTAAGTCTTTTGATTTTGAAACTGCTGCGTTAAAGTCATCTATGAGCGCCATAATTTTGTAAATAAAAAAGTCCATGGTCAATTGACAATCGACCATGGACGTTGAGAAATTATCTTTTTCCGATAGGTACGTAAGTCCTCAGATTCTGTCCAGTATATATTTGGCGAGGACGACCAATAGGTTCTTTGTTTTCACGCAATTCCTTCCACTGGGCTATCCATCCAGGCAAACGACCCATCGCAAACATCACGGTGAACATATCCACCGGAATTCCCAACGCGCGGTAAATGATGCCTGAGTAGAAATCCACATTTGGATACAATTTGCGTTCGATAAAATAAGGATCTCTCAGTGCTACCTCCTCAAGTTTCAACGCAATATCCAACACGGGATCATTCACGCCTAGTTTACCCAATACCTCGTCTGCGGTTTGTTTGATGATCTTGGCACGTGGGTCAAAGTTTTTATAAACACGATGTCCAAAGCCCATCAGGCGGAATCCGCTGTTTTTGTCTTTGGCTTTGTTAATCCATTTTTCTACATCTCCGCCATCTTTTTTAATGGCTTCTAGCATTAGAATAACTTCCTGGTTGGCGCCTCCATGTAAAGGGCCCCAAAGGGCGTTGATACCTGCGGAGATAGAAGAGTAGATACTAGCTTTGGAAGAGCCCACGATACGAACCGTAGAAGTTGAACAGTTTTGCTCGTGGTCGGCATGTAGAATCAGTAGTTTGTCAAGCGCACTGGCGACAATTGGATCGACTTCATAATGTTCGGCAGGCAATGCATATAGCATTTTCAAAAACCGTGAACAATAGTTGAGGGAATTGTCTGGATAGTTCACCGGGTGGCCCATTGCGTTTTTGTAGGCCCATGCAGCAAATGTTGGCATCTTGGCCAACGACCGAACAATGCTTAAATAAACACCCTCAGCAGATCTGTTCGGATCCAATGATTCCGGATAAAAAGCAGTCTGTGCGCAAAACATGGAAGCCAAAACGCCCATGGGGTGGGAAGAAGAGGGGAATCCATCCAATATCTTTTTGATATCCTCATGCACCATCGTGTGCCGTCTGATATCATCGGAAAACTTGTCTAACTGCTCTTTGTTGGGTAATTCCCCAAAAATCAATAGGTATGAAACTTCTAAAAAGCTAGACATCGATGCCAGTTCCTCAATGGAGTATCCCCTGTGACGAAGGATTCCCTTGTCGCCATCCAAAAAAGTAATGGCACTTTTAGTAGCGCCTGTGTTTTTATAGCCTAGATCCAGGGTTATTGCACCAGAATCTTCTAGTAAGGTACTTATATCTACTGCTATCTCGTTCTCGGTACCCTCTACTATTGGAAGTTTATACGACTTTCCATTAATAATCAACTCAGCTGTTTTCGCCATAAGAATATTGTTTATGCTTTGGTTTTAAAGATAAAGGGAAGAGTTAGTAGAAAAAAATAGTCTTTGATATTTAGTTATTACCCAAGATTAGCGGCATGCCATCTTTGCCTGAACCCACCACAATCACCTTTGAGTTGGGCGACTTAGAAAGCTCTAAGGTCGCTTCAATGCCCCTCATTTTTAGCAGTTTGTCGGTTAAGCTGTTGTTGATGATATTGTTTGCCCTTGATTCACCTTCTGCAGCAATCCGCTTACGCTCTGCTTCACTCTTTTCTTTATCGAGGCGATATTGGTAGGCCAGTGATTCCTGTTGTTGTTGAAGCTTGTTTTCGATGGCTGCCTTGATTTGTTCGGGCAAAGTAATGGAACGAATCAGTACAGCCGTAGCTTTCACGTTATTGGTGTGTAAAATATTTTCGGTTTCCGTGGTGATAGCTGTTTCAACTTCGGCCCTTTTGGTAGAATAGATTTCCTCGGCAGTATATCTACCCATTACCTGGCGAACGGTTGACCGAACCTCCGGGATAACCAACACATTCACATAATCTTTGGTGAATTGCTCATGTATAAAGCCAATTTTATTGGGAACAGGGTAGAAACGAACCGTAATATCCACATGGATCGACAGACCGTTCTTGTCCAGCACGTCCATGTTTTCATCGGAAGAAGTCTCGTTTACCTTATAGGTAGCCACCTCATTCCAGGGCATTTTTAGGTGTGTTCCTGGCCCAATAACATCTGTTTTATCAAGACCTTTGCCAAATGGGTAAAAGATGATAGCCCGTTCGGTGACGGCTACATTGTAGAAAAGGCTTGAAGAAAGCGCAAGCAATACAAAAAAGGCAATGATGCCCACAATGATAAATGGAAGTTTACTGTTATTCATGGTAGTTTATTTTTATTTATTTATTTTCTGGTTTTTCCTCTTCTCTTGGCAGCCCTAATAGTTTTCCAATTATTAGCATGCCATAAAGGCCTCCCCAAACGGCTTCTAAAATGCTAATATTTCGAATTAGCCGACTGGGCTGCAATCCGGAGTCTACGCCCCCTAAAATGCTAAAGCTGTAAGTTACACATTCAGCGTAATTTGGAACGCCTAATTCTATAGCGACACCCAGGCTCTCGGGTTTGGCGACAGATATCAGGTCGAATAAACTGCCAAAGGATATCCCTATCATCAAGAATATGCAGGCCTCACCCCAAAGCTTGTCGGGTGTCATGTGACTTCCAGAAAACAGATCATGTATTGCAAAGCTGATTACGGTCACTTCGATGGGGAAGAGAACACCGCGTAGGGTTAGCAAATAGGCTTGGCGGTTAGGTACCTGTATGATTTGATAGTAAGGAAATTCAACCAGGATGCCGGTTACTATCACCAATATCAACGCGATAAGAATGGCATTTAATACAATCCGGTTGTCTGTGAAATTCCGAAGCAAATCCCATTGTAAAAAAGCATAGACCGCTGCAAAAAGCGAAAATATTGAAATGATCAGCTTAGAGGCGTCACTCTTTGAGTCGGCTAACAGTGGCTCTGACAGAACTAATCCAAATGATACAATCACCACTTGAATCAGCACAATCCTCCGGTAGTCCTTGGTTTTCTCTCGTAATTGATCTTTATGCGAGAGAAGGCTTTTCAAACTGAATAAAGGCATTGATGCGGTTTGCTCAAAAGTATATCTTTTTGGGCGTGGATTTGCCATGTCGATGGCAGTGATTTTTTGAGATTAAGAAGTTCATTTGCCGCTACTGAATGAAGGTCATAAAAAAAGCGATACACATAGTATCGCTTCTTCTATTCGAATAAGTCTTTCTAGTTTGATCCGCCCATTCCCATGTCGCCACCATTGCTTTCTGGTGCAGGGGTAGGGGCAGGTGGTGGAGTAGGAACTACCGCAACAACTACTGGCTTGGGAGCGGGTGCAGGTTTTGGCTTAGATGCAGATTTTTTCTTGGCTGCTGGTTTTTTAGGAGTCGCTTTTTTCACGACTTTCTTAGCTACTTTTTTCACAACCTTTTTGGCTGCTTTTTTCGCGGATTTTTTGGCCGCTTGTTTTACTACTTTCTTCACCGCTTTTTTAGCTGATTTCTTGGCCGGTTTTGCCTTCTTTTTTGCTGCCTTCTTTGCTTTTTTTGCCATAGCACAATGAGTTTAGAGTGGGTTTTATTTTCTGGTTTACAAGGCTACATTCATTAGCCTCTTAAAGTTAAAGAAAGTTTGAGTCGATAAACAAGAAGTTTAGAAACAAATTACAAATGTTTTGTTAATCTACTTGCGATGGAATTTTCTCCTGCTCCTTTCTATGGAGCCGCATGTCCCATAGTAGTGAAACTTGAAGGAAGTCTTTTCCCGTTTCGTCCACCAGTTTATAGTCGAATTGGTGTAGGTAGCCTGCTTGCAATCCAATGTTTTTTGAAAGCTGATAGCCGAACCCCACGTACGTGCGAATCCGCTCAAAGTAAGCAGGCGTATCAGTGAAGAATAGCTCACCGCTTCCCGAAAAATACCAAACCTTGGGCTCAATTTTAAGCCCATTCAATGGGATTATGGCTTGCATTCGATACCTGAATCGGTTTCGATATCCATTTTTTGTAAAGCGCTGTTCTGCCCGGTAGCGGTGCTCAAATTTGATGCGGTGCAGATATTGACTCATACTCATTTGCTCAAAAAGCCTTACTTCATCGCTAGCTTTGGGTGTTACAAAGTCTCCTCCCTCTTGATAGGTGTCGTACTTGCCGGCTGCTACAGCGAAAGAAAAATTCTTGTCGAGTGCGTAACTCACCCCTCCCTTCAATTCATGGTAGTGAAAGTTGTTGTAAAACTGTAGTGAACGAACTTGACCTTCCAGAAACACGCCCCAACGGTCAGAGATAGCTGCCTTAGTGCTGAATATATTCCAGCTGCCCAACCCGCCCTGCGCAAATAGCAAGTTAGAAGCTAGAGCAAACATGGACATTGAAGCGACTTTTTTCACTGGTCGAAAATAGAGAATTATGTTTTACCACTCTATTCAGAAATTGGAGACAGTGATGGAATCCGCGGTTTTAAGCCAAAAACCTCATTTATTCTTATTTGTAAGAATAGGTATTGTCGGCTACAGTTTGCCCATACCTTCAACTTTAATGGCTGTTGTGCGTTGGCTACCTACTTGTTTATTGAGCAAGCAATTCAAATAGTTCTAAATTTATTGAGCAATATATGCTTTAACGGGAAGCAATCCCTTTGCAAATGAGCCACTTCCATCTCCACCCACACTTACAATGTCAACTTGCTGGACACCTGCTGGAGTCAATATTTTCATTTGTTCATCCGATAATTTCACGTTGATAGATCCATCCGCATTTGTAGAAACTAAACTGTAATTTGACTTGATATTCAATTTGTCCTTGCCGCTATCCGCCATTGCAGGTGAAATAGAATGCACCATAAATCCAAATGATGCCATTAATAGTGACGAACCAATCATCAATTTGTACCAGTTTTCATAAACGAAATTTTTCATATTGCTTTGCTTTAATTTATTGCCTACTCTAAATTGGATTTTCGGCATCCTCCGTCATATTTTGGTCTAAACTGACCAGTAACGTTTGTGTTTCTTCAGTGGTGCGCTTCCGAAGCCGCGCCCTCTCCCCGTAAGCCCACGGTAAACTACACCTTGCGCGGTATCAACTCGTATAATTTGTTGACGGGATGTTGAGGTATAGTTTCGAGTGTGTTCTTGAGCCACTCGAAGGGATTGATGTCATTGATTTTGCAAGTGCCGATGAAAGAAT
>JAJTGQ010000131.1 GCA_021299455.1 Flammeovirgaceae bacterium | reverse complement strand
TCCAATATCGCGGAGGTTGGCAGCACCAAGCAATGCATCGCAAATAGCGTGGATCAATACATCGGCATCGGAGTGACCAAGTGCTCCTTTAGCTGACGGAATTATTATTCCCCCTAGCCAAAAGTCACGCCCTTCTACCAATTGATGAACATCAAAACCAAGACCTACACGGAGCTTCATCGTTATTTGATCGAGTGGTAATACAATACACTAGCATTCTCTTCGCGCAAAATGGAAGAGGCCACTCGTTGCAAATCAGCCGCAGAAATACGCTCCATCAATTGCGCTTCTCTATTCACTAAACCCGGATCACCCGAAAGAGAAGCGAAAGCTAAATTCATTGCCCGGTTTAATACCTCTACCTCGCCAAATTGTAGACTTGCCTCTGCCTGATTTTTTACTTTTTCAAGTTCCATCTCAGTCACGCCCTCTTTTACTACTTTTTGAAGAACCTGGTCAATTTCCTTTTCGGCCGCTTTTAAATCAATCCCTTCTCGCACTCTCCCACTCACCACAAACAAGCCTGGATCTACCGTCCCCATCACAAAAGAAGAAATGGAGCTGAAAATTTCCCGTTCTTGTACGAGCGTCTGATACAATCGGCTAGAGTGACCCCTACTTAAAATATCACTCAAGAAATCAGTTGCATAATAATCACTGTCAAACCTGCCGCACATGTGCCACGTCTTATAGATCGCGTGGGCAGGCACTTTCGCTTCTACCTCCTCCACTTTCTTTTTCGTTTGAGGTGGCTCCAACAACAAATTTCGTTTTTCTTTGACACCAGAGGGAATTAGGCCGAACCATTTTTCGGTTAACTTTTTAACCTGATCTAACGTCACATTTCCGGCCACCACTAGCACGGCATTGTTTGGCAGATAATGCTTGTAGAAAAAAGTCTTTACATCTTGTAGCGTTGCATTTTCAATGTGGCTAATCTCTTTGCCGATTGTTGCCCATTGGTAGGGATGCTTTTCATACGCCAGCGGCCGAAGCTTCAACCACACATCACCATAGGGTTGATTCAAATAGCGCTGTTTAAATTCCTCTATCACCACCTTACGTTGCACTTCCAAAACGTTCGGATCAAAAGACAAGCTCATCATCCGGTCACTCTCCAACCAAAATCCGGTCTCTAAGTTGGCAGCAGGCACCGTTAGGTAGTAGTTGGTGATATCGGTGCTGGTAAAAGCATTGTTTTCTCCGCCAACGAGTTGGAGAGGTTCGTCATAGCTGGGTATATTGGCAGATCCTCCAAACATTAAATGTTCAAATAAGTGGGCGAATCCTGTCTTTGATGGATCCTCATCACGAGAACCCACATCATACAAAATATTCATCACCGCCAATTGTACAGTATGATCCTCATGCACAATTACGCGCAAACCATTGTCCAGTGTAAACTCCTCAAATTGTATCATGGGCTTCAAAAATAACGTTAGTTTTTGGATTTCTTGATGGAAGCCTATTTCTACATGCCGATAGCTCCAAAGTTTATGACCTTTTCAAACATTGCGTTTGCAAATATGTTAACAGATAAATAAGTACCTTTGCATCTCATTTTGAATTTATGACCGCCACTGATTTTCATTTCTCAAACAGCCCAGAACCACACCGCATTCGCACCAAAGAAATTCTCTCACATCATCCGGAAGTGAAGCAGCTTTTTGGCAAAAATCCTTTGACGTTGCTTGCCATTTTTGGTCTGGTGGGTGGAATGATAGCAATGTCTTACCTGTTGAAAGACAGTCCTTGGTGGATGGTTATTCTAGTAGCCTATGTGGTGGGCGCGTTCTTCAATCATGCCCTCTTCGTAATGATTCACGAATGCTCTCATCATCTTTTATTCAAAAGCAAAGCTGCCAACTATATCGCGGGGATCATTGCTAATTTACCGCACACCATGCCCAGCGCTATCTCTTTTTTCCGGTATCATATCAAGCACCATTCTTTTCAGGGTGTCCATGAACTAGATGCAGATCTTCCAGACTTTTGGGAGGCTCGTTTAATTAACAATACAACATTGGGCAAAGCATTCTGGCTGCTTCTATTTCCCGCCTTTCAAGTAGCCAGAACATTCCGGCTGAAAGAAATTAAACCGGTGGATGGTTGGATCATCACAAATTGGGTTGTTCAGATTGCCTTTAATGTTGCCATCTGGGTGTTCTTCGGACCAAAGGCGTTGATCTTTATGCTGGTGAGTTTTTTCTTTTCGGTTGGCCTGCACCCACTTGGGGCGAGATGGATTCAGGAACATTACCTGACGCTAGACCAAAATCAGGAAACTTATAGTTACTACGGCCCGCTAAATAAGCTGGCATTCAATGTGGGGTACCATAACGAACATCATGATTTCCCTTCAGTACCCTGGAACAAACTTCCTGCCTTAAAAAAACAAGCTCCTGATTATTATGACTCGTTAAAGTCACACCAATCATGGACAAAGCTTTTCTTTCAATTTCTTTTTGATAAGAATATTTCACTCTATTCCCGCATTACCCGAAATGAGCGTGGCAAAGTGAAACTCACCGATGAGAGCAAGCCAGATCTAGAGATGGT
>JAJTGQ010000176.1 GCA_021299455.1 Flammeovirgaceae bacterium | reverse complement strand
TTTGCAGTTCGGTATTCTTTACACTAAGTTCTTCGATGAGTTGATGGTTCTTTGTTTCAAACGAATCTACTATGTTCTTCAAAGAAAAAATGCTTCCTAATAAAAACAAATAAGCAGCTATGAAAATCAAATTAGTAGCAACGTAGAACCCGAAACTAGGCCATTCATGGCTTTTGCTAAAGAAATGAATAAAGGGATCAACCAGTAAAAACAGAACGAAGTTTAGTGCTACAACTGACCGCATTAAATATTTATCGCGGTTTTGAAAAATCAGAATGGGGATACTTGAGGTTGCTAATAATACTGCATAAAGAGCAGGATTTTGAGAATAATCAAAACTTTCTGGCGCCTGAATACGTGGCAAGAATGAAAGTACAAGGCTTGAAACTGGTATTGTGAAGACTAATAAAAAGCGGCCAAGGGTAAGCAAGCCATTTCCGTTGAGTAGTGGAATCGAAATCAGAACAGCTATCGTTATTCCAAACGCTTGATCAAAAAATGACCAGCCGTTTCTTAAGGAATAGAGTAGGAGCGATGATATGATGACAGCTCCAATGACAGCAATTGAGTTGGTCAAGACTATTGCCCTTTTTTCTAAGCTCGGCATATTTTCAGTTGTGCCAGCCTTAATTAATTTTTCTATTATTCTAAACATCAATGTGTTCAACTGAAAAGACGATTCAATACTAATTTGCAAAGTACGCTGTATTTCAGCACGACTCAAAGTGAAGTAACAAGTTTGCCAATTTGGTTGTGTTTCGGCACTATTTAAAAAGTATCGTAATTTCCTAAATACTTTATATCTTCGAAAAATTGTTATCAAATCGAAAAAATTGGAGATTTCGTGTATTGTAGCATTAGAATAACATCAGGGGTATTCATCTTAAGTTGAATTTTGAAATTCGAGGCCATTAAACAACAATCAATCCCAAACCTATGAAAACTCAACTCAATCGCAGAGACTGGTTCAAATCCACACTGGCACTAACCGCTGGCATTGCGCTTACTTCTTCATTGACAAAAGAATTGATGGCCGCACCCATGAGCCAGGCAGAAAGGTCATTCTTTGGACTAAAGACCAGCGATGCTCAAAAGGTCAGGCTGAACTCGAATGAAAACCCTTATGGCCCGTCAGAGAAAGCCAAGAAGGCAGTGATGGAAAGCTTGTCTCGCGGGAATAGATATGCGTTCAATGAGCTAGAAGAGTTGAAAAAGATTATTGCAGCAAAGGAAGGAGTTAATCCTTCCTATATTTTGTTAGGGGCGGGTTCTGGTGAACTACTGGTGCAAACAGGTATTGCATATGGATTAGAGGGTGGTCGGGTGTTATCAGCTTATCCAACTTTCCCCTTGTTGATGAACTACGCGCAACAGATGAAGGCTGCGTGGGATAAAGTTGATCTCAATGAAAAGCTGGAACACAACTATGAGGCATTGGCGTCTGCTATTAAGAGCGATACAAGATTAGTGTTTTCTTGCAACCCCAATAATCCAACGGGTACAGTGGTAAGTGACTCCATTGTGCGTGGATTTTGTGAAGAGGCATCCAAGAAAACGTTGGTGTATGCTGATGAAGCTTATTTGGAATTTCTAGACCCAAGTCAGCAAAAATCGATGGTGTCACTTGTTCAAAATAACCCGAACGTAGTGGTCTCAAAAACCTTTTCAAAAATTTATGGATTGGCTGGGCTTCGCATTGGCTATTTGGTGGGTCAACCCGACACATTGAAAAAGATAGCGCAGTATGGCGACACCATTTCGCCTAGTCAAACAGCGTTAGCCGCGGCTAAAGCTAGCATAGGGGATGAAGATTTTATGAAGTTAACGAGAGAGAAGAATAGCGTTGCCCGGAAAGTATTGACAGACTATCTGGATCAAAAGAAGATATTTTATGGTAAATCCTTGACCAATGTGGTTTTGTTCCCTGCACCTAAGGATGGAAAGAAGATACTTTCTCAATTGGATGAAAAAGGTTTTTTGATTCGCATCTGGGATTATCAAGGAAAAGAATGGTGCCGAGTGAGCATTGGCACGCAGGATGAGATGAAGAATTTTGTAAGGGCCTTTGATGAGGTGGTGGCTTAGTTACAAACACTCAGTTACTTGCATGAATTTGATCGGGTGCATTTTGGTTGCTCTTAGGAATGCGTTTTTACATCATTTTTAGAATAACCATATTGGATAAATCCGGAATTTAATTCCGGATTTATCCAAATTAGTTTACCTTGCAGCATGATAGATCGTGAAGCAGCGCCAAGGTTGCTTAGGCTAGCCAAGACTTTTCGCAGTGTCGCGGTGGTAGGACCAAGACAGAGTGGAAAAACTACTCTTTGTAAGACAATATTTCCACAGAAGCCATACGTCTCTTTGGAAAACCCGGACACCTTGGAGTTTGCCCGAACTGATCCACGTGGGTTTCTCGGTCAGTTTAAAAATGGTGCAATACTCGATGAAGTACAACGAGCACCTCATCTATTTTCATATCTTCAACAAGTATTAGATGAAACAAAAAAGAAGGGACTATTCATTCTTACAGGCTCTAATAACTTTCTGTTGCAAGAAAATATAACCCAGACCCTTTCCGGTAGAATTGCTTATCTACAATTGCTTCCGCTATCAATGACTGAGCTGAAAAAAAGCAAAAAAAATAGGGCGGATTTTGCATGGCATATCCTAAACGGTGGTTATCCCGAAGTGCTTACCAAAAAAGTCAGTGCCGCAGACTGGTATTCCAATTACATCAACACATACGTGGAAAGGGACGTGAGGCAATTGAAAAATGTGGCTAACCTTTCACAATTTACAAAACTGCTTCGCTTATGCGCTGGTCGTACAGGACAGATTCTGAATTTAACCTCTTTTTCCAACGACTGTGGAATTGATCAGAAAACAGTCGCAGCATGGTTAAGCGTTTTGCAAAGCAGCTACATTATCTACTTTTTAAAGCCTTACCACACCAATTTTAATAAGCAGATTAGCAAAACACCAAAGCTATATTTTTATGATACTGGCCTTGCTTGTTCACTATTAGGTATAGTTCAGGCAAAACAGATCATTAGTCATTCTGCCAAAGGTGCCTTGTTTGAGAATTTTGTTTTGGCCGAACTCTTAAAAAGGAGATTTAATTCAGGAGCTGCGGATAATCTTTTTTATTGGCGTGATAAGATGGGTAATGAGGTGGACATAATCTTGGATAATTCTAGCAAGATTACAGCCCTGGAGTTGAAAGCAGGTGAAACCGTGTCGCAAGATTTTTTTAAAGGGCTAGAGTATTTTTCTGCGTTGAACAAAAGCGCTGTTAATACAATTTTACTCTACGGAGGGAAACAAGCGTACAAAAGAACTAGTGGCACTGTCGTTAAGCCGTGGATAGAAATGACCGACTTATGAAGTAGATAAAAAGCAAACAAAAAAGTTAGGCATCACCTGACTTTTTTGTTTATCAAAAAGAGACTCTTTACTCTGCCACCAATACTTCTCCTTTGATAGTTAGCAGCACAAAGCCACCTTCTACATTAGCGGTTACGGTAACTGTCTTGTTAAACGGCCCTGCAGCGCCAGCATTAAAAGTTGCCTTTATAAATCCCGAGCCACCTGCTTCTACCGGAGTTTTGGTCCAGTCAGGGGTCGTACAACCACAAGAAGGTTGTGCGTTCACGATAATCAATGGTGCTTTGCCTGTGTTCGTGAATCTAAACTCATGTGTTACTGGGATGCCCTGCTTAATTTTTCCAAAATCATGTACAGAAGACTCCCAATTGAAAGCGGCCACAGCCGGATTGACTTCATTTTTGCTGATCGTTCCAGTCATTTCTTGCGCGAACCCGATGCCTGTCACCAGAGCAAATGCGGCTAAAAAAAGTAATTTTCTCATGTTGTTGTCTAATTTTAGGTTAAACTTAAAAGGTTATTTTGATCTGTACAAACATCTCTGTTAAAAGTGGTTTTCCGTGTTAAAAAAGGCCTAAAAGATGTTAACGCTTTGTTAAAGGCATTTTTCGTACCAAAGTGGCTTTAAATACTAAATACCTTTGTAAGGTGAACAGGCTTACCCTTCGAATTGTAATTGCACTTGCTGCACTAAGTATAGTGGGCATTACCGCCACGCAGATATACTGGGTAAGGAAGGCTTTTGATCTGAAAGCGAATCAGTTCAATGCCGATGTTAACCTGGCATTGGAAAATGTCGCCACTCGCATCTACGACATCAATAAAACGCCCATGCCAGCCAATAGTCTCGTGGATCAGGAGTCGAGTAACTATTTTACCGTTTTAGTGAATGGTCCGATTGATTCGAACTTGTTAGGTTTTTTGCTTAAGAATGAATTTGACAAACGAAAGATAACAGCCGACTACCAATTTGGCGTGTACGACTGTTCGAAGCAATGTATGGCGGGTGGCAATTACATTTCGCCCACAAAAAATAAAATACCGGTTAGCTTGAGTGAACTGCCTTCCTTGGAAATGGACGGTTATTATTTTGGCGTTCGGTTTCCACAGATCGAAGCCAACCTGATCAGCCAAATGGGCATTTGGGGATTTTCTTCCGTAGTAATGTTAGTTGTTATTTTCTTTTTTGTGTACACGCTGTTTGTGATTCTTAAGCAAAGGCGACTGTCGGAAGTTCAAAACGATTTTATCAACAACATGACCCATGAGTTTAAAACGCCATTGGCCACCATCGCTATATCCTCTGAGGTATTGAAGGATCCATCCATTGCAAAAAACCCGGAACGGTTGTTGAACTATGCTACGATTATTGAAAATGAAAGTCAGCGGTTGAAGCAACAAGTGGAACGCGTTCTGCAAATGGCCCAGACAGAAAAAGCAGATGTTGGTTTAAAAAAGGAACAACAGGATATCCATGAACTTATTAAAGAAGCCGTAGACAATCACAAAGTAGCGCTCTCATCAAAGAGGGGAGAGGTTGGACTTGCATTGAATGCAACTAACAGCCATATTTTGGCCGATAAACTTCATTTTACAAACGTGATAGGCAACCTATTGGACAATGCCATTAAGTATTGTGAAAAAGAACCTAGAATAGCTATTACTACATCTAACAGCCAGGCATCTATTCAAATTGAGATAAGCGACAACGGCATTGGCATCAGTTCCGAAAATCAGAAAAAGATTTTCGCTCGGTTTTACCGGGTGCCTACAGGAAACCTTCATGATGTAAAGGGATTTGGATTAGGGCTCAACTATGTGAAACTAATTGTGGAAGCGCACAAGGGAAGAATTTCCGTTCAAAGCACGCCCGGTAAAGGAAGTATATTTACAATTGTGTTGCCAGTGTAATTGAAAGAGCCAGATGGGTGCAAATATATTACTAGTTGAAGATGACCCTAGTCTTGGGTTTGTAATCAAGGACAGTCTGATTCACAAGGGGTATCAAGTCACGCTGTGCACTAATGGAGAGGAGGGCGATCTTGAATTTCAATCGCGTTCATTTGATTTGTGTATTCTCGATGTGATGATGCCTAAGAAAGATGGTTTTACGCTGGCACAATCCATTCGGTCAAAAAATAAACAAATCCCCATTTTGTTTGTCACAGCGAAGTCCATGCTCGAAGACAAAATTATCGGCTTTAATTCGGGTGGTGATGATTACCTGATTAAACCGTTTAGTATGGAAGAGCTCTGTTTACGCATCGAGGTTTTCTTGCGAAGAACGGGCGCGGGCAGTCACTCTGTGGATGAAGCTTCCTACTCGATTGGCGATTTCAATTTTGACTGCAAGAATTTTTCTTTACATCATACTACGGGAAACAAAACACTCACACAGAAAGAAGCTGAAGTGTTAAAGCTGCTTTGTTCAAACAAAGACCGTGTGTTGAAGCGCGAAGAAATTTTAACTACCGTTTGGGGAGACGATGACTACTTTATGGGGCGCAGCTTAGATGTCTTTATTTCAAAACTGCGCAAGTATTTAAAGGATGATCCAAAGGTAGAAATCGTAAACTATCACGGAGTTGGGTTTCGGTTGGAGGTAGCTCTATAGCGTTTAGTCGGCAACCGTTACTCTTTAACAAATACGTCCAACTCTTGAATCTTCGGTTTCGTTTCGGGTGTCAGCGTAAAGAAAACATTTAGCTCACCTTTCTCTCCGGTTATGGTAAACGTGCCCCGCAGAAGATTTTCAGGCCGCATTGTCGATACATTTTTGATTGCACCAATGTTGGCAAACAGATCCGCAGTCTCTTTTTGCCAGCGGTCTTTTGATTTATCCGGAAAGAAGTTCTCGGCAAAGAGATGATCGTATTGACTTTCCCAATTTGGTAAGACTTTCATCAAATCTTCTTGCATTCTTTTTAAAGTAGGAGACACCGGAATTACCCGCTTTTTTAAATCGGCAAGTACAATGAGTGTGTCTACTACTTGCGACACAGGGACTCCCATACTAGCATAGGTGAGGTTGCTAAAGGCCACAACGCCAAATCCTAGATCAGGAAACAGCTGATGCACACTGCCAAAACCTGGCAACCCACCGCTATGCGAAACTGTTATTCTTCCACTGCAATCTATTCGCCAGCCAAGACCGAACCCATAGCTTCCCGTTGCCGGACATGGCTCGCCATTGCGAGCTTTTCGCTTGGGTGCCAGAACGGTGAACTTCCAAGGCTGTTGCATTTCGCGCGCGCTACTTCTTTTTACCGGCCCCACTTCTTCTTGGTTTGTTGAAGGTGTTACTGACAAAAGGAAGCTCATGTACTTCGCAAAATCTTCAATGGTGCAAATCATTCCGCCCATGGACGCATACGATCCGTCTTTTAGTAATTCTTCGGGCTTCCATTGCTGATCTTCCCACCGATAACCAACAGCGACCTGATCGGCAGGCATCGTTGTATATTCATAACCGCAATCATTCATGTTTAGTGGCAGCAGAATATTTTCTGTTACGTATTGCTGATAACTCTTGCCGGATACATTCGCAATAATTTTTCCTAACAGCGCATAACCTAAATTACTGTATTCAAATTCCGCTCCGGGCGTATTGGAAAAAGATACGCCCTCTTTCATTAGACGAAGCAAGTCTTCGTCCGTGTCAGCTAGCTGACGATCGCCCCACGGATTATCCTCAGGGAAACCAGCAGACATCGTGAGCAGGTTGAAAATTGAAATTGGTAACGCGTCTGTAGTCGGATATTTTAAGCTTTTCATTTCTGGGATATACAGTGAGGCCGCGTCAGACAATTGCAGCTTTCCGGCATCTCGTAGTTTAAGAATTGCCATGGCTGTAAAGCTCTTTGTCATCGAGGCAATCCGGAAGCGTGTTTTACTGGTTGCTGGGATTTTCTTTTCAATATTGGAATAACCCACACTGTTGGCGTAAACCAATTTATTGTCTACCACAATTCCGTATGCGATAGCCGGGTTATGATTGAGCTTCGCAGACCTCGCGAAAATCGAATCTACGACAGACGTGTACCTGATAATTTTACTAACTCGTGCAGTGTCTTCAAAGTAGGGGGCGGTATATTCTCCACTAGTCGACTCAATCTTATCTTCTGAAAGTTTGGCTGTCGGTTGACAAGCGGAAAAAGCCAACGCGATTAGAATAGCCAGGAAGGGAACGGTAAGATTTTTCATAAGTAAGCGTTTAGGGATTGGTACTAGCCTTTACCCATTGCTCAATCACGCGAGGGTAATGTTTATGTTCTAAAGTATGGATTTTACTGGCAATTTGTTCAGAAGTATCAGATGAAAGAACGACACAGGACGTTTGGAAAACAATTCTCCCTTTATCGTATTGCTCGTTTACCTCGTGGATGGTAATGCCCGTCTCGGTTTCGCCTGCCTGTTTTACCGCTTCATGAACTCTCATTCCATACATGCCTTTTCCCCCAAATTTGGGCAACAAGGCGGGATGAATGTTGATCATTTTTCCGGAATAGGCAGCAATTAAATTCTTTGGGATTAGCCAAAGAAAACCTGCCAACACGATGTGGGTGATCTGATGAGCCAGTAGGCGTTTTACGACATCGTCACTCTCACTAAATTCAGACTTTGTAAAGACACCGCTTTCGATGCCAAATTTTTTTGCTCGTTCTAAGACCGCTGCATTTGGATTGTTAGAAAGCACGAGGGTGACTTGAATGGTAGGATGGTTCTCAAAGTGTTTGAAGATGGCTTCTGCGTTTGTGCCATTTCCTGAAGCGAAAATACAAATACGAGAATTTATCATAGACTAGACGAAAATCATACTGCAAATGCCCAGTAGCATGATGATTTTGCAAAGCTGACTTAGTTGATAGAATTCTTTCTTTGTATCGGCCTTTAACAATCGATAGAACAAAATAGACATGGGGACAAATAGCAACGGGATAAAATAGATCCACGATATCTTCAACTGCTGGTAGTCGAGCCAAAGCACTAAAAAGGAAAAAACCAGAATGGTCCCATACAAAAATGATTTTGTCTTCCGAATACCCCACACGATGGGCAACGTTCTACATCCAAATGTGGTATCACCCTTCATATCTTCCATATCTTTCACAATCTCGCGAATCAATGTCATGAAGAAAGCAAAAAGCGAATACGTCATCACCAAGGGAAGATATTGTTCGTAAAGAAAACTCAATAGAAAAATGGACAAGCCAGCCAGGAGCGAAACGACAAGATTGCCGATTAAAGGTAGTCTCTTTAAATTGTTAGAATAGAGCCAAAGTAAAAAGACGCTAACAAAATTTACAGCACCCACCTTCCAATTGATCAATAGACCCATGCCAACTCCTGTAACAGAGATGACGGTATGAAAAAAAATGGCGTACCTGCGCGTAATGGTTTTGCCGATCACCACGCGATCGGGCTTGTTGATGAGGTCTATTTTGATATCGTAGTAATCGTTAATAATATAACCCGCAGCGGCAATCATAACGGTAGATGCCACGATGAGAAAGAGCCAGAAGTCCGTGAAGACGAGAAGCCGCTGTTGAAACAAAAAATACGCAGTGAAGTATTGGGCAAACGCAATAATCGCAAGGTTCCAGAAACGGGTCAGCCTGAAAAGAGCCAAGATCAATTGCATCTACAAAAGTACTATTAAATCACTCTTATTGCACGCCTTTGTTATTCGAAAAGAGCCGTCCAGCTAAAATCGAAGTGCCAGCATTAGCAAGTAATTTCGGCCCGCTTGTGGGTAATAGAAATTTTGGCGGTAGGCGTTTGAAAGACCGCCAAAGTAGCCATACGTAAATCCATTAGACTCGTAACTTTCATCGAAGATGTTGTTTATCAGCAGGCTCACAGACAGCTCGCGCATAAAACTTGGTTTTACTGAATAGCTGACTCGCAGATCATTTACAAAATAAGAATCAATTTGTCGTTTAGCATTTGATGTATTGTCTAGAAACTGATCGCCTACGTATTTGGAAAGCCACGAAACTTCTATTCCTTTTACTGGCACTACGCTAAAAACCGACCCGGCAATGACAGATGGGGAAAATGAAATATCGGTATCAACATGCACATTGGTCACCTCATTGTACTCGTCAAAATTTTGCCCGTAGTCATAAAGTACTTCTGTAAACTTCTTTATCTTGTTACGGCTTAGAGTTAGGTTGGCATTCCAACTCAATCTCTTGCTAAGTTTAATGGTTCCATCTAGTTCAATTCCCATCCGATAACTTTCTGGCACATTTGTGCGGATGGACGCGCCCACATCATTGACCGCACCTGTCAGCACGAGCTGATTGGTGTAGTTCATCAGGTAGTAGTTTACATTGAATGCATAGCGGTCTGTTTTTTTGCGCCATCCTACCTCTAGATTTCCCAAACGTTCGTGCACAGGAGCCCGTGTAGTAGCACCATCGACAAAATCATCCCGTACGGGTTCACGATTGGCAATGGCGTAGGATGCATAAAAATTCTGTTGGCTATTTAGCGAATAGGTCAAACCTATTTTTGGATTGAAAAAATTAAAGTTTGCATCAATATTGAAATTGAACTGACGGTTTTCGCGACCGGCTGCTTCGTAGTCTATTCGTCTGTATTGCAGATCAATAAATGCGCTTAGTTTTTCTGTTAAGCCATGGTTCGTTTTCCAAAAGATGTTAAAATCAGTTTTCTTGCCATTGTTGAAATAGTATCGATAATCTTTCGGTATTCCCATTGGCAAAGCTGACCATATAACCTCCCCAAAATGATCGCCATCATACCTATTCCATCCACCGCCAATGACTGAGTTGAGCTTAGACTTTTCATAGTTCAAAGACCACGTGAGACCGTAGAAATGATTGTCGAGCCATCGTCTTCTAACTAAATCAGAAGAGGTAAAAACTTCCGAACCGATCATGACATTTCCCAGCCCATATCTGCTATAGGCCTCATCGAGCCGAAACTCTTCGTAGAAACCTTGGCCCCTTGTGTAATGGACAGCTGCGTTCGCAGTAAGGTGTTCCGAAGCGCGATGTGAAAAGTGAAACTGATAGTGATCTTGTCGGTAGTTGTCGACTTGATTGGGATAAGTGTAAAGGTTAAACGTACGACTATTACTATTGAGCAGGTTTTGGGTTTGATCAGCATTCCATCCCTCCGTTGCGGCTGTCTCGAGCATCCCAGCCACATCATTTTTTAAACGCGACTCTGGTACCCCGTACCAACTTTGGTAAGTGATTTCGCGTCCACCAAAAACGATCGCTTTGAGCAATGTTTTCTTTCCATAATATCCGCCCGATAGATAGTACGATTTTAGGTCCGATGATCCGCGATCAATAAAT
>JAJTGQ010000046.1 GCA_021299455.1 Flammeovirgaceae bacterium | reverse complement strand
TCGATTGTCAACAAGATGGCCTTGGCTTTGTTGGACAAAGAGAAATCCACCAAAATGTCCAAACGATCAAAACGGTTGACCGCTGCATTGGATGATGATTACAGAAGTTTGGTGCTAAAATGTTAAAAGCGATTTCCCTGCATTCCTACCGAGTTTAGGAAAGTTTCGCAATTATTAACTTTACCTTTAAACCATTTTAGATGAGAACAGTCCAATAGAATATTTACAAATTTGGTTTTATGAGATTGCCGACATTGTTGACATTGTTTTTTTTCTCGTGTGTCGAAGACAACACGACAGAACAGCCTACTCCAACTGCTTATAGAATAACAAAATCTATCACTTATAACAGAACCAATGTTGATGTTGTAATTGACAAACCTGCATTAAATGAAGTTGATGTCTTGTTGGTATTTCACGGCACAGTTATGTATGACAATAGCATAATGACTAACGCCAATACTACACTTGACAAATTCAAGGGTATTTTAAATAGAAATGATATGATGATTGTAAGTGTAGCATATCCCCAAGAAAATGTTTTATTAGGCGACAATATTGTTCAAGGCGAAGCTGCCTTGTTATGGTTGAAAAATAAAGCAAGTCAAGAATTAGGAATAACAGTAAAAAAGGTATTCTTGGGCGGACACTCCCAAGGAGGATACATGGTAACAAGACTTAATACAATGCATCAAACAAATGGCGTAATTGCAAATGCTCCAGGACCATTAAACCTTGTTTATAGATGTCAATTAGAGGAAAATGGACAAGTTCAATCAGGTGCTGTATGTACCAAACTGAAAAATGTGTATGGAACGACAACAAGCAACCCCGATGCCTACCTTCAAAGATCTTTACTTAATTTCACAAGTGGTTTCAAATCTGACATTTTGTTTGTTCAAGGGTTAAATGACGCTCCTATTCAAATGTACTTGTGGCCAACTTTTAAACAAGATGTACTAAGTTGCAGAAGTTGTCAGAACAGACTGTTTGTTGAAATTACTGGTGGTGAACACGGCACTCTATTCGAAAGTTCGACTGCCAAGACCGAATTTAATAACTTTATAAATAGCCACTGAAGTAATTACTCCAACTATCAAAATAATTTTATCATCATGTGTTTCAACACTCCTGTTTTTAGCAAATTCAATCCATTTGAAAGCTCTCTCAATATGAAAATAAAAATTGTTGCTAAAGCAAATCCAAAATACTTCAGGTAATTATTTTCTTTTAACTTAAGTTTATCCAATTTATACTAAATGCCAATATGAGTTTTAGAGAAAAGAAATGCATTATAACTTGCGGTCGATGGGTTGGCATAACTAAGCACAAAAGCAAAAGGATTCATCGGCCCTGAGGGCGAAATTGTCAATCCTAATGACAATTCTGGGATAAATTGAAAATCAAAGTTGCCGCATAGTTAAAAGATGATATAGTCGGGAATTGCCCACTCCCCTCGCCTTTCCAATTACCTAAAAGAAAGTGTCGTGCAAATGTTTTCAGTTGCTTCATTTTAGTATTCGTTGTGTATTCAGTGGTCTGTTCGCTGAAATTGCCACTAGCTTTAAACACTTGCTTAAGGTAATTGGTATCTTCACACCGCACAATGCAATAAAGGTGAAAAAAGAACTACAACCTTCCCAAAAGGACAATCCTACCATTGAACTCTAATTCAAATTCTGAAAAGACTATCTCAGTCATCAATCTCTTCTACTAGGTCAATTGCTTGGTTGCCATGACATTTGCAGCGATATCTAAACGTATTTTACTTGAAGGGGTTATGCTTGAAAAGAACGCTAAGATTTTATTTTTAAGCCCAGGAATTACGTGGAGCTTTCCTTTCATCATACCATTAAAACCAACTCTTGCAACTTCTTTTGCAGTCATTACTCCCTGGTCGTATAGTTTAGCATTATTCATATCGGCTCGTTCCACAAATTCTGTTTTCGTAGCACCCGGGGATAAAACGGTTGCAGTTACACCTGTTTTTTCAAATTCTTTATGTATCGCCTCTGTCAGGCTAATCACATACGCTTTTGAAGCACCGTATACCGCAAAATAAGGGTCAGGCTGTATGCCAGCAGTAGAAGCTACGTTCAAAATTCTGCCTTTACCATTTTTAATCATTTGTTTAGCATAAAAATAAGTTAACTCGGTCAAGCTAATAATATTAAGACCTAACATTTCAGAGTACTTTTCCATACTGCGTTCAGTAAAAAAGCCATAGTCGCCAAAGCCTGCATTATTTACTAAATAGGTGACAGTAAGTTTATTAGTATTTACGCAGTTGTTAATGTCTACAAACCCATCCCTCACAGATAAATCTGTTGCCACAGTATAAACATTAATGCCATACTTATTCTCTACTGATATTTTAATTTGCTCCAATTTCTGCTTGTTTCTTGCCACCATTAAAATATCGATTTTTTGCTGGGCAAATAATAAGGCTATCTCGTAACCAATTCCACCCGATGCACCTGTTATGATTGCTACTTCTTTCATAATTAGTCAATGAGTTTAATGGTTAATGAATTACTTTGTTGCGTAAACGAGAACTTACAGTCAGAAAATTTTGGACTTGAAAATTTTGGCTTAAAGTTGTTTGAAAATCCAAAAGGCTCTTTAGGATAGCCAACAAAATTCTTATCAAGTTTTTCATTCCCGTTTAGGTCATGTGAAATAGCCACGGCATATTCACCGTATGGAACCTCAAACTCAACAGTCATTTCATTGCTTGTTGTTGTAACTTTAGTGTTTTTCCAAAACCTATTAAATTCAGGAAATTCGTCCCCAGCTCTGTAAATCCCAACATAAAGTGTTTTACCCTTGTTTTGGATGTTTGAAATTTTTACCGAGAGCTTTTTAGTACTTACGTCCTGCTGTCCGTAAACTCCAAAGGCTAAAATGAGCCCAATTAGCGTTGATGTTAATTTAACTACTTTCATCTTTTGATTTTTTTTAATTGTGATGCAAAGATGAGGCGCAGAAAAGCGCTATTCATTCACATTTGTGAATAAATGAATTTTTATGACCTAATTATTTCTTTTCGGAGCCTGCTGAGGCTTTGAGGGGCTACACCCAAATAAGACGCAATGAGATAATGCTGAAATTTATTTAGTAAATAGGGTTCGTCCTTAATCAGATGTAAATACCTTTCTTTTGCATTTTGTGTGAGTAATGAAAAAGCTCTTTTATGTACACTTTGATAAGCAATTGATGACATAACACTTAAAACATTTTGAAGAACCGCAGAATTAGTGATTACTTTTTGCATATCATCAAAATTTAGAGAAATTACCTTTATGTCATCAATTACTTCAAAAGTAAGATAGGTAGACGTTTGGGATAGAAAGCTATTGTAATCTAATAAAAAGTAGTTCTCAAATTTTGAGTCAGCGTCATTAAAATGAAAATTCCATGTAAATTCTTGTCCTTCATGATTAACAAAGAACGACCTTGCTTTTCCACCAACAATAAAGATAATATTTTTACAAATACTTCCTTGTTGCAAAATCTTGTCGCCAACCTTGTACGTATTAAATTTTAATTCATTTTCTAAAATTTGCCTATCCCTCTCTGGAAGTTGAACAAACTGAGATATTAAGTTTATAAAAGGATTCATTTTATATCCGTCATTTACTATCTTGCCATAAAGGGCAACTTTTTGCAACAAAACAGATCTTGATAAGAACCACTTCAAAGATAATAAATATTAAAACTTGCATAGTGCACTCAACGAATGTTGCCCCAGCAAGATGGCGGTGTGCTAATGGAAAACTAGAGGCTTTGCCTTTTTGAATGAAAGTAATACATATTTTTTAGTATTCTACTCTTTGTAGATGTTCTATTGACTCTTTAAATTTGACAATTCCGAACATCGCCATCTGCGTTTACTAAATGAAAGCTAAAAGTAGTAAGGTAGTTAAATTATTTTTTTTGCTTTTAGGTATAGTGCCTCTCTGTTACGCGCAGACGAATGTCATTTTTCCGAAGGTTAAATCCAATACAATTACTTATGCAACGGGTCACGCCTTTTTCAAGAATTTTTCGACCAAAGATGGTCTTCCCCTCAATGCTTTTGAATGCAGCTATATTGATAGAAAGGGTAACCTTTGGTTGGGAACCACGGGGGCGGGGGTCTGTCGCTATGATGGCACAGAATTCATTTGTATCAACGCCCAGCATGGTCTGACGAATGATGTTGTTACTTCAATTTTTGAAGATCGAAATGGAAATTTCTGGTTTGGGACATATGACGGAATAAATCGTTATGATGGAAAAAAAATCACAACTTTTTTTCAAAATGAAGGGCTAGAATTTAATACAGTTAGATCCATCTCCGAAGACAAAAATGGTAGTCTTTGGTTTGGAACACTTAACGGAGTAACTCGATTCGATGGTGGGCAGTTTACGAATCTCGATTCAACTAATTGGCTAGCCCATCGCCCTATAAATGCATCTATAGTCGATCGAAAAGGAAATATTTGGTTTGGCGCATCTGGCGGTTTGAGTAGGTTTGACGGCAAGTCATTTACCAACTTTACCAAAGAACAGGGGCTTGAAACGAATGAGATAACTTCACTATTTGAAGACGGTGCAGGTAATTTATGGATAGGTGGATACGAAGGAGGTGTAACCCAGTTTGACGGGCGCAGCGCATTTAGAACTTTTACTCAAAAAGATGGACTACCTAATAACAACATATGGTCGATTGCTCAGGACCACGATGGAAATCTTTGGCTTGCTTCCTCTGGTGGCTTAACCCGATATGTTAATTCTCATTTCATAACATATACGACATCAAACGGGCTTCCGTCTAAAGACTTAGCAAGTATATCAGTAGATAATGACGGTAACTTATGGATAACGTATTATAATGGTGGGGGGGTAAGCCTACTATCTTCTTTGGTAACCACAAGTTTTTCTAGCTTAGATTTACCAGCCCTTGGTAAAGTGAGGACGATAGCCGAAAACAAAAAAGCAGATATTTTGTGGATTGGCACAGAGGACGGTTTAGTTAAGTACGATGGTGAATCTTTCAAAAAATTTGATCGAACTGACGGCCTTCCGTCAGAAATGATTTTAACACTTACCAAAAGTCGTGATGATGCATTATGGGTAGGTACAATAGATGGAGGGCTTTGCAAATTTAACGGAAAAACGTTTAAGACTATAAATAAAAAAGACGGATTAATTGCTAATGATATTTGGGCAACTTACGAAGACAAGAATGGCAATCTATGGATAAGTTATAACGAGTCTGGTTTAAGTCAATATGACGGAAAAAATGTAAAAAACTTTTTTGCTAAATCTGGTCTACCAAAGAGAGAAGTGAATTGCATAACGGAAGACACCAATGGAACTTTATGGGTGGGAACAAATGGTGGCGGATTGAGTTTTCTCGAAGGAGAAAAATTCATCACCTACACAGATGCACAAGGACTGCCCAGTAAAAAGATTCTTAGCATTGTATCAGATGATCAAGGCAGTTTATGGATTGGCACTGATCAGGGTATAAGCCGTTATGATGGAAAAACTTTCCTTAATTTTTCTTTAGGTAAAAAGTGGGGTGCCAACGTTATTCACGAGCTGGTATTCACTGCAAATGGTGAATTGGTACTGGGCACCAACTCAGGACTTTTTGTTCTTTTCAACTTCATATCAAACACGAATAGCTTGCATACTTTACCGGCCTCCAATCAATTATTAAACAAGGAACTGAATGGATACAATCCCAGATTTCAAGAATTCAGTTTTACCTCCGGCTATCAAATTGGTGCTATTTCTGGGGTGGGGGCGAATGCGTTAATGGTAGATCAAAGTGAGTCAATCTGGGCTGCAACTCACAATTCGGGCTTGGTACGCTTCGATCTTAACTCAGTGAGGAGCACCAACACCCAACCCAAAGTGGACCTAGAACGCGTAACACCCTCCGCGGAAAATTTGAGTTGGTATTCCCTATTGCCAGATGTTGCTACGGATTCAATTACCCGTTCTTTTCAGGAAAAGATTTGTTATGGAAGATCGCTAACAAGTTTAGAACGACAAGCGCTTCAAAAAAAGATGCTGGGCGTTAGATTTGACCAGATTTCTCCCTTTAATTCCCTTCCCATTGGTTTAACACTTCCGTACGCTCATAATCAACTTTTTTTCGAATTCAAAGTATCTGGTATCTCCGCTAATCAAGGAGTAAGCTATCAATATATTTTGGAAGGTGAAGACAAGGAATGGAGTGCATGGGGTAACAATACCACTGCAACATATAACAATCTTTATGAGGGCAGATATACCTTTAAGGTAAGAGCTATGAATCCAATAGCTAATAGTGTTGGTAAGGAAAGCATTAGTTTCTCATTCTTCGTTACGCCCCCCTGGTATAGAACTTGGTGGGCTTATGCCGGTTACGTTTTTGCTATCTTTATCAGCATAGTTCTTGGCGTCCAATTAAACATCAGAAGACTCAAGGCGAAAAATCTTGAGCTCGAAGCAGCCGTTCAAGACAGGACGGAGGAAATTGCTACGCAAAACGAAGAGTTGATTGTGCAGCAAGAAGAGATAGTGGCTCAAAGAGACACTATTGAAAATCATAACCGTGTTCTTGAATTGACGGTGACTGAGCGGACAGTTGAATTAGCCAGAAGTCATGATGAGCTGAAAAAGCAATTTCACAAGCTTCGACAGTTCAGTTTTATAGTAGCGCACAACCTACGATCACCCGTTGCGCGGATAATGGGTTTAGCAAATATTTTCAACAGGAATGATTTAACAGATCCAATCAATTTAACGGTTCTGGATCGAACTGTGGAGGCTACCATGGGGCTTGATGAGACTTTAAGCGACTTAAATAGAATACTTTACGTCCAAAACGACACACACGCAGAAAAAGTGGTAGTTGATTTCAATGAATTGTTGGACAAGATAAAAAACAGGTTTGCAAACGAGATAGAAGCCGCTGGAATTATCATAAAAGTTGAAACCAATGTCACAACCTTTACTACCATACTGCCCTTCTTCGAAAGTATCTTAACTAACTTATTGGAGAATGCCATTAAATATCGAGCCCCAACGCCAACACCACAGATAACAATTGAGTTTCTTGAACTCCAGAGCGATTATAGGTTAATTGTATCTGACAATGGTCTCGGATTTGATTCGGAAAAACAAGTCGATAAATTGTTTGAACCGTTTCAAAGATTTAACACCACAAATAGCGGAAAAGGAATTGGGCTTTATCTAGTAAAATGCCATGTAGAGGCGTTAGAAGGAACTATTTATCTCACCAGTAAGTCAGGCGTAGGGACAAAGGTTGAAATCAAGTTTCCGCAAACTGATGCCAAAAATAGCTAAAAGAAGTAAAGCCAGAATTAGTACCTTTTTGATGAACCGGGTAATCGGCTGTAGCAAAAGATTATTGCTGAGATTACCATTAACAAGCAAATTCATTACAGAAAATAATGAGACACGGCCTAACCACATTAAGCGAAAAGTAAAAGATATGAGAGAGCTGAATGATAATCGGTTAAGCTTTGAGTATCTGAATGAAGCCTTGCGAGTCCGATCATTTTCTGAAATTGATAGCGCTGAAATCTATAGCCTTGCAGGCATTAATCAAATCAAATTTGGCATTTGTGGTTCTTGGTGGTGATATTAACGGTGAGTTAAAAACAGATCACCAAAAATATTAGTATACCTACCTTTCCAGTTCAATTTATTTTTTGACTCTGGGAAAACACGAGTTTATGGTAATTTTGCTCAATCTGGTTCATGTTATTTTTGGCTCTGGACATTTTTTTACTGAAAACCTACCTACTTGAATTTAGGCAAAATCATGGTTTTGCTATATGTAACAAAAACGTTGCCGCTCACTTGTTCAGGTTTTTGATTGATCTAAGTTAAGAAATCATCTTTTCACCCAATCTTGGAATACAAGTGACGTGTTTATTCCGTTAACGAGGTAGTTTTACGATCGAAACAAATTTTCAGATTTTTTATGAGAGCATGGGGTTTGATTCTAATTGTTGCTTTTCCAATTGTAGCCAACGCACAAACGTTTCAGCTCAAGGGATTTGTTGGTGACACCACCGGGGCAGCCCTGTCTTCGGCTCACATACAAGTTTGGATACCCAAAAAGAAATCGGTAGCGTCTGGGCTAGAAGGCGATTTTGCTCTCTCCGTGCCTTCAGGTGAAACTCGGATTGAAATCTCCTATACTGGTTTTAAAAAACTATCACGTACTATTTATGTCAAATCAGATACCACCATTTTTTTTCAGCTTGAAAATAAGGAGGAAGAGTTAAGTGAAGTCATAATCACAGCCGACCGCACATTCCAATCGGATCAATTTGAAACCACCCGAATGAGCACCAATACACTGAGTGGAAAAGAAATCAGCAGCATCCCAGTGTTAGGTGGGGAGGCCGATTTAATAAAAACGTTGCAACTAATGCCGGGCGTTACTAAAGGAGCAGATGGCACAACCGATTTGTTTGTTCGTGGTGGAGCTGCCGATCAAAATTTAGTTTTGCTCGATGGCGCTCCGGTTTACAATACAGGCCACTTGTTTGGCTTTCTTTCCGTTTTCAATCCAGATATTTTAGATAAAGTAGAATCGATCAGTGGCGCATTTCCTTCAGAGTATGGAGGTAGGTTGTCTTCGATCTTAGATGTAAGTTCGAAAAACAGCTCCCCAACCCAAACAAAAGTTAAGGGAAACATAGGGTTGCTCGCCACCCGATTGATGATCGAACAACCGCTTGTAAAAGATAAACTGTCCGTTTGGGCGGCCGGAAGAAGGACGTATGTCGATCAAGTGGTCAGAGCAGCGGGCCAAGAGTTACCTTACTATTTCTACGATTTCAATGCCAAAATTATGTATCGCCCACGGGCGAACAGTCGCCTGGAGATTACTTTTTATGAGGGCAACGATGTACTGAGTTTTGCCAATCTCTCGCGCGCATCTTTACGCAATCGAAATATTTCCAACGAATTTGTGTTAGGCAATTCCTCCCAAACACTTCGCTGGGATCGCTTCTACAAAAATTTTAGTTCGTCTTTTTCTATTTATAGAACCGCGTTTAGGTATTCGATCCAAAATACTTATTTAGAAAACAAATTGTCGGTCAACTCAAGTATTGAAGACATAGGAGGTAAGTGGGTTTTGTCTTCTGATTCCGTAAAAAAGAATATCTCATTCAAAACAGGTATCGAACTCATCCAACATCAAGTGGCCCCCAATAGAATTAATACCAGTGGTGAAATTTCAGAATTACTCAAGACAAGTGCAACTATTCCTCAAACTTCTTATGAAACAAGCGCCTTTCTTCAAGCTGACGGACTACTACTTCCTAAACTGCGCTACAGTGCTGGTCTAAGAATTTCTTCTGCCTATGTCGACCAGACTTTTTACTACAATCCCGAGCCAAGAATTTCGTTCAGGTATTCTTTGGATTCGATTACGGCCATTAAGTTTAGCTACTCTCGCATGTCTCAATATTTGCATCGGGTGTCAAGCGCTGCGGTGGCGTTTCCAACAGATATTTGGTATCCCGTTACCCGAAATGTAAAACCGCAAACAGCCGATCAAATTGCGTTGGGAATCCAACGGACATTGCCACGTCAAAACTTATACGTTAGTGTGGAAGGTTACTATAAATGGATGAATCAACTCATCGGCTATCGCGAAGGCGCGAGTCTTTTGCTAAATGTAAATTTTGAAAGTCAACTGGTGCAAGGGCAAGGGCGGGGATATGGATTGGAGTTTCTCTTAAAAAAAGAAGCCGGAAAACTAACCGGGTGGATCAGCTATACATGGTCGAAAGCCGAACGACAATACGATGCGGTCAATAACGGTCAGTGGTTTTTGGCTCGGTATGATAGGAGGCACAATGCAGCCTTAGTAATGAACTATCAGCTTTCCAGAAAGTGGTCGGTCTCTACTGTGTTCGAGTTTATTTCAGGTTCACAATTCACTCCGATTATTGGTCAGTATGCAGTGCCATCACCTACTTTGGTCGGTGTTGATTTGATTCCGGTTTATGCACCGATCAACTCTGTGAAGCTAGCAGACACACATCGGTTAGATCTTGGCATAAAATTTCGACCCAAGCCAGATAAAAAGTTTCAAGGCGAATGGTTTGCCGGAGTGTACAACGTCTACAATCGAGCCGCACCGATCGGTGTTTTTATTATGGCAAATGGTGATGGCTCATTTCGCTATCAACAGCCCGGGCTTTTTGGACTATTACCTTTTTTGAGTTATGGATTTAAATTTTAAACCAATGGAAAAGTTATTTCGTCTTTTTGTTTTCACCTTGACTGCTGGATTGGCCAGTAGCTGTATCCCTGATCCGTTAGCTGTTGATGATATTGCTCAGTTAAAACCAAAGATCGTTGTCTCTACTCAAATTGTACCTGGTGGTGCATTGGTCGTGTTAATTACTCGTAGCGTGGGAGCATTGGATGCTGGGCGAGGAAGCGACCCGCAAGCATTGCTTTCGCAAATTACCTTAGACAGTGCCAAGGTTTGGCTGTCGCGCGATGGCCGGGTTGATTCTTTACCCGATTTGGGAAACGGACTTTACGGTAACATCAGTTTGGATCTTCAGGCCAACAGAGATTATACGCTGAACGTTAAAACAAAAGAACTGGGCGAAGTTTCAGCCGTAGCGCAACTGAAACCACAAGTGCCTTTTCAAAGCGTTCAAGCAAATTTGTACACTTCAGCTTACGATTCGGCAGCGTTAATAGATTACAGTCTGCAAGACCCAACGGGGCCGAATTGGTACATGATCAACGTGCAAAAATATTCACAAGAAAATGAGATCACTTCATATCTGAATCCAAGATTGTACACACGACTCGTTCGAGACAGTATCAACGATGGGAAAATTATCAAAGAAGAATTCAGGGTGTTGTTCAGAAGATTTTCCGCAGGCGATACGGTTGCCGTATTTCTGTCGAATATTAGCGAAGAGTATTACGGCTTTTTGAAGATGCGCAACGACAGGCGCTACAATTTCAGTGCGTTTGCCTCTGAGCCCTTGAATTTCACTAGCAATGTGAAGGGTGGCCTCGGTTATTTTAATCTGCATTTGCCCGATGCCCGAATTTTTGTCCTCGAATAGCTTTGTGCGAACGCAATTTCTGTGCTCGTAAAAGGATTAACAAAAGTTGGCTTTTGTTTGCCCATGACTTTGACTGTCGACCTTTTTAACCAGCTTTGTAAAAAAATGCCTGGCACATGAGTAGAAACTATTTGGTTATCGCAATATGGGCGTTGTTTATTACTGGCTGCCAATCTAAGAAAACGTTGAATGAGTCACCCAAAGATTCGGTTTGGACAACGCTGGCAGTTGACGATGAATCGGTAATTATTGAAGAGCAATAAGCTGCCGATGATAAAAAAAGCAGCCTCAAAGCCAAAGCGATGGCCACACTTGGAAAAAACGAAATCAAAATTGCTTACTACCCTCGAGCTGTTCGCGGACGGATAATTTGGGGCGGTCTAGTTCCGTTGGATAAGGTTTGGGTCACTGGCGCACACTCAGCAACCAGTATTGAATTTAATCAGGACATCATCATAGAAAATAACATAATTGCAGCGGGTAAATATGCCTTTTTCACTATTCCCAGCAGGGAAGAATGGACAATCATTATCAATAAAAACTGGCGGCAACACCTTACCGATCGCTACGATGAAAAGGAAGATGTGTTGCGTGTGAAAGTAGTACCAGAGGTGGAAGTTAAAAGTCAAGAACGGCTTCGCTATGTGATTGAAAAAAAATCAGAAAAAGATGGTGAGATCGTTTTGACTTGGGAAAAGCTAGAGGTTTCGTTACCGTTTAAAGTCAATTAGATAAAGAATAATCGCTGAGGAACCTAACCCACAACAAATCGATACCCAATTCCTTTAATGGTTATGATCTCGATGGTTGAATCTTCTCTCAAAAACTCACGAAGTTTCGTAATATAAACATCAAGATTTCTTGAGTTGAAGAAGGAGTCATCACCCCATACCCGCATCAAAATAGTTTTACGATCAATGTTGTTGTTCTGGTTCTCCGCCAGAATTTGAAGCAACATGGCCTCCCGATGGGAGAGCTTGCGTATGTTTCCGTCCTTGCGAAGCTCATAGCGTTGAGGCGCAAATGCAAACTTACCAATTATAATATCCTCTTTTGGCGCGTTCGTTTGTTTTTGTGTGAGTTGGAGCAGATTATTAACGCGAACAATTAGCTCTTCCATACTAAATGGCTTTCGCAAATAATCATTTCCACCCACCTCAAAGCCTTTGATCAAATCATCTGTCAGCGTTTTGGCCGTCACAAATATGATAGGAATTGTTGCATTGAGTTGTCTGATTTCCTTGGCGAGTGTGTACCCATCTTTGTGAGGCAACATAACATCCAGCACAGCAATGTCCGGTTTTGAATTGGCAAATACAGCCATCACTTCTTTACCATCCGTCACCATGTTTACTTCAAACTGACGACTCTCCAAACTCTCTTTTACGATCTTACCCAAAAAAGGCTCGTCTTCAACATAGAGTATTTTGGTTTTTGCCATGTGTAGTCTGTAAATTCAGAAAGTCGGAAAGCTTTCGGACTTTCCGACTTCTGACTACTTTTTAAACTTAATAATAAATGTGCTCCCCTTTCCAATTACACTCTCCAGTTCTATTGTTGCTTTATGCGCTTTGACTACACTGTCCACGTAGCTTAATCCTAGCCCATAACCTTTGTTCGTATGGACGTCTCCAGCTGGAACTCGAAAGAATTTCTCAAATACTCGTTTCTTGTATTCTGAAGAAATGCCAATTCCATTATCTTCCACCACAAGTTTTATTTCTCTTCCCGTCTCGATCAGGCCAATTTTTATAACAGGATTATCATTACTGTATTTAAGTGCATTGTCTAATAAATTGTAAACAACATTTGTCAAATGAACCAAACTTCCTCGTAACTCAAAATCACTCCCTGTTTTTTCAAATTTGATACTTCCTTTTTTCCTTTCAAGAACCAGTTTCAGGGATGCTATAACTTGTTCAATTACCTGATCTAGTTGGACCGGCTCGGGTTGAAAATCCACGCCTTTGCTCTCAAAGAGAGACGTTTTTAGAATTTTATCTGTAAGTAAAGAAAGTCTGTTAAGTTCGTTTTGCGCAATTTCTAAATACTCCTTTGTCAGTTCGCGATTCTCGATACCGTTAAAGTCTCTTAAGGCTTCTATGGCAACCCCAACAGTAGTGATAGGAGTTTTAAGTTCGTGCGTCATATTGCTAATAAAATCGTTTTTCAACTCCCCTAGCCGTTGCTGTGCCCGTATGCTGCGGTACATGATCCAAAAAGCACCCAACGTAAGGACAGTTAGGAAAACCGAAAATAAAATTTGAGGTGCAATTCCTTTTAAAAGATAACTACGCCCATTGGATATTTGCACGTTGTACAAATTAATTGGATTGAAGCGAACCCACCTAGAAGTTATTGTATCGGTGAACACACTTCTGGTTTCCTCATCCAATTCCGCTCTCTCAAATAAGGCCTTGAATCGAGCTCTGGGGTTTCCAAATGAATGCTCCATTTCCGGAATGGAACGTTTTCCGATTTCGAAACGAAACGATAAGTTTTCCTTTTGAAGTGCCTTCTGAAAAGCAACCCGAATGACATCCCTCGACAACGAATCCGGACCCACGCGAAGAATGAAATTACCTGTCTCAATCTTTGCCCTCTGTATTTGAGCGCCAATGGGTCTCAAAAAGCGTTGCAGCGAATCTTTTTTTTCGGTAGAGGATATGAAAATCTGAATTTGTGAAGTGTTTCGCTTACGATCACCTTTTGAAGTTCCTTTCCATACAAAGCTCGTATCCTTCTCCGTTTTAAAAATTAAGCCAGTAGCTCCGGAAGCCGTATCTGATGGTATGCGTTCAAAGTTTTTTATAAAAAGAGAATCCCTCAATGCGCCTATGGTAGATTCAAAAAGATTGTTGGTGTCTTTTCGCAAATCCATGTAGGCCTTTTCGTACGAAGACGTCAACCAAAAAAATTGCAAGGCCAGCAAAAGCAAAATGCTGGTGGCCATTAGCAAAATGATTAACGGATTCTTTGATTTCATCTTCACAAAACTACACCCTTTCTAACATCCGCTAAAGGTCATTAACCTTAATTAACATTCCTTTCAGAACTATTAACCTTGACTTGCCATCTTTAGCCGTACGTTTACAGCATAAACCAAAATGAAAAACATTACCCTTAAGAAAAAACTACTCCTTGTGCTTGGCATACTGGTTTCACTTGCAGCCATCAACATCTTATTTGCACAGTCATCTACTGGTGTCATTGAATACGAAGTAAAAGTCAACTTGCATAAAACACTTCCGCCCGGCCGCGAAGGTATGAAGGCAATGATTCCGGAATTCAGAACCAGCAAACAACAGTTGTTCTTTAATGAAAACGAATCTCTCTTTAAGCCTATCATTGAAGACGAAGAGGAAGAAGAGCAAGGTGGTGGCGTAGTTATGCGTTTTCGTCAGCCTAATGTAGAAATCTATCTCAATCAGGCCGCCAACAAAAGAGTATTTAAAGAAGAGTTTTTTGGTAAGACCTACCTGATTGAAGACTCTGCGAAAGTGGCTGCCTGGAAATTTAATACTGAGACAAAAACCATTGCCGGCTACGAATGTCAACAGGCTTACTATACAGATGACAGTAATCCAAAAAGAATTCAGGAGATAACTGCGTGGTATGCTCCAAAACTTCGCCCCTTTCTTGGACCAGAACGATTCAATACACTACCGGGAGGTGTGCTGGCTGTCGACATTAATAACGGAGAACGTGTGCTAGTTGCGAAAAAGGTTGAATTCAAAGAACTAAAAAAGAATGATTTAAAAGAGCCGAAGGGAGGAGAAAAAATAAGTCGTGCAGATTTTATCAAAATGCGTGAGGAGCAAATGAAGAGGATGGGCGCAAATGGAGGAATGATTATTAGGAATTAAGTTGAAAGCTAAAAGTAAAAAGCTGAAAGTCTGAAGCTGAAGGATATCAGGTAGAATTCCGAACACAAGACTTAGAATTTTTTAATGCCTATTTGAAAATGAAAAGAATTTATATCCTCATTGTTTTATCGTCTATCGCTCAAATCAGCGTTGCACAGAAATTCTCGATCAAAGGACAAGTAACAGACTCGACTAAAAGTGCGCTTCCCAGTTCAACCGTTATGTTGTTGAGCCAAAAGGATTCTACTCTTGTCAATTTTGGAGTGAGCGACAAGAGTGGCTTGTTCGAAATTAAGAATGTTAGCGTTGGAGACTATTTTTTAAGAGTCACGTTCGTGGGATACGAAACGTACCAAAAACGAATTTCGGCCGTTGGTGCTGGTGGAGATATAAATGTTGGGTCGATTAAAATGATTCCACAGGACAGGCAGCTTGAGGAACTAGTTATCAAAGGTGAAAAAGCACCCGTGACCGTCAAACGAGACACCATTGAATTCAATGCAGGCTCGTTCAAAGTAAAAGCAAATGCCAATGTAGAAGACTTATTGAAAAAACTTCCAGGCGTAGAGGTAGAAACGGACGGAACGGTTCGGGCGCAAGGTGAGCAAGTGCAACGAGTAATGGTGGACGGCCGTGAATTCTTTGGGCGCGATCCTAAACTCGCTACCCGAAATCTACCGGCCGATGCCGTTGAAAAAGTGCAGGTATTTGACAAAAAATCGGATCAATCAATTTTTACAGGGATCGATGACGGACAGAAGGAAAAGACGATAAACCTGGAGCTAAAAGAAGAAAAGCGCAACGGTGCGTTTGGTAACATGATGGCCGGAGCAGGAACCGATGACCGCTTTCAGGCGAAAGCCAACATCAACCGATTTGGCAAAGGGAAACAACTCTCTTTTTTAGGAATGGGAAATAACGTTAACGAACAGGGATTTTCATTTTCTGATTTCTTGAACTTCACAGGTGGTTCGCAACAAATGATGGGCGGTGGTGGCGGTGGACGGGTAAACATTCAATTGGATGGTGACAATACGAACGGAGTGCCTCTAAATTTTGGCGGACGGCAAAATGGGATAATGACCAACTACGCGGGGGGCATCAACTTTAATCGCGACCTAACTAAAAAAGCACAATTGACCTCCAGTTACTTTTATAATCGAATAGATCAGGACATTCGACAAGGTACAGATCGGATTAACTTTCTACCTAATCAACCTTCCTACAATTTTAATGAAAATAGCATTCAGTCAAATCTGAATGACAATCATCGGGTAAACTTGACGCTTGACCAAAAAATCGATTCGGCCAACTCAATCAAATTCACAAACAACATTACCTATTCAGAGTCTAGCCAACGATCTTCTACTAAAAGCGAAACGCGCTCTAACGATGATACTTTGCAAAATGAAAGCGAGCGATTCAATACAAACGACCAGACTTCATTCAATTTAAATTCAAGCGTGCTATTCCGACATCGCTTTGCTAAAAAAGGACGCACACTCTCTACGAATTTAACGCTAGGCATTTCCGAAACGGATGGCAAGGGCAACTTGAACTCCACTAACCAGTTTTATGGCACCAATCCGCGGGTTGAAGAACTTTCTCAACGGAACACACAAACCAATAATACGCAGTCTTATGGAGGCACGCTGACGTATACTGAGCCATTGGGTGGAAGAAAATACCTGGAAGCCAACTATTCTTACCGAACCAATCAAAATCAAGTCGAACGAATTGTTTACAATGAAAAGGGCGGAGCCAGCAACATCGATCCCTTTCTAAGCAACGCTTACAATAGCAATTACATCTTTAGCCGGCCGGGAGTTAATTTCAGAATGAATCGGCAGAAATACAATTTTGCAGTTGGTGTTGGTTATCAAAACACTCAACTGAAAGGTGATCTAATCACTCAAAACGCAAAGATTGATCGCAGTTTTGAAAACTTTCTCCCCGTTGCACGATTCAACTATGACTTCAGCAACTTCAAACACCTCCGCTTTGATTATGAAACTTCAATGCAAGAGCCAAGCATTCAACAATTACAACCAGCCGTTATCAATACCGATCCGTTGAATATTTCTGTTGGTAACCCAGAATTGAGACCTGGCTACGCACACAATCTCTCCGCCAACTTTACTACGTTCAACCCAAGTAAGTTTATCAATTTCTTTGCGTTTGTGACTGCGGCCTATACCACCAACGCCATTGCCAACTCCCAGTCCGTTGATCCCACCAACTTCGTGCGTACGTCCAAGCCGGTGAATGTGCGCGACAACCTTCGAATAAACGGAAACTTTAACTTAGGTATTCCGATAAAAAAACTCAACAGTCGATTCAACGTTGGCCCTACTTTTTCAATCACAAATGGGATAAACTTGTTAGACGATCTTGAGAATCGAACCAAGCAACAAACGGTAGGCGGCACCGCCCGTTACAATTACACTTTCAAAGAGATTCTAATTGTTGACTTAAGTGCCAACCTGAGCCGACAACAAACCGAGTACGATTTTAATCAACAACAAAATCAGGCCTTTATTAACCGAACCTATACGGCCGAAGCAAATCTCACATTCCTAAAAAACTATCAGTTAAATACTTCTTACAACTACTATTCTTACAATAGCGAGACAACCAACTTCAGCCAAAACATTCCTGTATTAAATATTGGGTTATCTCGCTTTTTGCTGAAGAACAATGTGGGTGAATTGAAAATCGGTGTCAATAATTTACTCGATCAAAGTTTAAGTGTGAACCAAACCGCCACAGCCAACTATCTGCAACAAACAACATCTAATAATCTCGGTAGGTATTTTATGGTGAGTTTCACGTATGCACTAAACAAGCAATTGAATCCGATGGGTGGAGGAAGAGGAGGCCGAAGAGGCGGAATGCAGATGATCATAAACAACTGAGACTAGTTCAAAAGTCAAAAGTTCAAAGTTGAAAGCCCAAAGTTCTAAATCAAAAGTTCAATTTCGCTTTTCTCTCCCTATCTTTGACCATGCGCTTTATACTTGCTTTTATGGTCATTTCTTCTTTTGCTGTAGCTCAACCTTTGCCTTCTTTCGATGTGCAAGGGCATAGGGGCGCGCGCGGACTAAAGCCAGAAAACACCATTCCTGCATTTACTACCGCCCTAGGCTTTGGTGTCACAACGGTAGAATTAGACTTAGCCATTACGAAAGATGGGCAAATAGTTGCTTCACACGAGCCGTGGATGGCAGCCGAATTTTGTTTAAAGCCCGATGGAAGCACTTTTCTGCAAAAAGAAGAGCTCGGTTACAACATTTTTGAAATGACTTATGCCGAAGTGAAGCAATGGGATTGCGGATCTAAGCCGCATCCACGGTTTCCTGAACAAGAAAAATTAGTTGCCTATAAACCACTTCTCAGCGATGTAATTGTGGCGGTGGAAAACCACATCAAAAGCTACACAAAGTATGAAGTCGATTATAACATTGAGATCAAAAGTGAACCAGAGGGTGATAACAAATTCCACCCGATACCCAGTGTTTTTTCAGATATGGTGTATCAACTAATCGATCAGTATTTGCCTTTAGACCGCGTGGTGATTCAATCCTTCGACTTCCGCGTGCTAAAATATTGGCACGAAAAATATCCGGAGATTCGCTTGGCGGCATTGGTAGAAAATCAAAAATCAATCGATGATAATTTAGCGGAATTAGGATTTATTCCATCTGTATACAGTCCTGATTTTAAGTTACTAACCAACGAAAGAGTGAAATACCTGCATACCAAGAATTTTGTGCTGACATCCAAGCAAAAAGAAAATAAGCTAAAATCTAAGCTTCGGGTGATCCCATGGACGGTAAACGAGGAAAAGGATATGCTGGTGATGAAAGGGATGGGTGTAGATGGATTTATTACAGACTACCCCAACCGAGCCGCGAAATACAAAATGACGCTCAGCATTGATCCGGCAAAAAGATAATTTTAGTGTTCACCTGAATAGAAGATTTTTCCGACTCTTTTGATATGATCCAACAGCTCTATGTTTTTTATTTGATCATAAATAGAGAAGTCAAAAGTATACGGCAGGGACAGGTCATCTAATTCATTGCTAATTCTCGCAAGCTTTGAAAGATTTAGTTTTTCCCCAACAAGCGTCAAATCAATGTCTGAGCCCCGCTTGTAATTTCCTTTCGCACGTGAACCATATAAAATGGCTGATTGCACCTCCTGATGATGCGAAAGAACGCTACGGATTTTCTCCGTCACTTCAGCTGACAGGCCAAAACTCATTTTGTTTTAAAAAGGCTTGATTGATTACCAGACCTAATAGTCTCTAAATTCTCTTGCAGATGTAGGAATAAATCAAAATATCTTTTCTTTATAAGCCTAGAGATTTCTAAGGCAGTGGCTTCATTGTATGTATGGACTGTTAACTTTCTATTCTCGATCATCTCCAGCCAAGCTTCACCATTAGTAATCAGCCCTCTTTTAAAGCCCAAGCGCACCGCATCTTTGCTGCCTTGAATTCCCACCTCTCCTTGATCTTCATAAAAATCCTTTATGGTGTTCCAAGCCAGCTCATAAGTGTATTCAAACGATTTTATCAATCCCTGTTCTTCGAACTCATTCAGTTCGTTTTTTAAAATGAACCTTCTCAATTGAAGCAGTGCTTTATTGTAGTTTGCAAATCGCTGTAGCCACCTGATATCGTTGTTTTTAGCCATACTGAAATTTATCTCTTGCAAGATAAAAACAATAAGTTGGAAACTTCGTAAATTTTGAATTGAAAATCCAAATTCTGTACCTCAAATTCCGTATCCTTGCAACTTTATAAAAATCCCCATTATGCCATCATCCAACAACGAACAACGAATAACGAAATACGATGTCTATGCGATCGGAAACGCCATCGTTGATATTGTCACCGAAGTCGAGTACGACTTTTTTGAAAAAAACGAAGTAGAAAAGGGAGTAATGACGCTCGTTGATGAAAAGCGGCAACAACACTTGATGAAGGCCATTGACATGAAAAAAAGCCAACTCAAAGGTGGAGGCTCTGCCGGCAACACGGTTGCAGCTATCAATCAATTTGGTGGCAAAAGTTTTTATTCATGCGTGGTCGCCAAAGATGAGTTAGGAAAATTCTTTTTAGAGGATCTAAAAAGCAATGGAGTAGAAACCAACTTGGTGTACGATCAATTGCCCAACGATCATTCAGGAAGATGTTTGGTAATGACCAGCCCTGATGCAGAACGCACCATGAATACATTCTTAGGCGTTAATTCTTTTTTCTCGCCCGAACATTTAGACGAAGAGGCGATCAAAAATTCGAGCTACATCTATATGGAAGGCTACCTCGTGGCGAGTCCTAAAGGGCTGGAAGCCATGAAAGAAACCAAGCGATTGGCTGAGCACCACAAAGTGTCTACCGCTCTTACCTTCTCTGACCCGAGCATGGTCAAATATTTTTCTAAGCAGATGGAAGAAATTGTGGGTGCCAGTGTTGATCTACTTTTTTGCAACGAAGAAGAAGCAATGATTTTCACGGGCACGAATGATATTCTGCAGGCGCGCGAAAAATTAAAGGAAGTGGCCAAACGATTTGTGATGACCTTAGGAAAAAACGGAGCCCTCGTTTTTGATGGTGATACATTCATTCAAATCGAACCCTACAAAGTCACTGCAGTTGACTCCAACGGAGCAGGCGATATGTTTGCAGGTGCATTTATGTACGCCATCACTCATGGCCACAGTTTTGCGGAGGCCGGCAAACTCGCCTCACTTTCATCATCGAAAGTAGTGGGCCAGTGGGGGCCGAGGCTGACGAAAGATGAAGTTGAACAGGTTAAAAGCAGGTTAACGATATAGTCTTTCCAAATAAGAAGTTAAACCCAAATTTTGCAGTAGCAAAATTTGCCAGCGGTTGACGCAAAATGCATGGCATTTCGGTCAAGGTTAACCCTGACAAAGCCCTTTTTTGGGCTTTCGTCAGCCCTCCGGGCAGATTTTGCAGCCAACTGCAAAATCTGGCTTAAAGGCAATGAATGGATTTAGCATAGTTGATAAGTTCCATTATGTTGTTAAACTGGAATTTTTAACCAGCCGTCTTCGGTAAGTGTCAACAGTAGTTTTGGATAATTGAATTGTATGGGCAATTTCATCACTGGAAAGACCAACAGATATTAATGCTACTATTTTTTCTTCTTGTTTTGTGAATTGCAATGGTCGCGATTGGTGTGTGTTTTCTTTGATGTTTTTGATATAGTTTAATTCTTGGCTCAGAAATTTTTTACCGATCAGGGTTGCTTTAATTCCTTTTAATATTGATTCTGGGGATTCACTTTTAGATATAATACTGCACCCTTGGTCATATAGCGCATACAATAAATTATTCTCCTTGATAGAAGTAAAGAGTATTACATTCAAAGCCGGGTACGATTTAAGGGAATCAACTATTACGGCATATCCAGGACGATCTTCCCTGTAGAAGTCGATTATCAAAAGATCTACTTTTTCTTCACGTAAAATTATACTGCCCTCCAAAGAACTGTTAGCGATCAATAAAGAGAAATTAGAATCTTCTAGTAAGCAGCTGAGTCCTATACGAATTATTGGTAATTGATCGACTATTAGTACCCTCCACTTTTTACTTGCCATGGTTATTAAAGTAACTGACTAACGTGAGTAACCCCATGCGGGCAACGTCTCAAAAATAAGACATACATGGCATGTATGGTTATACGTGAATAAGTTTTTTTTAGTTGATAACAACTATGTTTATTACTCTTTGAAATTTTGATGGGTGAAGTTTCCGTTTTATTCACAACTCGACCAAATGGACTGCGGTCCTACTTGCCTTAAGATGATTGCAAAATATCATGGCAAGCTATTTTCGCTCAATGAGTTACGCACAAAATCATTTATAACCCGCGAAGGAGTTTCCCTATTGGGTATCAACGAGGCGGCCGAGGCGATTGGTTTCCGCACTATGGGCGTAAAACTGCCTTTTGAAAAAATGGTTGTAGATGCACCTCTACCGTGCATCGTCCATTGGAACCAAAGCCACTTTGCTGTATTGTACAAGATCAAGAAAAACAAGATTTCTGTGGCCGACCCGGCCGCGGGCTTGATTACCTATACCAAAGAAGAATTTTTAAAGTCATGGCTCTCTACTTCTACCAATGGAAGCGGAGTGGGGATAGCCTTACTGCTCGAACCGACACCGGCATTTTATGAAACTGAGGTAGCAACTGAGAAGAGCACCAAGCTTGGGTTCTATTATTTATTCGGCTACCTAAAAACATACAGAAGGTTTATAGTTCAGTTGTTAATAGGTCTTTTATTGGGTAGTTTGATCCAACTCATCCTCCCTTTTCTTACCCAATCCATTGTGGACGTTGGAATCAACACCCGCAACACACCTTTCATTTATATTGTGCTGGCTGCCCAACTCATGCTTATTTTTAGCCGGACGGTGGCCGAGTTTATCAGGCGGTGGATATTGCTGCACCTCAGTACCCGTATCAATCTCAGCATCATCTCCGATTTTCTCATCAAACTCATGCAGTTGCCCATGAGCTTTTTCGATTCCAAGAAGATTGGTGATATCCTACAGCGCATAGAAGACCACAGCCGCATCGAGCATTTTTTAAGCTCCTCTTCCCTGAGCATCCTATTTTCCTTTTTCAACCTGATCATTTTTGGGGTAGTCTTGGCTCTGTACAACATTCCTATATTTATGATATTCTTTGGCGGCAGTGCTCTGTATATTGTCTTCGTACTGTTCTTTTTGAAAGTACGGAAAGAGCTGGACTACAAACGGTTCAACGAACTCTCGCGCAACCGCAGTAGCCTTATCCAATTGGTGAACGGTATGCAAGAGATCAAGCTCAACAATTGCGAGCGCACCAAGCGGTGGGAGTGGGAGCGCATACAGGCCAAACTTTTTAAGTTAAGTGTGAGCAGCACCCGAGTTCAACAATGGCAAGAAGGCGGTAGCACACTCATCAATGAACTAAAAAATATCTTCATCACTTTCATGGCTGCCACAGCCGTGATTAGCGGCAGCATGACGCTGGGTATGATGTTGGCCGTGCAGTACATCATTGGGCAACTTAACGTGCCTATCAACGAGTTCGTCAACTTTATCCGCGAATTGCAGGATGCCCGCATTAGCCTTGATCGCATAGGCGAGATCAGATTACTGGAAAATGAAGAAAAGCCACCAAGCAATACTTTAGGCCGCTTCCCTTCTCCTTTTGGAGAAGGTGGCCGAAGGCCGGATGAGGTGAACCTGCGCTTTGAAAAAGTCTCCTTTCAATACGAAGGGCCTCACTCACCTAAAGCACTAGATAACATTGACCTCACCATTGAAGAGGGAAAGGTAACGGCCATAGTGGGCGCTAGCGGAAGCGGAAAAACAACTTTGCTCAAGCTATTACTAAAATATTATCCGCCCACCGAGGGCAAAATCCTTTTAGGCAACACCGATTTGATAAACAAAAGTTCCAGGGAGTGGCGCAGCCAATGTGGCACCGTGATGCAAGACGGTTATATTTTTTCAGATACTATTGCCAACAATATCAGCGTTAGTGACGAGGAAATGAATGCAACGAAGCTGCTGAATGCCGTGCGTGCGGCCAACATCCAAGGGTTTATTGAGGAATTACCTTTAGGCTACAATACCAAGATAGGTGCTGACGGCACAGGAATTAGTGCGGGGCAAAGACAGCGTATGCTGATAGCCCGGGCCGTGTACCGCAACCCTCATTATCTATTTTTTGATGAGGCCACTAGTGCTTTAGATGCCAACAACGAAAAAGTGATCATGGAAAACTTAGACGAATTTTTTAAGGGAAGAACAGTAGTGGTGATTGCTCACCGACTTAGTACCGTTAAAAATGCAGATAAAATTGTAGTGTTGGAAGGCGGAAGGGTAGTGGAGGAAGGCAGTCACGCGGAACTGACAGCAACCAAAGGGAAATATTTTGAACTAGTGAAGAATCAATTGGAACTGGGAAGTTAAATACAATCTACTTAATATTAACTACTATTTTATGAGTTTACTAAAATACATTGAACGGGTAAAAAGGATGGACGATTTGATTCGAAGAAAAGCAACAGGTGCGCCAGAAAAATTTGCAGAACGGCTTGGAATAAAAAAGACTATGCTTATGGAAGAGTTGCAGGAGTTAAGAGTCTTAGGGGCTCAAGTTGCCTACTGCAAGGTGCGAGAGTCTTACTATTATTTGAATTCATTTGTTTTAAAGATTGGAATAGATAGAAGTGATCAAAAAATTATAAAAGGAGGACAAACTATTTTATTGAAACTACCAGAGTCCGGTATTGGCGAACTGAAAATTATTTACTTTCATTCAAAGTAAGCAAATCTCAAATGCAGGAGCTAACCCGATCTAGCAAAAGATGATTGATGCAATTTCTTAAGGTTATTCATTTTGAAATGTTCAATATTTTTATTAATGTAGTTTACTTTAATCATGATGCTAATAAAAAACTACCTTCTAGTGGCTTTAAGATCCTTTAAAAAGTTTTTTGCAAGTACACTTCTTAACATGGCATCAATTGCTATTGGGCTAACCTGCTTTCTTGTTATCGGGTTATTCATTGTTACGGAATTATCCTACAATTCTTGCTTCGAGAAAGCCTCTGACATCGCAAGAGTGTCATTGAGCGTGGTGCAAAGCCAAAGTGGGGAAACTACTGATATGGCCTTGGCTAATAATCAGTTAGTGGATGAACTAAGAAACTCATACCCTGAGATTGAAAGAGTTACAGGTGTTGATCCAATACAAGAGAAAGTGAAGGTCTCCTACCATGGGAAATCATTTTATGAGGATGGGTTTGCCTGGGTGGACTCTAGTTACCCGTTGATATTCAACCATAAGTGGTTAAGCGGAAGCCCGCTGCAAGCATTATCAAAACCAAATCAAGTGGTTCTTACAGCTGAATTAGCAATAAAATTATTTGGTTCTGCAAATGCAACTTCTCAAGTAGTTGAAGTGGATGGCGAATCTTTTACTATAACGGGTGTAATCGAGGCATCTCCTTTTAATACTAGTTTCGCTTATAGCGCTCTGCTTTCTAGCAATGTTATAAAGAATGATTGGTGTTTTGTTTATGCTTTGTTTTCGGATAGTCAAAGTATACATGGATTTCAAGGAAAATTGAATCAGCACTTTGAAGATACTATAGGGCCCATCCTAGCGGAAACTGGATTTTCAGGACAATACAATATTGAGCCATTGCAATCGATCCACCTAGGTCCCAATAAATTGTTTGACTCACCAAAGGGTAGCGTGAAAATCTTATCAATACTTTTTGTTATTGCCCTCGTTATATTTTTAGTATCGCTTTCAAATCACATCAATCTGTCAATCTCACAAACGATAGCTAGAACACGTGAAATTGGAATACGCAAATCTTTGGGAGCGTGGATACAGCATATTCTGATTCAGTATTATGTGGAAACAATTCTATTCTTTGTGTTCGCTCTCGCCCTGTCTGGAGTTGGATGTTTTGTTGCTCTTTATTATTTAAGAGAATACAAAGTCGTTGGGTATCTACCACCCATTTTTCTTTGGGTCATTATTCCGTTTGTGACCCTTTTGATTGTCTTGATAGGCAGTCTGATTAGTTCCACTTATGTACTACGCCAGATTACAAGGAACAGCACAACACACCAATTACGATTTTCGGAGATCGAAAAGAGTAAAGGGTTTTTAATGAAAAGCTTAATCATTATTCAAATTGTTGTTTTTACAGGTTTGAGCTTTACGAGTTTTGTACTGAGAGACCAAATGAGTTTTTTGATCAATGGGAATAGGGGCTTTAACAAAGAGAAGATTTTGGTAATAGATATACCAGCAAACAGTAATGCTTCAGGGAAAATAATAAGAGAATCCTTATTGACCTTCCCTTTTGTTTCTGAGATTTCGGTTATCGGGCATAACTCAAGCCCTTCTAGCGAACTTTTTTTTGATGGGTTTCGGTCCGATTCTGAGGAAGAAGGCATGCTTACGAGAGTCTTTAAATATATTAAAGTGGATCCCCCTTATACAGACGTGTTACAACTAACAATCAAAGAAGGACGGACCTTTAGGGAAGAGGACTTAGACCGTCAATTTATACTCGTGAACCAAATGGTGGTGAACCAAATGGGCTGGAAAACCCCAATAGGGCAATCCTTGTCAGGTAACCAAGTAATTGGTGTGGTCAATGACTTTAGCTTCAATGGTCTACATCGACCAATAGAGCCTCTTGTTATCAAATTAAATGATGAGAACCCTGTTCAAGTACTTCTCAAATACAAATCCCTAGATCAAAATCAGTTAAACCAGATTAAAGAGAAATGGAAATCAGTTTTGAATGATCAGCCATTTGAATATTATTTACTCGATCAACATATAGCTTTGGAAAACGAAAGAGAAAACCTACTTCAATTTCTAATAGTTTTCTTTTCAGTTATAGCGGGTCTAATAGCTTGTCTGGGTCTCTTTGGATTGATTAATATTGTTCAAGAAAAAAACAGCAAATCCCAAGGCATCAAAAAAATTTTTGGGGCTTCGAACCTATTGCTGGTGTATGAAAGTTGGAAGCGCTTTGGTGTATTGTTCTTCCTTTCGTTTGCAATAGCTTTTCCGTTGACTTGGATAATCACCAGTCGATGGTTATCTACTTTTCCGAACCGAATTACTATAGGCATCCTACCCTTCTTAGAAACAATACTTGTAGTGATTCTTGTTGGTAGTATTACAATCCTATATCATCATATTCGGATAAGCAAACTTTCACCACTAAACATCTTGAGAAATGAATAAAATTCTGATTGTTACTGTCATCCTTCATTTACATATCATTGGCTACGCTCAAAAAGTGTTAACAGGGAAAATAGTAGAAAAAAGAACAAATATTGTTGTTCCATACGCAAGCCTAGAAATCAATGACAGCGCCTCCGGAACCGCTTCAGATGAAGCTGGGAAATTTATTCTATCGATTGAAACAACTAAGATCGAAAAAACTTTAAAAGTAAGTAGCATAGGTTATTTGACGAGAAGAATCTCCATTGACAGTCTTCTGGGGTTAAATCAGTCAGAAATCATAATTTCTCTGACCCCTAAAGTTATAAAATTGGAAGAGGTTCTTGTTAAGTCCAAGCCAATTGGCGCAGAAGAAATGGTAAGGGAAGCAATTGAGAATGTAAGCAAGAACTATAACCAACAGCCATTTAACATGGAGTTTTATTCAAACCTTTCCGTCAAGGACACGATCGAAACTGTCTATAAGGTGGAGAGTATACTTAGTACCTATAGAGCTGGGTACACCCAAGGAGCTTTTAATATCTCTAAAATCGTTGAGAAGCGAGAGACGGGTACAAGCCCACTACGTCCTGAGTTGGACAAAAAAAGTAAACAAGAACATTTTGCGTATCATCCTACGTTTCATGTTTTTCTGATCGACCAAATTGGAGTCGGCAGCAGCATGTATACAGTTTTCAATCCGAAAATATTTAAGAAATTAAATTTTAAGACGGTGACATTTACACAATTTGATAAGGATACGGTTTGTATCATTCACTATGGCCTAAAACCTGGAGAACTGAAAGATGGGAAAATTGAAAAAGAAAAATATTCTGGCACCATATATATTGCAACTAAAAATCTCGCTATCATTAAACACACGCTTTCTGTTGGGAACCGCCATAATCCTATAACTATTATTTACAAGGAATATAAGAATCATTATTACCCTTACTCCATCCAGAGTTTGCTTGAGGTTAAGGAAAAAGATAAGCTTTACAAGATTGATCATAAAATATATCTCAAAAAGATTAAACTGGAAAATGTGGAAGTAATCAAAAACGAGCCTAAAAATTGGTACATAGAAAATGTGGCTTTTCAAAAAGATTTTTGGGATAATAACTATCCTAGATAATATTAACAGGCATGAAAATCATTCAAAGTTATTGGTCGCATCCAAATCGAATTAATGAAGTCAACGATCCAAATGGGCGCCATAATGGTGGGTGGATACAGCGAGAAAGCAGTCTCTTTTGTTGGGCTTTAAGTGTTCTGAAGCTCAGACAATTCTATGATAAAGTAGAATTGGTGACAGATTCAGACGGGTGGGTTGAACTAATCCGAGATGTTAACTTACCTTACACGAATGTCTCCACCGAGTTAGACAGGCTCCAAGATGTCCATCCGAATTTGTGGAGTATGGGCAAGCTGTTTGCTTACTCAATACAAAAAGAACATTTTATACATGTAGATGGTGATTTTATCATCTGGAAAGAGTTCCCAAAAGAAATTTGTAATTCAGATGCGGTAGCACAGAACAGAGAAGTAGGTTATCCTTATTATTACTTGATCAAAGATCAAATAAAAGATTTTCACCTCTTACCACCTTCTTTAAATAATTCCCCAATTATTTCAATAAATGCGGGTATTATTGGTGGTAAAAGGATTTTTCTATTTGATAAATTGTATCAAAAAGCAAGTGATTTCATTAGAGTGAACAAAGGTCTTTTTCATACTTGCAATGTAGGATTGTTGAATATCATTGTCGAACAGTTATTGTTTCATGAAATATGTAGCGATGAGAAAATAAACATATCTTATCTTTTTAATCACATGTCAGACGATTTTCATGAGTGTCTTCAGCTGAATGCCGTACCAAGATTTGCTAAATATGTTCATACAATTGGGAGTGCAAAAAGGGATCCATTGATATGTTTGCAAATTGAACACCTACTACAGATTGAATTTCCCCAATTTCACAAAAAAATAATAGACTATTTTTTACAATTAAAAGGTAGTTCTGTTACCAATTCTAGTTTACCAAAATCAGTACAATTGCAGAGACAACAAATTTTTGACAATAGATTAAAATGGATGGGGCTTGGAGAAGAGCAATATTTATCAGTACGATTTCATTTATCACCCACATGCAGGGTATCTTACAATAAAGAAGGTATTCTAACCTTATCATACTTGTGCGTTTTCGAAAACAAAAGAAAGTATTTATTACTAGAAGGTTGGACTGAAATTATTGCTCGGTTTAGCGAGCCACTTTCAATCGAAGAATTAATTTGTCAATTTGAGGAATATCCATTCAAAGATAATGAACTTAAAGAAATACATAAGAATATAGTAAATACACTAACTATTTTTATGTTCTATTATAATGCTATCTCGTTGGTGTAATTTTGTATTTAGCCCGCGCTATCTCGGATTTGTAATGACATGAAATCTCCATGAGCGACTAGCACACCCGAACGAAGATGAATTTTGCTAATTTTAGTTGGCCATTTAGGCCACCTAAAATTATATGGAAAGCACAGAAATAAGTTTTGAGCAAGCCGTGAGGGTGGGCTGCGGGATA
>JAJTGQ010000032.1 GCA_021299455.1 Flammeovirgaceae bacterium | reverse complement strand
CATAGCTTACCCATTGTCAGTTCGGGGCTTATTGCGACAGAGACCGAATCAAGGTTGTCATTTAAAGTAGGCGGTGTTATCAAAAATGTATTTGTAAAAGAAGGCCAGTCAGTGACTAAAGGCCAGTTGCTAGCGTCCCTCGATTTGACAGAAATTGATGCGCAGGTGTCTCAAGCCAAAAATAGCTTGGACAAAACAAAGCGTGACTTAGAAAGAGGACAACGTCTTTTTAGGGATTCGGCTGCAACTCTGGAACAGATTCAGAATCTACAAACTGCAACACAAGTAGCAGAGGAGAGCTTTCGAATTGCCTCTTTCAATCGATTATATTCCACTATTCACGCTACAAATTCTGGAAAAGTAATTCGAAAATTTTTGAACGAAGGAGAATTAGCCACTCCGGGAACACCCGTGTTGGTTGTGAATTCATCAGCACAGAATGAATGGATTGTTAAAATTGGATTACCTGACGTAGACTGGGTGAGAGTAAAGCTGGGCGATGACGCGAAAATCTTTGTTGATGCTTATCCAAACGTAACACTAGATGCGGAGGTCCAAACAGTTAACGAAGGGGCGGATGCATTGAGTGGACTTTATCAAGCCGAAGTCAAAGTTAGCCCCGGCAAATACAAACTCGCTTCTGGTCTTTTTGCCCGAGTAGAAATTCTTCCAACTACTAAAGTAAAATTAAAAGGTATTCCAGTTGAAGCGCTGGTGGAAGGATCTGGAAAAAATGCATATGTCTTTGTGGTAGGGAGTAGTAAAACAGCTGTGAATAAGATTCCTGTTCAAGTTGCTTATTTGAATGGTACACAGGCATTCATATCAAGTGGGCTTGAAAACGTGCAGGAAGTAATCACCTCAGGCTCGGCCTTCCTCACAGAGAATTCAGTTATTACCATCAACCAAAAATAAGTAGCCATGCGGATCGCTGAATTTTCGGTTAAGAATTATCAATTCACACTAATTATTTTCGCGCTGTTATTGGCTATGGGTTTGAATGCCCTATTGAATATGCCACGAGCCGAAGATCCGGAAACAGAGTCACCCAGTTTTGCGGTGGTAATTGTTTATCCTGGGACAAGCCCGGTGGACATGGAAAAATTGGTGGTCGATCCGGTCGAGAAAAGAGTAAATGAATTAGATGATATCAAGCGTGTTACGGCCAACGTGAATGACGGACTTGCGGTATTTCGTGTTGACTATAAACATGAGTCGAGTGTAGAGGAGAAATACCAGGAGATAGTGCGCGAGGTAAATGCGTTGCGTGCAGAGCTGCCACAGGATATTTATTCGATTACGATTCAACGTTTTTCTTCTACCGATGTAAATATTTTACAGCTCGCACTGATTTCAGAGACTGCTTCTTTTCGCGAACTGGAAAAGCAAGTTGAGTCACTTGAGGATCAGTTAGAAAAAGTAAAGAATCTTAAGAGAATCGAAACGTTCGGATACCCTGAGCAAGAGGTGAGGGTCGATTTGAATATTGAGAAGATGGCGCAGAATCGCATACCTGTCAATGCAGTATTGGGTGCATTGCAGAGCGAGAATGTGAACATTCCGGGAGGGCGCATACTAATGAACACTCGCACATTTAACGTGAAGACTAGTGGTGACTACAAAGATTTAGATGAAATCAAGAACACGGTAGTGTATTCCATCAATGGAAAAATCGTCTACTTAAAGGACATTGCTAACGTAGAGAGTTCGTATCGCACGGAAACTCATATTACCCGATTGAATGGCCACCGGGCTGTATTGCTCACCGCCAGCCAAAAAGACGGCCAGAATATTTTTGTTGTAGATGAAAAAGTGACGCCCATTCTGGAGCAATTTGAAAAGAGTTTGCCCACCAATATAAAAATGGTCAAGAATTTTGATCAGGCAAAAAGTGTGGAGAAGCGACTCAAGCGCTTTGGCAAAGACTTTATCATTGCGATTCTTTTGGTTTCTATCACGTTGTTACCATTAGGTACCCGAGCAGCCATCGTGGTGATGATCTCTATTCCACTTTCCATTTTTACAGGACTTTTCCTACTCGACTTATTTGGATTTACAATAAACCAGTTAAGCATTGTCGGATTGATTGTCGCGCTTGGGATTCTGGTGGATGATTCGATTGTCGTTATTGAGAATATCGAGCGTTACCTACGTGCTGGGAAGACAAAACGCGAGGCTTCCATCGAAGCCACCAAGCAAATTGGGTTGGCCGTATTGGGTTGTACAGCAACCCTGATTCTCGCTTTCTTACCGCTTCTTTTTTTACCAGAAACCGCAGGTGATTTTATCCGCAGTCTTCCGATGGCAGTGATTCTTACTATTATCGCCTCGTTATTTGTATCGTTGACGATCGTGCCATTCTTGGCTAGCCGATTATTAAAAACACATACATCAAAAGAGGGAAACATTTTTTTGCGTGCGCTTAAGAAAGGTATCAGCGGAACGTATACCCGCCTGCTACATTGGTCGCTCCGCCATACGTGGGCTACACTAGCCATTACGGTCGTATTGTTTGTTGGTAGTTTAGCTCTTTTCCCGATGGTCGGTTTTAGTTTATTTCCTAAATCAGAGAAGCCCCAGTTCTTGATTAATATCGAAACTTCTAACAGCACTAGTATTTTTGAAACCGATAAAGTAGCTCGGTATGTGGAAAGCGAGTTAAAGAAGGAAGAGGATGTTACTTATTACACCACCAACGTTGGAAAAGGTAATCCGCGCATTTATTACAATGTTATCGCCAGAAGCGAGACAAGTAATTTTGCGCAATTCCTGGTTCAACTGAATGATTTATCTCCTGACGAGAAAACACGACTTATCGATAAACTTCGGGCAAAGTTTGTCAGTTATCCCAACGCACAGATTGAGGTAAAGGATTTTGAGCAAGGACCACCGCTGGAAGCACCTATTGCCATCCGAATATTTGGGGAGAATTTGGACTCGCTGAGAAGCATTTCTATGAGAGTAGAGGAGTTGATCAAGCAGACCGAGGGTACCATTTATGTCAACAATCCTTTAGCCAATCAGCAAACTGATTTACATGTGAAAATCAATAAAGAGAAAGCGGGTCAATTAGGAATAGCAATTGCTGACATTGATCGAACGATTCGCTTGGGAGTGGCTGGCCTTAACGTGGCAAAATTTACACCCAGTGAAGGCGCTGACGAAATCAACATCAATGTAGCACTTCCGAAAGAACAGTATGCTACCTATGATGTGTTTAACAAAATTCAAGTCAATTCCATTACAGGTCAAGCTATTCCTTTGCGGCAGGTAGCTAGTATCGAGTTTGAAACTTCACCCAACTTGATTCGTCATTTTGACAAGGCTCGCTATGCCACGGTTACATCATTTGTCAAGAATGGATTCCTTTACGAAAACGTGACAAAAGAGGTAGTTGAGAAACTAGATTCATTTTCTTTTCCAAAAGGGTACTACTATGTAGCCGCGGGGGAAGTTGAAAATAAGCAAGAATCGTTTGGTGGCCTCGGTACAATTATTCTCATTACCATCTTTGGCTTTATTGCTGTTTTGGTGTTGGAGTTTGGAAATTTTAAAAGTACACTTATCGTATTGTCAGTGATTCCGCTGGGAATCATTGGCGCAATATTCATGTTATTCTTAACAGGCAATCCCTTGTCTTTTGTAGCGGTGGTAGGTTTAATTGCACTTGCCGGAATTGAAGTAAAGAATTCTATACTACTGGTCGATTTTACACATCAGCTCCGCGAACGTGGCGTTGAACTAAATGAAGCTATAGAAAAAGCCGGAGAGATTCGTTTTGTACCAATTGTGTTAACATCACTTACTGCTATTGGCGGTTTGATTCCACTGGCGATTGAAGGGAATCCATTGTATTCGCCACTAGCGCTTGTGATCATTGGGGGTTTGATCAGTTCCACTTTGCTTTCTCGATTAGTGACCCCGGTAATGTACAAACTACTTCCTCCAAAAGTTGAAGTGTTAGGGGAAAAACCGGGAGATATTCCGTTGGAATAAAATAATTGAAAATTCAAAAATCAAGGTTTAAGATAACTCGATCTCAAATTTTGAATCTTGAGTTCTGAACTTTGTATTCTTACTGTTTTTTACCCTTCTCGCATTTGTTGGTGGTACATGAGGGGTAATGCACAAGACTTCACCAACGAACAAGATGAATGAGGATTTGTTTTAGTTGAACTTGAATAACAGCATAAATGAGGATTGATAAGAGCACACATCAAAAAAATGTTATTGGCCGGGACAGCAATTGGTTTGCTTGTTGGTGGAGCCGCAGCGCACCGCCTGCACGCAACACCAACAAGGGCAAATTTGTAACCCACATCCCATAATTGATTTTACCGGTGAAAAACCAATTTATGTTGGAACATTAAACCTTGGAATTAAATTCTAATTGAACACGCGTTTAAACAAATTATTATGAAAAACAAAAGTTACATCATCTTAAAAGTCCTATTCTCTGGATTCATGTTGTTTAGTGCTCTGGGAGAACTTACGCTCAATGAAACGGTTGTTCAATCGATGGTATATATTGAAATGCCAGTCTATTTACTTTATTTTCTTGGCGTCAGTAAGCTGTTAGGAATTATTGCACTTTGGTATTCACCTTACAAATCTCTTCGCGAATGGGCTTATGCAGGTTTTATTTTTGACTTTTTAGGCGCGATTTATGGATTCATTGCCACTGGTCATCTAGTTTTTCCTGATATTGTGATGGCACCAACAGGTCTGTTTCTTTGTATTTTGACATATTATTATTGGAAAAAAGGCGATGTTTTGGTTGAACCGATAGGAGCTAGATAGAATCTATTGCCAGTACCAAACCCCCCTCTGGCGCAAGTGTCCCCACACCTATCTGTTTCAAGCATCCCGCTTGGAGGCCTGAAATTTCCTTTTGTTATTGTTGGTCTCCCGACCAACAATCTTGTTGTCTCATTCTTCGCAGAGTCTCCGTTTTCGGGACTCTGCGCAAACACAAACTGTGCGGTAAAACCCTAGTTGTCGTTGGTCAAGATATTTTGTTATTGTTGGTCTCCCGACCAACAATCTTGTTGTTGCTGAAGGACAGGACATTTCAGATTTGGAAGCGGAATTCTATGAGCATTGATTTAATACACGAGTGGTTCTTCGAGCAAAAGTTTGAGTATCTTCACAACAATCCTTGCCAGCCGCATTGGCAGCTGGCAACACTATCTGAAGATTACAAGTATAACTCTGCAAGTTTCTATGACACTGGTGAAGACAGATTTGGGTTTCTTACGCATTATTCAGAAATTTAAGATTGTTGGTCGGAGACCAACAATAACAAGGTCGTATGCAAAAGATAAAATAAGAGGCTTTCAATTGTTTAAAGTTTATGGAAATAACCCTATTAGGTTATATAAATTCATTGATTCAAGTAAATCTCAGTTCATCGATAAAGATTTAAAAAGTTAATACTATTTATGGCTATGCACTTAAGGCCATTTTTGATGATGGATCAGAAAGTGAATTGAGCGAAATAATAAAAGTAGAGTATTGAGAGGGGAAAAACCGGGAGATATTCCGTTGGAATAGAATAATTCAAAATTCAAAGTTCAAGATAACTCGATCTCAAATTTTGAATCTTGAGTTCTGAATTTTGTATTCTTACTGTTTTTTACCTTTTTGCGATAAGCTTGCCTTTGTTGGTGTTGCGGCTATGGTCTGGAGGACAGGTTCACCAACAAACGAGATGAAATTGGATAACAATATAAAATAGGATTGATCAGCGGATACTTTAAAAATATTATTTGCTGGGCAGCAACTGGTTTGACAGATTTGGGTTTCTTACGCATTATTCAGAAATTTAAGATTGTTGGTCGGGAGACCAACAATAACAAGGGTTTCTTACGCATTATTCAGAAATTTAAGATTGTTGGTCGGGAGACCAACAATAACAAGGGGCACTTTATCTGAAAGGACGCAGAGTCCCCGAGGCGGGTGACTCTGCTGCGAAGGAAAGGTGCTAGAGGAAATGGAACAGATTACATCAATTTTGTAATTTTTGAAGAAAGCACAGTTTCAAAATCATTAAATAATTATAAAATTATAGATTGGAAATGAAAAAAGTGTTAAGTAATCTAGGTAATGGCCAATATGGCTATATACCTCTTCAGGACTCTTTAATTAAATATTATAAAACTGAACCGGAAGGTTGGCTTTCTTTTGTCAAAGATTATGTAGATGCCGCATTGAACATTAAAAATGAAAAAGATTACGAAAAATATTTAGAAAATAATTCTTTCTTAAAAATGATAACTAACGCAGGAGGTAAATTTGATTATTTAGAAATCCAGCGATTTTATGAAGCTCTTAAAAAATCAAAGTACAATAAAATGTTTGATGATGATATTTTAAGATTTATTAGTTACATAAGGGGATTAAGTTTTTTTGATATAATTGGTTATGAATTAGATAGAGATAATCCTGACTTAGATGAATGGTTTAATTCAAAGAATGCCTTCAAATATGGTTTAACCGAAGAAGAATTAAAAAATGTCTATTCAATGATGGATTTATTGCCTTTAAAATACGGAATGAATGCAATTAGAGGGCAATTATTAAAAGCCAATAAAAGAATCTGGTAAGTGAGAGTTTTCCCCCGCCCTTGTTGGTGTTGCGCGCCCCTAGTTGTCGTTGGTCAAAATATTTTGTTATTGTTGGTCTCCCGACCAACAATCTTGTTGTTGCTGAACGACAGGACATTTCAGATTTGGAAGCGGAATTCTATGAGCATTGATTTAATACACGAGTGGTTCTTCAAGCAAAAGTTTGAGTATCTTCACAACAATCCTTGCCAGCCGCATTGGCAGCTGGCAACACTATCTGAAGATTACAAGTATAGCTCTGCCAGTTTCTATGACACTGGTGAAGACAGATTTGGGTTTCTTACACATAATTCAGAAATTTAAGATTGTTGGTCGGGAGACCAACAATAACAAGGGGTTTGATTACCTCAAAGCCAAAGGGCACTTTATCTGAAAGGACGCAGAGTCCCCGAGGCGGGTGACTCTGCTGCGAAGGAGTATTGAGAGGGGAAAAACCGGGTGATATTCCGTTGGAATAAAATAATTCAAAATTCAAAGTTCAATGTTCAAGTTGCCCTATCTGAATCTTGAACTTTGAATCTTGAATTGTATCACCTTCTTGCGATAGGTGCTGCCAGACAACTCTCAGGTATCTTGAACGCATTCACTAGGGGCACAGCTTCTTGCCTTACATCCCAGCAAAGTTGATTGACGAGTTTTCGAACGGCTTTTGTCTTGGCCCCTTCCATATACCCGCTTTCTAAATACCACCCTTTGTTCTTTTCAATGTGTGACAGCGCGAAAAGTTGGCATAACTTCGTGAGCACTGCTTTGCAGCCCGCGTCTTCTGTTTGACTGACCTGCTCAATGAATTTTTCGAGAATCACTCTTTCAACATGTGCCAATCCTACTTCGATGAGATGATGCTGACTTACATTGAACGCATCAAAGGAATCCATGCCACCTTTAATATGTTTCTTTAGTCGTTGGGCCGCAGAAATGAGTATGTCTCGCTCGCGATGTCTAAATGCCTCTAGTTGAAATTCAAAATCGAGCAGGTGCTCGTCATTGGTATTACCTGTAAAGAACGGGTTCAACTCGGATAAAGAGGAGGACGCCTGCTCAGCAACAAAATTGAGTATGCCAAACATACCCATGTTGCTGAACTCCTGTTTGAATTCTGTTAGCCTGCTTTTTGCCACCAGTTGCAACAGAACTGTGTTATCACCTTCAAAAGTAGTGTAGATGTCAGTGTCGTTCTTCAGTCGCTCAATTCTATTTTCAGAAAGGTACCCTTTGCCACCGCAAGCCTCTCTACATTCTTGTAGCGTATCGGTTGTATTCCAAGTGGCAAACGCTTTAAGCCCTGCAGCAAGTGCTTCAATCTCCTGCATGTCTTCCTCGGTTCTATTTACAAAACGTTTTGTTAAATATTGCAATGAGAAATGCAGTGCATAAGCATTCGCCAAAAGAGGCATTAACCTGCGTTGATGGGTTCGATAGTTTAAAATTGGAATTTCGCTGGCTCCCTCTGGCCCAAATTGTTTTCGTTGATCGCCATAGCGGATGGCTATGGTCAACCCGGATTTGGAAGCACTTAGCCCCGAACGCGGTATACCAATTCTGCCACCCACGAGGGTGCCTAGCATGGTAAAGAATCTACGGTTGTCGCTGGCGATAGGACTTTCGAATTTCCCTTCACCATTGATGCTGGCAAAGCGATCCAGAAGATTTTCAACTGGAACAACTACCTTGTTGTAATGTATTTTTCCGTTATCCACGCCATTTAATCCCATCTTACGACCACAATCTTCGATGGTGATTCCGGGAGGTGTTTTTCCATTTTTATCTCGAATAGGAACAAGCACAGCACTTACTCCATAATCTTTACCATCGACAATCAATTTCACAAACGTAGTTGCCATCTGTCCATGAACGGCAGCATTCCCTATGTATTCCTTTTTGGCTAGCTCATTGGGTGTATTAACAATGAGTGTTTTGGTAGCGTGCTCATACGTAGCCGTTGTTTCTATTCCTTTTACGTTTGATCCATGGCCTGTTTCGGTCATTGCAAAACATCCGGGTAAATCGAGTGTACCAATCTGTTGTAAATACTTTTTGTGGTGTTTTTCTGTTCCGAGAAAATAGACACTCATACCAAACAATCCGAATTGAACACCGAACTTGATGACCAAACTTAGATCATGATAGCTCAAGGTTTCCATGATTGAAAAATACTTTAGCATATCGCCCTGACCACCATATTCTTTCGGATAGGCCATCGAGCCAAAACCCTGTTCGGCTAATTGTTTGCACCATTGGTAAATTTTTTCGCGATCGGCTTGAAGATTGTCCGTTTCGAAATACTTAAATTCAGGATCAGCAATAACCGCCTTTACTTTTTTGATGATATCGGCTTGATCTCCATCCAGTAGTTTTGCGAGTTGGTTAACATCAAAAGTAGTTTTTGTGGTTTGCTGCTCGGTAATGGTGGTTCGTTTTTCCGGATAAAACTGATACACAACTTCGCCATCAATAAGACCGAGTGTTTTGTCAATTCCTGACAGTAATTCTTTCGCTTGGGTGAGTTCTCCGTTGAGAAGTGTCGAAGAATGAAGCTGCGCCAGCGCAATACCTATGTCAACTAGTTTAGGGTTGGAGGAGGTAGGAATGGTGTCCAGCGACTTTCGAATCTCTGTGAGCCAATCTCTGAATTCATCGGGTGAGGGTGGATGCGTGGGGTTGATTTGGTCTAGCAAAAATCTCTTCTCTTCTTCACTAAGCCATTTTTGCTGACCAATAGAATCTTTGATCGCTTTTATTTCACTGGGCGTGAGTACAGCGTCACTCCAAACTATATAAAAGATCGGTAGAAAAATATGTAAGTTCGGATTTGATTGTAAGTAGGGTGATTGAAGCATATCTAAGGGTTGCGTGTTTAAATATACTAAAGAATTTTTTGACTTATCTCTTCGTAACTTCTGATAAAAATACCTCCGCGATCATACAACGGGCACTGCCACCCCCATTTCTTTCAATAGTTGCCAGGTTAGAATGAAGAATTTGGCAATAACTTTCAATTTTAGCAATCTGATTTTCCGTGAGTGATTGATAGGCTTGCGAAGACATTACCAGAAACTTTGTCCCGTTCGCGCTTTCAACTTGTAGCATATTGCCCGCAAAATGGTTCATTTGGTCTAATGAGATGTCAATAATTTCTTTTTTCGTGTTTTTGATAAACCCAACCAGGCTATGGCGCTCATCTATATCTTTTACCGATTCCAGACAAATGACCACAAACTGATCGGCCACGCACATCATCACATTGGTGTGGTAGATGGGATATCCTTTCAAATCGGTAGCGCTAAAAACAATGGGGCTATAGTTGAGTTGGTTGCAGAAGTCTTTCAATACATCTATGCTCGTCCGTTCCGACAGGCAAGCATAAGCAATTTTATTTTCGCGATCCAACACCATACTTCCGGTTCCTTCTAAATAGGCTTGGCTATTCTCATAAACCGATAAATCAATTTCACCAGCTACATTGAACTTTGTTTTAAGCTTTTCAATGACGTGTGGTTTCCGCTCCAACCTTCTGTTGTGTGCAAACATTGGATACAGCACGATCTGATCATTGTCATGAAAAGAGATCCAATTATTGGGAAAAATTGAGTCGGGCGTATGCGGCTCTTCGGTATCGTTAACGGTCGTGACATCCATGCCGTTTTGTTCCAACACTTTTACCAAGCCATCGAATTCTTGCAAGGCTGTTGTTTGTGCATCGATATCTTTGGCAGATTGAAAAGCGTTGTTCACAGCTGTCTCCATATTGAAGGTAAATTTAGCAGGACGTATCAGGAGCAGATGAGAAGTGGTTTGCATGGAATGTGGTAGAAAATACCAATATAGGAAAACGGTGTATGCAATTTTGAATTTCTCGTTGATAATTGTCATTCATTTCGCTACATTTCTTCTGCTAATTGATTTACTATGACCAGGATTTGTTTGTTTTCAATAGTTGTTTTTTTGTGTTTGGGTTGCCAGAAGCAGAAATACGAGGTTATCATTCGCGGTGGAATGTTGTTCGATGGGTCGGGGAATCCGGGAGTTGTTACCGATCTGGCCATCAATGCTGATACCATTGCTTTTGTAGGAGATCTTTCTGAAGCCATTGGCGCAAAAGAAGTGAATGGCAATGGGTTGATTCTCGCTCCCGGGTTTATCGACACCCATAGCCATCACGATAGGGGTTTAAGTGAAGATCCTTCCGGACTGGCTTTAGTAAGCCAGGGAATCACTACCATTATTGTAGGGCAGGATGGTGGATCCGATTCACCACTAAAAAAATATTTTCAAATGCTTATCGATAGTCCGGTGGCCGTAAACGTGGGCTCTTACAGTGGTCATAATACGCTACGAGATCGGGTACTAGGAGATGACTTCAAACGTAAGTCAACCCAATCAGAAATTGACAGTATGGTCAATCTTTTACGGGTCGATATGGAAGCAGGTGCTTTTGGTTTGTCTACGGGTCTGGAATATGATCCCGGCATTTATTCTTCGAAAGAAGAAGTGCTTCAACTTGCTAAGGTATTGCCGGATTACAAAGGAAGATATATTAGTCACCTTCGCAGCGAGGATAGGTATTTTTGGGATGCCCTCCAGGAAATAATCACGATCGGTCGCGAAGTGAAAGTTCCGGTGCAGATCAGTCATTTTAAATTAGCCATGCGTGGGCTATGGGGAAAAGCTGATAGTGCATTACTATTGCTCAATGAGGTAAGAAAGGAAGGAATTGAAATAACGGCCGATCTTTATCCATACACATATTGGTCATCTACCATTCGGGTCCTTTTTCCTGCGCGCAATTTTAGGGACGAGAAAGAGGCTGCTTTCATTTTAAAAGAAGTTACTAGTGCTGAAGGAATTATCTTCAGCAAATACGGACCTAATCCGGATTATAATGGAAAGAGTTTGGCTGAAGTAGCGAGTCTTGAAAAAATGTCTCCGGAGAAAATGTTAGTGGAAATAATCAAACGATTGGATGAATGTAGAAAGAAGAGTGATGATTGTGGCGGGAGCATCGTTGCAACTAGTATGGATGAGGATGACGTAAAGAAATTAATGAAATGGCCGTACACCAATATTTGCTCAGATGGAACAAGTTCGGGAAGGCATCCTCGCGGTTTTGGTGCATTCACCCGGGTGCTAGGACATTACGTGCGAGATGAAAAGACGATTGCAATGTCGGAAGCAGTTTATAAAATGACTGGCCTTGCAGCAGATCAGATTGGAATAAAAAAGCGTGGCCGGATTAAAGTAGGATATTATGCTGATCTTGTTTTATTTGATGAAAGGTCGGTGAAGGATGAAGCAACGATTCAAAACCCACAGCTCGTTTCAAAAGGAATTGATCAAGTCTGGGTAAATGGGAAAGAAGTATTTTTAAAAGGAAATGTTACGGGCAATTTAGTTGGGAAAGTAATTTATAGACAATAAGAATAATTGTAAATCTTAAAAATGTAGTCTCATGAAATGGCTCTGGCCATTCCATGTGACCTAAAAAATTAAATAGTAGCACATGAAAAAGTACATGACTTTATTTATCGCCATGTTCGTAGCGTTGGCATCTTGCAAAAAGCAAACGTATGATGTAATCATTCGAGGTGGCACCGTTTATGATGGCTCTGGAAAGCCAGGAATGATGGCAGATGTAGCAATGAATGCCGATACCCTTGCCTTCATTGGCGATTTAAAAAATGCGGTTGGAAAGAAAGAGATTGATGCGAAAGGATTGGCGGTTGCTCCCGGGTTCATTAATATGTTGAGTCATGCGGAGGGCTCCTTGCTTTTTGATGGGAATTCTCAAAGTGATATTCGTCAGGGAGTAACATTGGAAGTATTTGGCGAAGGCTCTATGGGCCCGATGAATGATAAGATGAAGGCAGATGATGAGGAAGCCATGAAGCGCGATCCCGATTGGGCTTATAAGATTGACTGGACTACGCTTGGCCAATACTTAGAAGGCTTGGAGAGAAAGGGTGTATCAACCAATGTGGCTTCTTTTGTGAGCGCCATTACCGTACGTGTTCATGAATTGGGGTATGCCAATCGTGCTCCTTCTGCAGAGGAATTGGAACGAATGAAAGCCCTTGTCAAGCAAGCGATGGATGAAGGCGCAATGGGTGTCACCTCTGCTTTGATTTATGCGCCTGCTAATTATGCCAGCACTGAAGAATTGATTGAGTTAAGTAAAGTGGCGGCCGCTTCTGGCGGTGTGTATATCGCTCATATTCGAAGTGAAGGAAATTCAATTTTTGAAGCAGTCAACGAAACCATCCGTATTGCACGCGAGGCAGAGCTTCCCGCAGAGATTTACCATTTGAAATTCAGTGGCAAAGACAACTGGAATAAAATTGATTCTGTGATAGCTATGATTGACAACGCCAACCGAGAAGGATTAAAGATCACTGCTGACATGTATACCTATACTGCTGGTGCTACAGGCTTGGATGCAGCGATGCCTCCTTGGCTACAGGAAGGTGGTATAAAAGAATGGATTAAGCGAATGCAAAACCCTGTGATGCGCAAGAAGGCATTGCGAGAAATGCACACGCCTACCAATGAATGGGAAAACCTAATGATGTTGGCTGGCGATTTTGATAAAGTATTATTGATGGGCTTCACCAATGATTCTCTACGAAGAAACTTCACAGGCAAGACACTCGGGCAGGTAGCGAAAATTTATGGTAAGACGCCTGAAGAAACTGCAATGGATTTGGTGATCACTGATGGCACTCGTGTAGGTACAGCCTACTTTCTAATGACAGAGGAAAACGTGAAACGCCAAATTCAACTTCCATATATCAGTTTTGGATCGGATGCGGAATCATCAACTGCCTCGGGTAATTTCTTAAAAACCCCAACACATCCACGTGCCTATGGAAATTTTTCTCGATTGCTGGGAAAGTATGTGCGCGAGGAGAAAGTGATCTCACTGGAGGAAGCCGTTCGTAGATTGACTTCTTTACCTGCATCCAATCTAAAGATTCAAAAGCGAGGAGCGTTAATGCCTGGGTATTTTGGCGATCTCGCTATTTTTGACCCAACCAAAATTGCAGACCATGCTACATTTGAAAATCCACATCAATACAGCACGGGGATGGTTCATGTATTTGTGAATGGAACACAAGTATTAGAAAACGGGGAGCATACAAATGCGAGACCGGGAAGAGTTGTGAGGGGACCGGGATGGAAGAAGACGGAATAACGGACGTATCATCCATATTGTTATTCTGCGATGAGGGCTGAGTCGCTAATTTGCTTTTTGTAGTCATCTCAAAAACATTTGTAGTCTTGTCAGCCTGAGCCTGTCGAAGGCTATTTATTGTGGTAGTCTAGGTTTCGACAAGCTCAACCTGACACAAGTTTTGTTTTTTATATAGTTTATAACTTTTCCGCTTTGTAACCAACTTTGTTAAGTGATTCGATGATTTTGGTTGCAGTTGTAGTTCCTATAATGGTGAGGATTTTAGCTGGATCCATAATATCTACTTGCCAGTTATTTTCTCCGGCCACCTCATTGAGGCTTTGCGTTACTTTAGCGATACAGCCATCGCATTTGATATTGGTTTTAAAAAGTAGCTTTTCCATACTTCAAATTTAACAATGTTGTTACAGTCGTACCCATTTTAATCGTAAACTATTACTTACTACACTCACCGAACTAAGCGCCATAGCCGCGCCAGCAATCATGGGATTTAGTAGGAATCCGTTATAGGGATACAATATTCCGGCTGCAATTGGTATTCCAATAGCATTGTAGATGAATGCCCAAAACAGATTCTGGTGAATTCCCTGCACGATGCGACTCGATAACTTAAGGGCTTTTGGTATGCTTTGCAAATCGGAAGTGAGTAATGTCATCGCGGCCGTGTCCATAGCAATGTCAGACCCTTTACCCATGGCCATACTCACATTCGCTTGAGCCAATGCCTGTGAGTCATTGATACCATCGCCAACCATGCCCACGATTTCCCCGGATTTTTGCAATCGCTCAATATATAGTGCTTTGTCAGCAGGAAGCATTTCAGATTGGAAGTGTTGAATTCCCACTTGTCTGGCTACTGCCTCGGCTGTCTGAGCATTGTCTCCAGTTACTAAATGTACTTCAATCCCCATTTTTTGCAATTCCGCAACGGCACTTTTTGATGACTCCTTAATCTTGTCTTCTATCGCAACCATTGCTAATAAATTAATCGAGTCAGAGAAGTAGACAATGGTATTGGCCTTTTTTTGCCACTCCAGAGAAAGGGAATTTACTTCAGCAGAGAAAACAATATTGTTATCGACCATCAACTTCTGATTACCTACAAAATAGACTTCACCAGCCACTTTTGCTTTGGCACCCTTTCCTGTGATGCTTTCAAACTCGATGATAGGTGCCGTTGAAATATTGTTTCTTGTCAAGTTGTCAACAATAGCTTGTGCTAAAGGATGTTCAGATTTTAGTTCCAAAGAATATAATGCTGATTGATGTTGGGTGGAAGAATGAGTCAACCAACGGATATCCTTTACGGTTGGTTTTCCCTCCGTAATCGTTCCGGTCTTATCCAGTGCGATTATCGAAATCCGATGAGCCTGCTCTAAGCTTTCTGCATCTTTTATGAGAATATTGTTTTCCGCGCCTCTGCCAATGCCTACCATCAAGGCAGTGGGTGTTGCCAACCCCAGAGCGCAAGGACATGCGATGACTAGCACCGTCACGGAAGTCAGAAGTGCGTGGGTGAATGCATTTTCACCGCCAACCATCATCCAGATGATAAAGGTGCAAACTGAAATCGCCATCACAATTGGTACGAACACGCTAGCAATCTTATCTGCCTTTAACTGGACTGGTGCTTTGCTGCCCTGCGCTTGCTGAACCATTTTAATGATTTGAGCCAGCACCGTTTCGCTGCTTATTTTTTGTACTTCAAATTGAAAATTCCCTTTTTGGTTTACGGTGCCCGCAAATACTTTTTCGCCTCTATATTTTTCAACAGCAATGGGTTCGCCCGAAATCATGGACTCATCTACAAAAGATTTTCCTTCAACGACTATTCCGTCCAAAGGAATTTTTTCTCCCGGCCGTATGATAATGATATTGCCCACCATTACGTGAGAAGTAGCTATTTCTTCTTCCAAACCATTTTTAACAACTCGCACCGTTTTCGGTTGCAGGCTCATCAGCTTTTTGATGGCGGAAGAAGTGTTTGACTTTGCTTTTTCTTCCAGCCATTTTCCGAGCGAGATGAAAGTAATTACGACAGCTGCTGCTTCATAGTAGACGTGTGGATGAATACCTCGTTGATGCCAGAATTCCGGGAAGAAGGTGTTGAACATGCTGAACAAGAATGCAATACCTGTAGAGAGCGCAACCAGGGTATCCATGTTTGCTTTTCCGAAAGAGGCTTGCTTATAGGCATGAACAAAATAGCTACGGCCAAAGTAGAATACGACCGGAGCCGATAATACCATTGAAATGTAATTTCCATACGGCATATCCATCCAAAACATGCCTATTAGGAAAACCGGCAACGATAAAATGCTCGACCAAATAGTTCGTCTTTTCAGTGATTCGTATTGATTGTGCTGTGCCTCTTCTTGAATAATTTGTGCGTTCTCCGTGTCGATGACCAAGTCATACCCAATGGCTCGCACGGCTTGTTGAATCGCTTGTGGTTGGATGCGTTTTTGATCATATTCAATGAGGGCGGTGTGATTCGCATAATTTACTGCCGCGTCCTTTATCCCCTCTGTTTTCTTTAATATTGACTCTACACTGACTGCGCATGCTCCACAGGTCATCTCTAACACTGGAAATGTTTGGCGGATAGTAGTCGTTTTATCTGGAGTAGTCAATTTCATCGTGCGAATGTCCTGGTCTAGTCTGTACTTTGATGAAACAAAAAATGTGAATGTTTAGATCGTTTTGTTAGTACAATTACTTGGAATTTTTCCACGGCCCAAATTTATGAGTTACCTCGCTCAGCGTATCAGCATAGGGCCCAAAAGGGTGATCAAAGGGTTTCGTTTCAATTTTTGGCCAGTCTCCCTTAAACTCCTTTTTTGGCCGAGGCATAGAGACAACATAGGCAGCTATATCCCAGGATTCTTCTTCTGTTAGTACGGGATTATCATAAGTAGCGCCTTGTGGCATATTGGCGCGAATGTATTTTGCGAAGTTTGAAATCCGGAATAAACCAGCTCCTGTATTGAAGCTATGTGTACCCCAAAGAGGTGGATAGACATAACTTTTTTCATTACTGGCTATCATCCCTTGTCCATTTTTCTGATGACATACCCGGCATTGAGTTTCATAAAGTTTTTTTCCTCTGAGGGTATCAGCCGATCTGTTTAAAAATTTTATTTCAATAAGTCCGGATCCTTTTGCCTTCGTTCCCTTTGGCACTTCGTGACCGACCCAAGTAATGTATGCCACCAACGCACGCATCTCTTTTGAGAGTGAATCAAGTGGCTTCCCGTTCAGGCTACGCTGTATGCAATCATTCACCCGTTTCTCAACACTTTCAGCTCCGCCAGATCGTGCACGAAATTTTGGGTAGAGTGATGCGACCGAACCAAAGTTGTTTCCATATGGTCGGGTGCCAGCATCCAAATGGCAATTCTGACAATTCATTCCGTTAGAAATAGAATCCACCATCCCTTTAGGGCCGAGATAAAAAGAGGTGTTGGCGATTAACTTCCTCCCATAACGAGTGAGGTCGTTGGGAATGCTTGCGGTGTCCGGAGCGTGCCATAGCGAATCAATGCGAGTCGTAATATTCTCTTTTTTTACAGGCGTGCATGAAAGAGCAAATACCACAAGAAAGAAGGATAGTTGACCGACTACTCTCATTCGCTGTTGTGATTGACAAATTCTAATGCTCGTAGTTCCATCCAGTTCTCTTTTTTGCCGGCCAATGAAAAGGCGGTATGGCCTCCATACTTAGGAGTTTCCAGGTACACATATTGGTGTGATTTAGCAAAGTCAGCGGGATAGCAGCTAGTAGGGAGGAAAGGGTCGCTCCATGCATTTACAATAAGTACTGGTTTTTGAATCGTTTGTAGGTAGGGGCCGCACGAAGCTCTTTCATAAAAATCATCTGCATTCTTGAATCCATGCAAAGGCGCTGTGTACCGATTGTCGAATTCCCGAAATGATTTAATCTGGTCGAAGCCTTCCGCATTTATCAATTTTGGGAAGCGCTTAGATTTTTCTTTGATCTTGACACTTAGTTTCTTTAAAAAACGATTTAGATAGAATTTTCTGGACGGTTTGTCCAACTCGCTCGCGCTTGCTCCCAAGTCACAGGGAACAGAGAATACGACTCCCGTCTTTACAGTTGGATTTACTGCTATTCCCCGTTCACCCAGGTATTTCAATGTCATACTCCCACCCATACTAAACCCGATGAGAACAATAGTTTTGTAACCATTGCAATCTAGAGCATGTTGAACAACGGCTGCAAGATCTTCTGTGGCTCCATGGTGATAAAATCTCGGTAGGCGGTTAATGTCACCGCTACACCCTCGACAATTCCAGGCGATTGCATCCCATCCATTCTGAAAAAAATGCTTTGCCATTCCCTTTGCATAGTGGCGATCGCTATTTCCTTCCAAGCCGTGGGTGATAATGACAAGTTTCGAACTATCTTGTTTAAGGCAATCTAAGTCAACAAAATCTCCATCGTTCAATTCCAGCCGCTCACGTTGGTAAGCTACTCCCTCAATTTTGCGAAACATACTGGGTATAATTGTTTCCCAATGTCCGTTCCAATAGTAGAATGGTTTTTTGTACGATGAGTTTTCGATGAGAGGCATGTGCTATGTATTCAACACATCAGATAGTTCTGGAGATTTGTCAAAGACAGATCGCGCAAAGGGGCACAGCGGTAAAATTTTTATATGATTCATTCGGGCATACTCGACAGCTTTAAGAACTAGTTGTTTACCTGCTCCTTGTCCACGGAGCATATCGGACACATCCGTATGATCAATGATGATGATTTTTTCTCCGGCTTTAGAATAGGTCATTTCAGCCAAGCGTTCAAAGCCTTCATCAATGACAAACGCTCCTTTTGAACCATGCTCAATTTGTTTTATATCCATCAAACAAAAATAAGCATTAGGCTGATTTATACCTTGCGCTTAGAAAGGTCATGATCACAAAAAGAAAAGCAACTACCGTCAAAGCTATTCGCAAGGATTGCCAATTGGCCAGTAGACCAATGATTGGAGGCCCGAACAAGAAACCTGAATAGCCGACAGTGGTAACCATAGCAAGACCAACACCGGGAGGTAGATTTTTTGAGTTACCTGCAATGCTATACGCGATTGGGACAATCGATGAGAGGCCAATACCGATGATAAATAGTCCGGCAATGACTGAATAAGGATTGTTAAAAAGCAAAGTAAGCGCAATACCCATGGTGGAAATGAGTCCGCACATCACCATCAGTTTACGATCACCAAATTTCAAACGCGCGCCATCACCAAAAAACCGACCAATTGTCATGGCTAATGCAAATGCAGATAGACCAAGAGGAGCAAGGGCAGGAGAGGCCATGGCAATATTCTCCATGTAGTTTGTACTCCAGTCAGCCATTGCTCCTTCCCCCAACATGCAACAAAAGGCAATCACTCCGATGCTTACCATTGCAGCGTTGGGCAGGCGAAAAGCTGGGCCGTCTACTTCCTTTTCTTTTGGCTTATCGTGAATTAAATGATAACGTGCCCATGCTGCCGCTGCAACACTCATACCCACAATGACAGCAAAATGAATAAAGAGAGTGGTTTCTAATTTTACGAAAAGGGCACCGCAAAATGCACCGGCCACCATACCAATACTAAAAAGGGCGTGGAAACTAGTCATGATTGGTTTTTGGTGAATCTTCTCTACCATCACTGCCTGCGAGTTCATTGAAACATCCAGCATGCCGGCTGTTAAACCCATAATGAAAAATAATACAACTAATCCAGGAAGTCCGGGCATGAGGGGAACCAAAGGAACGAATATGCAGTACAGGAATATTGAGAAGATGGTGATGCGCCTACTTCCATTTCGAATAATGAGCCAGCCTGTAAATGGCATTGCTAACAATGCTCCAACGGATGAAGATAGGAGTACGAAGCCAAGTGTTCCGTTATCGATATCAAATAACTCCTGAACCCTGGGAAAGCGGGCAGCCAGATTTGCGTGAACAAATCCGTTTATGAAGAAAATCAGTTTTACAGCGATGCGCGAAGGAGATATAGAAGAAGGTTTCACAGTGCTATTCTTTCAATCTGTTTTCGATATCCATTCTCTCATGCAAAATTCTAATTATTTCAATTTCTGATTCGCTTGATGTTTTGTAGAAAATAAGATGAGATTTTACTTTGGAAGCTCTATATCCATATTTAATATGACTCATTGACTTTCCGCTGTCTTGGTTTTGACTGATATACTCCATCTCACTAATAAGTAGATTATAATATCGGTCGGCTTGTTCAATAGACCAGTTTTCAAAAGTGTATAGCCAGATTTGCTCAAGGTCGATTAGCGCTTGGTTACTAATCTTATAAGCTTTTCTTTTCATCGAAATTTATCGTGCATCTTTTTTAGATGTTCCTTCGAATCAAATTTCTTGACAAATCCACTCTTCTCACCAACGGTGAGCGCTTTTTTTAGTTCTTTTACTTTTTGTTCCTCGGATTCTAATAGACGTAAAGCTGTCCGAATTACCTCGCTAGCTGAGCTATATTTACCGGAAGCTACCTTGCTGTCAACGAATTCTTCAAAATGATCCCCGAGTAGCACGGATGTATTTTTACCCATATTTTTGGATTTTTGATATACCAATTCTTGGTATAAATGTAACAATCAAAACGGATACGTCAAAAAGTATGTTCTGGAAAAAGGGAGCTAAGTCATAAGCATTTTAAACGTTGCTTATTGCATTCCCTTTCTAAAATCAAGAGGCGGTTTACGATCTCCGATGAGTGATTTGTATTGGAATCCTACTCCCATTTTTTCAAGCAACTCTTTTTTTGCTTTTTCTACCAATTCAGGATTGTTAAATAAATCAATAGCCGTCATGGTCAACGTTTTTGCAGCATTCGACATTGCTTTTAATCCAATTCCATTGCTACCGGAAGCCACCGCTTGCCAGGAATGAGGTGGAACGCCTGGAACCCAAGCGGCAACACCAAGCCCTGCTGTAGGAACTACCCACGTGATGTCTCCAACGTCTGTTGAGGCTGGAAAAAATCCTCCCAGATGAAAAGGCATTATTTGTTGTGCTTGATTTAGATCAGGTGCCTTAAAATTAAAACTTGATTGAATTTTTTTTGCAAACTCAGTTTCCTCAGCTGAGTAATTTACACCGCCTACTTTCTTCAAGTTGTCATACATTAAGTGAGATAGCGTTTCATTGGGCATGAGATTAAATGAACCTGAGATGACTTCATATTTCATCGAAGTCTCTGTTCCAGTGGCTGCCCCCTCGGCACATTTAACAATACGATCCCACAGTTCTGCCAGCACGCGTGCATCAGGATGTCGCACCATGTATTCAACTTCTGCAAAATCGGGAACTACGTTTGCGGCCATTCCTCCTTTGGTGATTACATAGTGTATGCGTGCATCTGATGGCATATGTTCACGCATCATGTTAGTCATATAGTTCATGGCCTCTATAGCATCCAAGGCAGATCTGCCTTTTTCGGGCGCGGCTGCGGCATGTGCCGAGCGGCCGTAAAACCTAAATAAGGTTTGCTTGATCGCCATGCATGACTCAGGACTAGCGTCATTTTTGTTTGACGGATGCCAGTGCAACACAGCGTCAACATCTTTGAACAGCCCATCGCGCACCATATACACTTTTGCGCCACCACCTTCTTCTGCCGGTGTTCCGAATAACTTAATGGTTCCTGATTTTTTATTTTTAGTGAGCCAGTCTTTCAATGTGATGGCGGCCGCTGTTGACGCAGTCCCAAACAGGTTATGACCACACGCATGACCAGCTCTTCCTTCAATAAGAGCCTTTCTAACAGGTACACTGTCTTGAGAAAGACCAGGCAATGCATCGAACTCCGCTAAGATTCCAATCACCGGCTTGCCAGATCCAAACGATGCCAGAAAGGCAGTTGGCATTTCAGCAATACCTGATTGAATAGCGAAACCTTCATTCCGTAACGTCTCTTGCAATAATGTAGTGCTCTTGGTTTCCTGAAAACCTAACTCCGCATAACCCCAAATTTGTTTGGCGATTTGCGAGTAGGCAGGATATTTCTTCGATAATTCTTGCAATGCGAATTGCTTGTCTTTTTCTCCATTGACTTTAAGAGTGTTTTGGGCTTGTCCGCAAATGCCAGCTAGTAAGAGGGCTAATGCTAATAGGAATCTCATGTTTTTCAGAGTTTAGAGAATTTTAACAAAATACTAAAACAGAGGTCAAAGTGAAGTCAGTTTATGTGCCAGCGGTGTTGCATATTGCAAATAAAAAAGGTTATCGTTGCAATACATCAATGAAACGTCATCAACTTTGAACATTTAACAGCCTAATTAGAACCGAGCAAAAGTGTTAATTTTTCTTATTTGATTGCTGTTTGTTGGAAAACCTCTAGACATCGAACTGCCCGTTTCAAGCTTTCACAGTTTAGCATGGCCTCATCAATATTCCAGTGATTGAAAACGTATTCTCCTAGTCGGCCATTGTAGTTTGGTCCAACTTGGGCATTCTCGTTTTTAGGAGTAATATCTTCTTTGATAGATCTATTTCTGGATCTTGCAGCAATTGAAATCAATTTTCTCTTAGCATCCATTTCTGATTCTGGAGACAAAGGCAGATGGACAATACTGACCCCTAAATATTTTGAAAAACCTACACGATCAGCCAATAACCAAGCCTCAATTTCTCTTATCGCTACTCTAAATATGAGATTCTTATTTTTCGGAATTGAATTGAGCCAATTGTTAATTAACTCTGATGGACATTCATACTGGTCAAGATCAGTTAAAACAAAGAAAGGGATCGTCTTAGAAGCTTGATTGAAGCCCTTTATATTTTTCTTGATATAGCCAAAACCATTGCCATTGTAGGTGTTCCCAATGTAAAATTTATCTTTAAATCGGTCAATAATTTTAAGCATGACCATCTCGCTCAGATCATCTTCAAAGACAAAATTCAGCGTGATCATTTCAAAATTCGAGTGCTAATTGATTTATTTTTTTAGGCTTAGTTCTTGGCAGAATTGCGGCACCCGGAGTCATTCCTTCTTCTAACATCGCTTTTATTTCCGGAAAGCTGTTTGCTGGTTTTATTTGTGTGCCTTCAGCCCTCGGCTCTAAAAGCAATATTTCATCCAATGATATTCCGATATCATTCAATAGATCGGTACTATGTGAAGTAAGAATGATCTGTTTTTTCCTTTGCTTTTGAAGTTTATAGATTAACGCAGGTATTTTTGAAACTATCGCACCATTCAGGGAAAGTTCTGGCTCTTCTAATAGAAGGAGCCCGCTACCCTCTTGCAGAGACCAGAATAGTCCGATCAATCTAAGTGTACCGTCTGAAAATTGCTCTTCTCGTTGTTTTCCAGCTCCATGACGCCAGTGATCATATATTGCTTCAAGATGTGGTTTGCCACTTTCTTCGGTATAGTTCAATTCTTTAAGTTGAGGGACAGCAAAACGTAATGCATTTTCAATTCTTTTTAACCAAGCCTTTCTCGTATTTTCATTTACTTTCGAGATTCTTTCAAGAAATCCTTTGCCAAAAGGATCGCCTGGAAGATCGGGACCTGTAAAAGAAGACGGATGTTTTAGCAGTTGGGGAATTAAATGGAGGTAAAGAACGCTCTCCAGAAACTTGTTGATTTCTCTAAATTCTTTATTTGCATTGATCTGCTCTAAATAGGTTTGGGTTAGGCGTTCATTGTCTTTTTTATCCTCTTTGTCGGGTCTTTCAACGATAAGCTCCTTATTTTTCCAAACCCTTTCATAGGATAAATAGGGTAATCGATTTCCTCTAGATTCTTGTCGAATTCCGATGGCATATTTCCAATCTGGCAAATCACTTCCAAACTCAGACAAAGAAATTTCAAGTTCTACATCAGGGTATCTGCGCGCTGCTAAACATCTTATTTTTGAGATACCGCCACGATCAGTAACAGCTTTTTGTAACCCTCCACCGGGTTTTGAAATATCTCTAAGAAAACGAAAAGCATCAAGAAAATTACTTTTGCCAGCAGCATTCGGTCCCACGACAAAGACTCTATCCTTGAGCGAGATGTCCACATCTTGAAAGTTCTTCCAGTTTTTAAGCTTAATTTTTGAGATAATCACTTTTAAAGATAAGAAAAATGTAGTTGAAATGCTTTAGTTCATATTTTATTTGCCACTACTTCGCGTAGGCTACACTCCTCATTTCTCTAATCACCGTTACTTTTATTTGCCCCGGATACTGCATGTCTTTTTCAATCTTTTGCGAGATATCGAAGCTAAGTTGTGAGGCACGTTCATCGGTTGCTTTCTCTGCATCTACCATCACGCGTAACTCGCGCCCAGCCTGAATGGCATAACACTTTTCTACCCCTTCAAAACTTAATCCTACATTTTCCAGATCTTTTAGACGCTTGATGTATTGCTCCATCACCTCTCGTCTTGCACCCGGTCTGGCGCCAGAGATAGCATCGCACGATTGAACGATGGGAGAGATGATGCTCGTCATCTCAATTTCATCATGATGAGCCCCAATGGCATTGCAGATGATTGGATGTTCCTTATACTTGATGGCCAGTTCCATTCCCACAATAGCATGTGGCTTTTCTAATTCTTCAGGCCATACTTTGCCGATATCGTGTAGAAGTCCGGCACGTTTTGCTTGCTTAACGTTCAAGCCAAGTTCTGCTGCCATGATCGCGCAAAGATTCGCTACCTCGCGTGAGTGCTGCAATAAATTTTGTCCATATGAAGAGCGGTAGCGCATGCGGCCGACCATCTTGATCAATTCAGGGGCAAGACCGTGAATACCTAAATCGATTACGGTGCGTTCGCCAATTTCTAATACCTCGTCTTCAATATTCTTAGTTGTCTTTGCTACAATCTCTTCAATTCGGGCTGGGTGTATTCGGCCGTCTTGCACCAATCGGTGTAATGAGAGTCTGGCAATTTCTCTTCTTACCGGATCAAACCCAGAAATAATGATGGCCTCAGGCGTATCATCCACAATAAACTCTACACCAGTCGCGGCTTCGAGTGCTCGAATGTTTCGGCCCTCACGACCAATTATTTTTCCTTTGATATCATCGCTTTCGATATTGAAAATCGAGACGCAATTTTCCACCGCATGCTCTGTTGCAGTGCGTTGGATGGTTTCCACGACAATTTTTTTGGCTTCTTTCGTAGCCGTTAATTTTGCCTGTTCCATGATTTCCTTGATATAAGAACTCGCCTTTGTTTGCGCTTCTTCTTTCATGGATTCAATCAATTGGTCTCGCGCCTGATCTGCCGACAGTTTAGAGATGCCCTCCAATACTGCCACTTTCTGCGCGTTGAATTTGTCGAGCTCTTCTTTTCTGCTTTTTACTAACTCGTGTTGGCGCGCAAGGCTTTGTCTTTCTTCGTCCACCTCGCCCTCTTTCTTTTTCAACGTTTCCAGCTCTTTTGAAATTTGAGCTTCGCGTTGTTTGATCTTTTGTTCGTTACTGATGATTTGGTTTTTCTTGCGGTTGGCTTCTTCTTCAAACTCCTGCTTCATCTTCAGCAGTTTTTCTTTGGCATCAATAATCCGGTCTTTTTTGATGTTTTCTGCTTGAATCTCCGCCTCCTTAATGATCAGCTTTGCTTTTTCACCAGCAGCCTGTTCGTTCTTTTTGATTTTTCTCTTCGCCATGAGCGAACCGATTACCAGGCTTAGTAATACAGTAGCCAGAGTGGCAATAGAGGCAATTACGATTATTTCCATAGTTGAAAAAATTTAGGTATTAAACCTTATTTCCAGAGGATCCTCAACGTTGTTTGGCCATTAGCCAGACATTTTTTGGTTGAAGAATGGAAATGAAAAAAATTGAAAGGAAGGGGACTTAAAGCGCTTGAGAAACCAGTTGGTTAAGGTAGTTCACCTTTTCCGCTACAGTATCATCAATTACCTGCAGGCTTTCTTCTTCTGCCATCTTATCTACCAGGCAATCGAAGGCAACCATGGCGAGGAGATCTTGCTTGTCATCCAGACCAAACTGCTCGCGGTAACGCTTTATTTTCTCGTTGATGAGCTTGCCGGCCGCACGTACCTTCTCTTCTTCCATGCGTTTTACCTTCATGGGGTATTCGCGGTCTGCAATTTTTATTTTTACTGATAGTTCATCCATCAACTAACCGGGTTATCTGCTCAAGTGAGCTATGCACTTATCGATTTCTCGGATATACTCGTCTACTTTCCTTTTCAACTCCGAAACACTTCCGTCTTCCGGGTTAATATGGTCTACAATCTTAGTTATTTTAATCTGATTTTTAAAATTATGCAGTTGCTCGTCCCGTTTGCGAAGATCTGCTTTGAGCTCGTAATTCTCCAATTTTAGCCCCCGCACCTCGTCTTTTACGGTTTTATGCTCATTCAGCAGTAGCAGAATTTTTCGCTCCAGTCCGTTTAAGTTGGTCTTTAATGCTTCTTGGTCCATGTTCTTACTATTGAATGTTGAATTTTTAATGTTGAATTCGCTCTTTTAACCTACCGATATTCATCATTAAACAGCTGTCAAAATTACTTCCTGATTACAGCTTCGAATTTCGATTCAAATGCCACAATCAATTTGGTCATTGTTTTGTCAATCTCCTCATCCGTCAGCGTTTTTGCGCCATCCAGCAGTGTAAAGCCAAGCGCATAGGCCTTTTTCTCTTCTGGAATTTTATCGCCTTCGTAAACGTCAAAAGCTATAATGTCTTTGATCAAACTCTTCTCTGTTGCCAGCACCAACTCTTTCATTTCTGCAAAGCTGATCTTCTTATCGACTACAAAAGAAAGATCACGTCTTACCTCAGGAAACTTTGACACTTCCGACACAACGAACTTAGGGTTTGCCGATTTGAAAAGCAAGGCCGTACTCAGGTCAGCATAAAATATTTCTTGCTTGATGCCAAAATCTTTGAGTAAAGCGGTTTTCACCTTCCCCAACTTACCAATTTCCTTTGTGCCCTTCATGATTTTCATCCCATAATCAAACAAGGGGTCAACTAACGACTCTTGTTTTATATTTTCTACTGATGATCTCTGAATGACGTGTGCCACCTGCTGAGCCAGGTCATAATAGCTCACATTTCGTGTTTTATTCTGCCAGTTTTCGCTTTCACTATTTCCAGTCATGTACAATGCCAAGCGTTCTTCTTCCTGGTACTTGCCTTCAGCAGCATCTTTTTTCCAATAGACTTTACCAAATTCAAAAAGCTTTAAGTCTTTCTGCTTTCGGTTGATGTTGTAGGAGCAAACTTCAAGCCCGGTAAAAAGCATCGTTTGTCTGAGTATACCTTGCTCTTCACTGAGTTTGTTCAGGATTTCAACCGGCTCTCCGGCAAACGTTAATTGATGTTTTTGATGATAGGCAGCATTTGTCAAAGAATTCGTGAGTATCTCGTAGAACCCGTTCCCTGTTAGCATTTCGCCCACAGATTTTTTGAATTTGTTCGGATCCTTATCAGGAAACTCTGCCAGGTAATCGGTGCCTACAATTTCTGTGAGTTCGATGTTGTTAAAGCCATAGATGCGCAAAATTTCCTCTACCACATCGGCTTCCTGCGTCACATCTACCCTGTAAGGCGGGACGGAAACAGTGAAACGATCCTCTTTTTTATTTGAAACTGAAATGTCAAGGCTTTCAAGAATAGAAAAAATTTCTTCACGAGGAAGCTTTTTCCCAATGAGGCGGTTGACATTCTTGTCTTTTACTTCAATGACTATATTTCCAACAGGAGAAGAAAAAATATCCACTATTTCTGACGAGATAGCTCCACCGGCTAGTTCTTTGATCAAGAGTGCCGCTCGTTTTAGTGCATAAACGGTATTGTTAGGATCTGTTCCTCGCTCATAACGAAATGAGGCATCAGTCTTTAGGCCATGATGCATTCCGGTCTTACGTATATACTGCGAGGAGAAACAGGCACTTTCTAAAAAAAGATTGACGGTTTTCTCTGATACGCCTGACTTGATTCCTCCGAACACTCCCGCGATGCACATTCCATTTTCGTTTGCGTCACAGATCATCAGATCACTGCCGGCAAGCGTTCGCTCTTTCTGATCTAATGTCAAAAACTTGGTTCCCGCAGGCAAAGTTTTTACGATGATTTTTTTGCCTCCAATCTGGTCGGCATCAAAAGCGTGTAGTGGCTGACCCGTTTCGTGCAACACAAAATTGGTGATGTCTACCACATTGTTAATGGGAGTGAGGCCAATTGACTTTAGTCTATTCTTTAACCAATCAGGCGACTCATCGACTTTAATACCTGAAATAGTTACACCAGAATATCGTGGGCATGCCTCACTGTTTTCTACACTTACTGGAATAGTTAAACTTCTATAGTCAACTTCAAAATGGTCAACAGAAGGCCATTTTAGTTCACGCTTTTTGGCAGCCTTGATATCTCGCGCCACACCTAAATGACTCGCGGCATCTGCCCGGTTGGGGGTAAGGCCAATTTCAAACACATAGTCGGACTGCACGTTGAAAAATTCAGTCGCCAATGTTCCATTCGCAATTTTGGTGTCAAGCACCAAAATGCCAGCATGGCTTTCACCCAGCCCTATTTCGTCTTCCGCGCAAATCATTCCTTCTGATTGTTCGCCTCTGATTTTCGCACTTTTGATAAGAAATGGTTCGCCTTTCGTTGGATGAACTGTAGTGCCCACGGTGGCCACGACTACTTTTTGCCCGGCAGCTACGTTAGCCGCGCCACACACAATTTGAAGTGGACTTCCTCCACCTACATCGACTGTGGTAATAGAAAGTTTATCAGCATTAGGGTGTTTGCCACATGTAAGCACTTCACCAATGACCAAGCCTTTTAAGCCTCCTTTAACGCTTTCAAATGGCTCGACACTTTCCACTTCCAGTCCAGTTCCGGTTAGTGTTTGGCCAATTTCTTCAGCCGATTCGGGGATGTGGATATATTGCTTGAGCCAGTTATAGGAGATTTTCATCGAGAGAAATGTGAGAGTTGAATGAGTTAATCGAAGGCTTTTTACTTTAATTTCAAATTGCAAAAATAAGGTTTTGACACCGTTATTCTAAGAGCTTGGAGAACTCCTCTGGAGTAAGATTAATTTCGCGTAGAATTTTATGAATTAATGGTCTTCCGAGGTCTCTACCGGGATGATGAGGCAGCGTTGTATATCGCCCATCAGGATGTTTATAGAAAACATGACTTCCCTTTTGGCGAACAAATAAGAATCCAATTGAAAATAGAATTTTTTCAAACTTTTTGGAATCGATAATTGGAAGTCTGCTCATATCGACAAGCAATTTATTGAGCAAAACTAAATTTCATTGGTAAGAAGAGATAGGACGTGAAATCACAAAGACTAAATATTGACCATAACTTGTTGTGTGCCAACAAATTCAGACTGAATTCTATCTAAATCTATGTCAGCGAGCTCCTCAAGGCACAATGCAGCTACTTCTTCGAGATTTTTGTGAAGCTCATCCAGCGTCTCTCCTTGCGAATGTGCACCCGGTAGTGAAGGGATATATCCGATGTAAAGACCTGTTTCCGAGTCTTTTTCGATATGAGCCGTAAATGTGTATCTGCCTTTCATAGCACTAAGGTACTACTTTATCTAATTTGGTTTCAATCATGATATTTCTTCTCACCAGCCTTTACCGCAATTTTCATGATGTTTTCTTTGGGAGGAAAAGGACAAGAAAAATTATCTGAATAAGCACAGTATGGATTATAGGCTTTGTTGAAATCAAGAACGATGGAACTTGCTCCTGGTACTTTTTTCAAATCGATGTAGCGGCCAGCTCCATACGTTTCTTTGGCACTAGTCTCATCCGCAAAGGCAAGAAAGAGTGTTCCTTTGTAAGGACCTGCATCCATGATTTCCACGATCAACAAGCTGTTTTCTTGACCATCGAGGCTAAATTTTGCAAATGCAAATTCCAGATAACGTTTCTCCTTGCCATCACTCGTTGGCAGTACAATTACCTTTTTGTTTTCGATTGGCTCGAGGCTAGCTTTCAATTTGTATTCTAAATCGGGAGGAAAATAGTTGAGCTTGTTGACTACGACAGTTGCTTGTGCGGTGTCCATCGGCACAATGGCTACACCCAATGTAGTTGCTTTGGTTGATCGAAAGGGAGAATCTTTATCATTTTTCATGAACCGATCCTTCTCCTGGCGTTCTTTTAGAATGGTGCTGATGTAATCTTCTGGCGAATCGGTTTTTGTAAAACTATAGTAAACCATCGTGGCCAAAAAAGCCGCAACCCCCAGTGCAATGATTTGTTTCGCTTTCATACTCTAAAATTCAAACTTCAAAAATCAAGATTCAAAACTTATCCTCGATTTTGAACTTTGAATCTTGAATTAAATAATTCCTTCATCAGCAAAGCTATAATATTTTGAGCCAGCAATGATGAGGTGATCCAATAGTTGTACTTCCAGAAATTTTCCGGCTTCTTTTAACTTTTTAGTAAGATCAATATCGCTTTGACTGGCGGTGAGATTACCAGAAGGATGATTGTGTGCTACAATAACGCCACTTGCTAATTCCTCCAAAGCCATTTTGTAAATAATCTTTGGATCGGCCACCGTGCCGGAGACCCCGCCTTCGCTGACTCTTTTCTTTTTGATGACGCGATGGGCACGATTGAGTAACAGCACCCAAAATTCTTCGTGTGGCAAGTCCATCAAATCGCCTCGCAGTAATTCGAAGGCATCTTTTGAACTGCTAATTTTTGGCTTCTCTTCACTATCGGTTTCTTTTCTTCTACGCCCGAGCTCTAGCGCAGCGACTATCGTGATGGCCTTTGCTTCACCAATGCCTTTTATCTTCATCAACTCTTTTACCGAGAGTTTGGCCAATTCATTCAGGTTGTTCTTTCCGTGGAGTAATACTTTTTTGGATACATCTACAGCGCTCAAGTTAGCCGTGCCTGAACCAATTAAGATGGCGATCAACTCGGCATCGGAGAGGGCTGAAGTACCTTTCAGCAATAGCTTTTCTCTCGGCCGGTCTTCCGGATTCCAGTCTTTAATGTTGAGGGGTTTGCTGTCTTCGATTTTCACTTTTTAACCTTAAAGTCAGTACCTCCGCGAAATACAACGGAGCAAGGCATTTGTATCCAACACAATTTTTGTCAATTGTATTCCTACTTCTTGCTCAAAATGTCTCGAAGTTTTTCATCGGAATATCCCTTTTCCTGCCATATCTTATCGGCACTGTCTTGTGCTTTTTCTAAAAGAAACCGAGCCATGATGTTTTTCAATTCCAACAAGTGCGTTTCTGGAATATCTGCAGAGAAGACCTTAAGCAGTTCGGTTTGTACATTGCTTAAAGGCGGATTCATGGAGACTCTCATAAATTTATTTTTTGTTTACCTAACAAATATAGTTCGAAAATATTTCTCAATGAGCCTAGGACTAATTCTATGATTCGATAGGAGCGGTGTATTTGCTCACCAGTCAGCAAAAAATCCGCATAAAAAAACCCTCCCCAACCGAAGTTAGAGAGGGAAAAATATTTTTTGGAAATAGAACTAAGCTAACGCGTTTACGCGCTTCGCCAGCTTGCTCTTTTGGTTTGCAGCTTTTTTCCAGTGGATGACATTCTTCTTGGCCAACTTGTCGATCATGCCGCTCACTTCTTTTAAAAGTACCGCTGCTTCATCTTTCTTAGTAGTGCCAGTCAATTTCTTTATTTGAGTGCGGGTGGTTTTCGCCTGGTAGCGATTTCTCACGCGTTTCGTCTCATTTGCTCTGATTCTTTTCTCTGCTGATTTGTGGTTTGCCATATTGCTTTTCTAAAAGGACTGCAAAAATAAGGGCAATAAGCTGATTTGCAAGCACAAAGTCTTAAAATGTATGGATAAGTGACTTTGAAGACCTATTTATTTTTTGGCCAAATTTCCCTCGAAAAGCAGCCAGGTGTCAGGATCCATTATTAGTTCTTGAGGTGGAAAAGGTACAATCAGGCTTGTTTTTGATGTTTTAGAGTCAATTTGAATCGTTTGAGAGTGGGTTTTACCATCCCGTCCCACCATTTTTAGGTCTAGCGGAAAGCGAAAATATATTCCCGGCTGCACTTGAGAAATCTCTAGAATGACCTGACTGGTTTTGGAGTCATACCGCCAAGTGCCGGTGATTTTAGGATGCCCTCCTTCAAAAAGCCACTGATCGAAGAACAACCTGAGATTTTTTCCAGAAGCGGTTTCCATTGTTCTTTGAAAATCAACTGTCATGGCATTGCCATATTTGAAAGCCTCATAGTATTGACGGATTCCTTTCCAAAAATCTGCATCTCCAAGTTGGTGCCGAAGCATATGCAACACCCAACCTGCTTTCTGATACGTATTGGTGCTAAGCACTTTGTTAATGTCGGTTAAGGTTGTGTCAACAATAGGTGCCGGATTTTTTTGGTAGTACTTGATGACTTGATCGCGATCTTGTTGTTGTTCTTTCACCAGGCGATCGCGGCCATAGGCATGTTCTAAATACAAGTTCGCGAAGTAGGTGGCAAAACCTTCACTTAGCCATACATGATGCCAATCATTTTCGCTGGCTGAATTGCCAAACCATTGATGAGCTTCTTCGTGTGCGATCAATCCTTCGTGATCGCCCTTTCCGTTGACAGAGCTCTCGGAATAAAAAATAGCACTCGCATTCTCCAGTCCTCCCCAACGGGTCTTCGACTGAACGTTTGCCAACTTCTTAAATGGGTATGGGCCGATGTTTCGATGAAAGTAGTCCAGCACTTTAACAGCGACCGCATAGTCATAAAATCCTTCTGCCCGGTTTTGGGGATAGACCCAACTCTCTACACCAATATCATCGACCTTGCCAGCATGTTGTACTGCAAATCGGGCAATACCCACCACCATGACTTTCACCGGGATGGGCACCTCTTCGCGCCAGTGCGTCAATTTCCTTTTTGAATCAATAAAGCTCTCTTCGATTTTTAAACCATTGGAAACAACCGCATAATGCAACGGAGCTATGATGATAAAATCAACGGCAGATTTGTCACTGGGGTGATCGATTACAGGTAGCCAGTGGTGGCCGCGGTCAGGCCAATTGTCGCCAAAGAAGCCGCGGTCGCCATATTTGTTTTTGCCGATGATGAGCCCATCTTGGGGGATGCCTTTATAGTCTATTTTGAAGCTAAGTTGTTCGTTGATCGTTATTCGTTGGTCGAGAATGATTTTCAAGCGATCATTCTTATGTTGAAATGAAAGTGTTTTTCCGTCTAATCTCACCTGGGTAACCTCCATTCCAAATCCTTGGGCGTTCTTATTGGTAAGGTCAAGTTCAAATTCAGCGATAGACTTTTTGAACAGGATTAGAATAGATGCTTTTCCATAAATCACATCGGTAGAGTCATTCACTTCTAACTGAAAGGTGTACTGTTTTACATCGATGAACGGATTCCTTGGGTAGGGATCTGTGGCAAATGAGGCCGTGGCGATGAAAAGGAGGAGTGAGAGAAGTTTGTTCATGCTTCGTATTTTATTTCGAAAGGTAAAGATTTTACGCAAAGGCACTAGGGCGCCAAGAAAAGTATTCGGTTGCCCTTGGCGCGTTGACGTCTTTGCATGAAATTTGTATTCGAATGAAGCATTTTCAAAAGATATTGCTAATCACTATTCCGTTTCTTTTTTTTAGTTGGGGCTTCTTCGCTCACCAAAAAATTAATCGACTGGCTGTATTCACATTGCCCGTTGAGATGATTGGCTTCTATAAGGAGAATATCCAATACATCTCTGAGGCGTCAGTGAATCCCGATCGCAGAAGATATGCTATTCCTGAAGAGGCGCCTCGGCACTATATTGACTTAGATGAGTATGGCGATAGTGCTGCGACAAAACTGCCGCGCTATTGGAAAGATGCAGTAGCGAAATACGGAGAGGACAGCCTTACTCGGCATGGGATTGTGCCGTGGCATATCAATCGTATTTATTATCAGCTAAAAGACGCCTTCTTACTAAAAGATCCAGATCGGATTTTGCGCTTGTCGGCAGACCTCGGTCATTACATTGCGGATGCTCACGTGCCATTGCACACCACAAAAAATTACGATGGCCAACTTAGCAATCAAATCGGGATTCATGCTTTTTGGGAATCGCGATTGCCGGAATTATTTTTTAATGAGTACGATTTCTTTGTCGGAAAGGCTCAATACATTCCAAATGTGCAATTGGCAGCATGGAATGTGGTGGCAAAAGCCAACCTAGCCCTTGATTCGGTGCTACGTTTTGAAAAGCAATTGTCTCAAAAAATGGGAGACAGAAAATTCAACTTTGAGTCGAAAGGGAAACAAACGGTGAAAGTGGTGTCGGTCGAATACGCCAGAAGCTACCATCAGTTGCTGTCGGGTATGGTCGAGCGGCAGATGAGAGAGAGTGTAAAGATGATCGGTGATGTGTGGTATACTGCCTGGGTCGATGCCGGTCAGCCAGACTTAAAAGTGTTAATCGATTACAAACCCACCGAAGAGGAATTGGTATTGAGGAGAGAGGAATTGAAAAAGTGGAAAGAGCAACGGTTGTCGAATCCGCGTGTGCACGAAACGGAAGGGAATTAGAAGTTGTCTCAAATTTTTTTTGAATTAGTTGGCGTCAGACGGCTATATTTTACACAGAATCAGCCGTCAGACGCCTTCAAGATATCGCTTGGCTCTACGATGCTATTGAAAAGATATTTTAACATCTTTGCGTTTACAATCCTCCATGACTTTAACTAACGATCAAGTAATTAAAATACGCAAACAAGTTGTTTGGCTTATTGTCATTGCAACAATGGTCAGACTGTTGTTGGCCTCACAGTTGGAATTAGCGAATGATGAGGTGTACTATTGGACCTATGCGCTGTTTCCTGATTTGAGTCATTTTGATCACCCGCCCATGGTTGGTTTTTTGGCGCAGGTGTTTACAGCTAATCTGTTTTTCACGGATGATTTTTTCTTGCGACTGGGAACCATTGTGTTATCCGCAGCAAGTACATGGACGATCTTTTGTATCGGGCGAAAAGTAAAAGACGAATTGGCGGGACTCTATGCTGCCTTACTTTACACCTCTTCCATCTATTGCTCCATCATCAGCGGCTTTTCATTAATTCCCGATGCGCCTCAGGTATTTTTCTGGTTGTTGAGTTTGAATGCGGCATTGGATGTGTTGCCCGTTGAGAAAATCACCAACGCACACCGGATAAAGATGATGAGTATCGGAGTATTTGCCGGATTGGCGATGTTATCGAAGTATCACTCTGTTTTTATTTGGATTGGCATTTTACTGTATGTGCTTTTTGAAAATCGAAAATGGTTGCTGGATTATTCGCTCTATGCATCAGGCATTATTTCGCTGCTGGTTTTTTCGCCAGTGATCATTTGGAATGTGCAAAATGATTTCATCAGCTTTACCTTTCATGGCGATCGGGTAGCTCCTGCATTCGAAATTCGACCCGATTATTTTTTCACAGAGATAGGAGGACAAATTGCATATAACAATCCCCTTAATATTATTTTGATCGTAATTGCGCTAATGGCGCTGGCGAAGGGTAAACGCTTTTTGGATTCATCATTCAAGTGGATTCTATTATTCAATGCGATTCCACTCTGGCTGTTGTTCACCGGTTTTTCCGTTTTTAGAAGTACGTTGCCGCATTGGTCGGGTCCGGCTTTCTTGTCGTTGATAGTGATTAGCGCTGTCTATTGGTCTGAGCGAATAGCCTTGCAACATCTTTCCGAAGCCAACACGATTCGTCCTTTGCGAATGTTGCTACCAAGTTATTTTTTAGCATTTCTTTTGGCGGCTATACTTTATGTAATCAATTATTCGCCATTCCCGTTAGGGAAGCAATCGGACGTCCAAAATTTTGGAGAGTACGATTTCACACAAGACATGTTTGGCTACGATCAAATCGAGGATGCCTTTAAAAGAATTGCTGCAAGAGAAGAGTCGAATGGTTTGATGAAAAAAGGATCGGGGCTGATTTCCAACAAATGGTTTCCGGGCACTCATCTAGATTTTTATGTTGCTCAGCCCCATCACCGCAAGTTGTTTTTGATTGGCAGTTTGAATGAGATCCACAAGTATGCCTGGATCAATGAGCAGCGGGGTGGGTTAGAAAAGGGACAAGACTATTATCACATTGCCGTGAGTAACTATTACAAGAATCCAACTGAAGCGTTTGGAAACTACTTCGAAACGATTGTACCTCTTGACACCGTTCGTATCACACGAGGGGGCGAGACGATGCGCCACGCTTTTTTTTATCGATTGAAAAATTACCAAGGAAATTTCGAGAATCCGTTAACGCATTGATATGCTGGAAACATTATCACCCATAGCTATTAAGTTTTTCCGGTTTGTGCTGGTAGGTGCTTCCGGTTTGATAGTTGATTTTGGTCTCACCTATTTATTCAAAGAGAAATGGAATATGAATAAGTACATTGCCAATGGAGTTGGCTTTTTTATGGCCGCCACCAGCAACTTTTTCATCAACCGCTCTTGGACGTTTGCAAGTGTAGACCCAAACGTGGGCAGTCAATACGTAAAGTTCATTTTGTTCTCACTGGTTGGGCTAGTGATCAATTCTATGATTGTGTGGCTGCTGAATGATCGCTTAAAAAAGAACTTTTATCTTTCAAAAGCAGTAGCTACCATTATCGTTACACTTTGGAATTTCCTCTCTAACTTTTTGTTTACGTTTCGGTAGGAACAAAGAAAGCTCCGGGAAGGAGCTTTTAGGTAATTAGATTTTTCTGCTTAGTTAGAGGTGGTTGAGTCTGACGGTGCCATCTCCTCACTAGGTTCGGCTGCTGGACTGTTCTCCACCAATTGCTTCAGTTCCTTCAGCCCATCTTCATATTGGCCTCCGAGCATCATTCCCATCGTTGCCCACATTGCTTTGCCACCAAGTCCAATGTTTTCGCCATCATAGGTCCAGGTAACGTTCGTCCCATTTCCTTCCGGACTTAGTTTAAACTCTGCCCATATTTTACCTTCCATACCCTCGAAAACCAAACCGGTTTTGACGCGCTCATTTTCAACACTCTCTTCTACCCACTGAGATCCTTGTTTCATAATCTCTCCATACCAGTTCATTTTGGCACCGACCCCCGCTTCAGGGCCTTCAAAAGTCTGCTTGGCTTCGGGGTCCATCTTGCTCCAGGGTGACCAAGCGGTAAAACTCTTCAGGTTGTTCAAGTGAGGAAAAATGGCCGATGCGGGCGCATTGATCACAATAGATTTTTCGACATGTCCTTTAGAAGGCTGAACCAGAACAAAGGCGAACGCAAGCCCCAGAATGCCGATTACAACAAAGCCGATAATTTTTAATGCTTTCATAGTTTAGGTGTTTAAGGGTATTGGGATGTCGAAGTTGAACAAATATGTAATCAAAAGATTGCTGAATTGACCAAAAAAATCAAACTTAGGGTCAGTAAAACCCAAATCCTATGAACCTCTTCAACAATCCAAACCAAATTCCTCAGAGTTATGGCCTTAAGATAGCTGCAGGCCTGATTGCTTATTTTCTTTTGATGAAGGTGACTGGCCTTAGCCATATCGTAGAACTACGGTTGCTCAATCTTCTCGTATTGGTGGTTGGTGTATACTTTGCGTTGAAGAAGTTTAAAGAGACACATGGCAAGCACCTTAATTATTTTTTGGCGTTGGCGACTGGCGTTGGCACGGCAGCCATTGGCTCGTTAGTATTTGCGTTGTTTCTTTTTACATGGATGAAGTTGGATTCAAACATGATGCAGGAAATTATCAATAACGAGCCCATGGGGCGCTATCTGAATGCCTACATGGCATCGTTTATAGTTGCCTTAGAGGGCGTGTTCTCTGGCTTGTTTGTAACGTTTGTGTTGATCAACTATATCAACACAGATGAAGTGGGAGGGGCTTAGTTAAACTTCGCGCCTTTTTTATCGATCGATTTCAAAAACCCGTTGCAACCGCTTCAAGTGCAAAATGATCAGAAAGATCTTTGTTGCCAGTACGCCATGGATATCTAATTATTTGCACCTTTCTTTTTGCAATTGTCAGATTAGAAGTCATTGGGCGAAAAAGAAAATAATCTAACAACAATCGGAATTCTTTTCTTTTCTCGCAGAGATCGTTGTTAGGTCTGTCCATTGTAAACTGATGTTCCCCATCCAGATCGCCATCACTTGCCTGCAGCTTTTGGAGCATGGTTTCATATCGTGCGATTCGCTGCTCAAAGTTCTTGGGTAGATTGGCAGGCAGATTTTTGGGCAATTCCTTGATCGTATTAAAATCTCCACAAATGAACTGCGGGATGCCTTGTTGCTCATTGGGTTTCAAAAGCTCATCGTATAATTGTTGATACTGGCTGTACATCGTTTCTTGCATTCCAAATGCTTGCAGGTGGGTGCCAATAACATGGATGGGTTTCCCCTTAACTTCAATCTCAGCCAGCATAGCGCCTTTTCTGGATAATCTATCCGGCCCGCTGCGATTCCTGAACCTGATTTCTTTTACATCTTTAATGGGGTGGCGACTGAAAATCATCACACCACCATTTGTTTTTAGGGCGATGGATTTTTTGTTGAGGACGTTAGTTTGAGCAGGAAATTCAGATTGAAGTTCTTTAGCAATAATCCGTCTGCTTCTTCGGTAGAATAACTCCTGAAACACTACAACATCATACGGGCTTTTTTTCAATTGCTCGGCAATGATCTTGGCTCTTTTCGCTTTTCCATTGTAATTGATTCCTCGTGGCAACATTTGAATGTTCCATGATAAAATTTTAAGCGAATCTTGACCTTGGCAAAAGGTAGAAGCAAGAACAAGCACCCCACCTAAAAAATAGGATCGCATACTAAATGCTATCTCTTATAGCTTTTGAACCAACTACCAATGGACATGGCTAACACACCGAGTACGGCTTCTTTAAAAATCCCGGCTGACATTTTTGATTGGCCGAGCGTGCGATCAGTGAAGATAATGGGGACTTCGGTAATTTTAAATCCATATTTCCAGGTGAGAAATTTCATCTCAATTTGAAAAGCATATCCGATAAACTTGATGTTGTCAAGCTGAATGGTTTCCAGAACGGTTCTCCGGTAACAGACAAAGCCAGCTGTTGTGTCGTGGATTGGCAGGCCGGTGATAAAGCGTACATACTTACTGGCGAAATACGACATCAGTACACGACTCATTGGCCAATTAACAACATTCACTCCTTTTGAATAACGGGAGCCAACGGCCAAGTCATGACCCTCTTCTTCACACGCAAGATACAGTCGCGTAAGGTCTTTTGGGTTGTGCGAAAAATCCGCATCCATTTCCAATAAGTAGTGATATCCCTTTTTTAGACCAAATTTAAACCCTTCGATATAAGCTGTTCCCAGTCCCAATTTGCCCGCTCGTTGCAATAGATGCAACCTTGTTTCCAGTGCGTTGTACTTGGCCTGAAGACCCTTTACAATATCAGCTGTTCCATCGGGTGAGTTGTCGTCTACTATCAAAAGATGAAAATCTTTTGGCAAAGAGAGCACCTCATCTACAATCGCTTGTATATTTTCTTTTTCGTTGTAGGTAGGAATTATGACTAATGCGTTGCTCAATTCTTTTCAGTTATTTAACAATAGGATCCCTGCAAACTAACAAACCCAATGTCAGACTGAGTTTATCGAAGTCGACTCGTAGCAAGAATGGTCAGTTTTCGACAGGCTCAAACGGACAACTAATTTAGATTGCGTAAGTCAATTGATAACAAAACTATAAAAAAGGAACGTTTATACAATTGATTAATTTTACGGCATGAAAAAATGTGTTTTTCTAGATCGCGATGGTGTTTTAAACGAAGATAATCCCAATTACACTTATCGTGTCGATCAATTTAAGATTTTGCCCGGTGTGGTAGAAGCGCTACACGAACTAAAGTCTGCCGGGTACTTATTGGTGGTGGTCACCAACCAATCTGGCATCGCTCAGGGCATTTATACGCAAGCAGAAATGGAAGCCTGCCATCAGTACTTGCAAGATGCTTGTGGGCATCTCATTGATCATTTCTATTTTTCGCCTTGCCATCCGACCGTTTCTGCATCGTTGACCCGCAAGCCGGGCACGCTCATGTTTGAAAAGGCCAAAGCGAAATTTAACATTGATTTTTCCGCCTCCTGGATGGTGGGCGATCGTGGCAGGGATATCATTCCCGCCAGGCAATTGGGTTTGCGAACGATTCAAATAGGCCATGACATTGAACCCGAGAATAAAGCGGACTTTGGTTGCATGAATTTGAAAGAGGCCTCATCTTTAATAGCCAAAACGAACACCTTAGCACAAAACCAACTTTTATGAAAAAATACATACTCATTTTACTGTTGCTGATACCAGCACTCGTAAACGGTCAAACTTTTGAGGGTACCGTCAAATGGTCTATGAAGATAGAAATCACTGACCCTAAACTAAAAGCACAAATGGAACAGGGCATGAAGCAAATGAGTGATCCCGCTAATCAGTCAAAAGTGAAGGAAATGCAGGAAAAAATGAATGACCCGCAGATGAAGGCCATGCTGGATGCCAACCCGCAAATGAAGGCGCAGATGGAAAATGCAATCAAAGTAATGCAAGGTGGAAATTCGTCTTCTTTGGTACCCAGCAACTTTCTTTTTAAAACAAAAGGAGGGAATACGTTAACGATCATACAAGGCGGAATGATGCCGATGGACCTTTTGTATTTAAAAAACCAAGACAAAACCTATCGCTTAGACCGCAAGAATAAAACCTATTCTATTTTGCAACAGGGAATTTCGCCAGCGCAGCAGGACAAAGCAAGCAAACCGGAAACGAAGGTGACTAAGACAAGTGAAACGATGAAAATACTTACCTACAATTGTGTTAAATATATTGTGGCGGTAACCAACCGAGGCAATACTACTAATCAGATCTATTGGACAACTAACGAAATCAAAGATTTTGACATGAAGGGTTTGACCAAGCAGAGAATGGGTGATGCAGGCCAACAAATGTTCCATGAAGGGGTTGAAGGTGTGCCTTTAAAGATCGAAATGGTTACACCGCAGGGTAATATGACTATGGAAGCAATAGAGATAAAGAGAGAATCCCATAAAGCATCGGACTTTGCGCTACCGGCAGATTACAAAGAGGTGCAAGGGATGTTTTGAAGCTAACCTGGTTAATTAAAAATTTCTATAAAATCGAAGAGGTTTTCAGCCATTGAAAGCCTCTTCGATTTTGTTAAGTAAAAGGAGATATCAAATTGTCCCGGTCACCTTTAACTTAGTCGGTTTCTGACGTTTCGGTGCATGAGCTTCCTCATAGCCTAAAATCTTCATCATGCTTTCGCTGGTCTGTTCACTGGCAAAAAGTTCAGTAGAAAGTTCACCGTCTTCATTTCGGTCGATGAGCACGTGCTTGGGTGCAGGTATCAGGCAATGCTGTATACCTCCGTAGCCTCCCAGAGATTCCTGGTATGCCCCTGTATGAAAAAAGCCAATATGTAACGGCTCTTCATCCGTAATCATAGGAAGGAAAACTTCTCCTGTATGCGCTTCGGAGTTATAGTAGTCCTGGCTATCGCAGGTAAGGCCTCCAATATTTATTTTGTGATAGGGATCATCCCACTTGTTCAACGCCATCAAAATATACTTTTGATTCATTCCCCACACATCGGGTAGATGAGTAATGAACGAGCCATCAATCATATACCAAAGCTCTTTGTCGTTCTGTAGTTTTTGATCTACTACAGAATAAAGTACGGCTCCGCTTTCGGCTACCGTAAAGCTTCCGAATTCCGTAAAGATGTTGGGTACTGGTACGTTATTCTTTTCACAGATCCACTTAATGTTCTCCACGATTTGTTCAATCATGTACTTGTAGTCATACTGAAAAGTCAATGAAGTTTTTACTGGAAATCCGCCACCAATATCAATCGAGTCGAGCGTAGGGCAGATTTTTTTCATCTCACAATACTTGAAGATAAATCGGCTCAATTCACTCCAATAGTATGCGGTATCTTTAATTCCTGTGTTGATAAAAAAGTGCAACAGCTTCAGTGAAGCCTTGTTGCTGGTCGCAATTTTTTCCTTGTATAAAGTGTTAATGTCATTGTAACGAATGCCGAGGCGCGAGGTGTAAAATTCGAACTTAGGTTCTTCATCGGCAGCCACACGAATACCTACGTTGTAAGGCTTTGTAACATTCTTTTCGTAGGTATCGATTTCACTTAAGTTGTCCAGAATAGGCATGCAATTAAAGCCGTCATTCAACAGATCTGTAATATAGTCCCGGTACTTGGGCATTTTAAATCCATTGCACAAGATAAACGTTTCTTTACTGATTTTTCCGCGACCGTAAAGTGTACGAACAATGGGGATATCAAAGGCTGATGAAGTCTCAATATGAATGTCGTTCTTCAACGCTTCTTCGAGCACAAAATCATAGTGTGAAGATTTGGTGCAATAGCAGTAAGTATACGTGCCATTGTACTTAAACCGCTCCATGGCGTTATTAAAAGCTGCTTTTGCGAATCGGATATTCTCACTGATCTTTGGGAGATATGTGATTTTTACAGGCGTTCCATATTGCTTGATGATGTCCATTAAAGGCACGTCATTAAACAACAATTCATGGTTTCTTACCTTAAATTCCTTTTGTGGAAATTCGAAGGTTTGCTCAATTAGTTCGCGATAGCTCTTCATTTCTTTACTAGTTGTTCGTTGGTGGGCTGGTGGAGGTCTTCGAACAACGCTGAGCGATCAACCAACAACCTAAAAATTTGGGTGCAATATTGCCATAATTTTGCCATCTTTGCAATAATTCAAAAGGTATGGTTAGCTACAGTTCCTTGGTTTTTGCAATCGCACATGCGCTCCCCGATTTCTGACGGGATTTAGCCAAAGAACGTTCGTTTTTACCGGTAGTTAATCATTGTATTCAAATCATATTTTTGTGAAGGGGAAAGAAATAAAAATCATTGAAGTAAAGTCAGAAATTGGTGCAGGAACACGCGGTGCCAGTTTGGGCGTGGAAGCGATGAAAATCGCCAGCCTGGATTTGAAGTCGGATTTGTTCAGAAAGTACGATTCGATTGAAGTTGAGAATGTCAACGAATTGCTTTTCGATGGTGCCGAGCATGCCTATGCCAAGTTTATCGATGGCGTTTTAATCATGGAAGAGCGTGTTTGCCTGGAGGTATACGAGCAATTGTTCGATGATTTTTTTCCGTTGATTATGGCGGGTGATCATTCCACAGCGTACGGCACTATAGCAGGCATTAAGAAGGCCTACCCAAAAAAGAAATTGGGTGTTGTGTGGATTGATGCCCATGCCGATATGCATACACCCTTTACAACGCCTTCTGGCAATATGCACGGAATGCCTTTGGCAATGGCACTTGGCCTCGACAACTTTGAATGTAAAGTAAATGACCCGCGTGGTGAGACGTTAGACTACTGGGAACAGATCAAGAATGTGGGCATGCAAGGGCCAAAGATTAATTCGGAAGATCTTGTATACATAGCTGTTCGTGATTTTGAGAAGCCGGAAAATTACCTAATTAATAAAAATAACATCAACTTTATTGAAGTAGAAGACATCAAGAAATTCGGAGCAGAACAAATGGCTCAAAAAGTATTGCAGATGCTCGATCACTGCGACTTGATTTATGTTTCATTTGATGTAGATGCCATTGACAGTCGCTTTTCAACCGGCACTGGCACACCGGTGCCCAATGGACTTACCGTAGAGGAGGCAAAAGTGATTAATCTCGAGCTTTGCAAAGATCCTCGTGTGTGTGCGTGGGAAATTGTAGAGATAAACCCAACGCTGGATACCGAAAACAGAACAGCGGAAAGTGCGTTCGAGATTTTAGAAGCTGCTGCTAAATCGGTTGAGATGCGGCCGGTGTTGGCAGAGTAGCTAGCCTAATCTGTTACTTTTTTCTCAATATCCTCAATAGCATAGAGATCGATCTGTCCAAAAGTCTCTACGTAAGGCTTATGCATATAATAACCTTTTTCGAATAGACTCTTTGCCTTCGCTATCTGCTCTTTCGCAATTTGTTTTCTACCCTGCTCAAAGTTAATCATTGCTAGATGGTAATAAGCATCAGACGAAGAGGGGTAATATTTAAGACATTTTTCTAAGTCGACCACGGCCTTTTCATATTCTCGTAATTTCATAAACAAAATAGCCCGATGTATAAACGCGAATACGTCTACCCAATCTTCACCACTTTTAGTAGTTACCTCATTGATGTATTTAGTGTAATAGTCTAATGCTTTTTCTTCTTCGCCTAGTTGAAAATAAGCAAGCCCCCGAAGATAGTCAACACTCATGCTTTGGGGATAATCTGTAAAACCGGGCGTTAGAGTATCTGTTGCATTAAAATCGGCAATGGCAGATTCATAGTCTCGGTAGAAGAACAATTTCAGATAACCTCGCCATCCTTGCCATGTCACTGGGTCAAGCTCAACCGCTTTGTCAAAAAGGGGTTTCCATTCATGAGGGATGCCGCGCTTCAAATAGGGTACTGATAGTTCTCTCCATGCGGCAGCATTAGCGGGGTCTAGCTTTATGGCAATCTCAATAAGTTCCATATTTTCTGGACTTCCTTGGCCGAAATTTTTCTCTCCGTTTTCTAAGTATTCTATTGACATCTTTTTCCTCTCAGAAATTGAGTAGTCTTTATAATCGTCAGAGTTTTGACAATTTGAAAGCGACAATAGAGCGAATAAACTAAGGCAAAATTTCAATGATTTTACTATCACGCAATTTGTAAGTTAAGTATATGTTATAATCCCTTGATTCATTCTCCCAAATGGCAGGTTGCCATTCTTTAAATTGTTGAGTAATTGAAAATAAATGCGAAATCAATTCTTTATTAAATTTTTTTGGCTTTGAATCCAGATCGTTTTCTATGATCTGATATCGTCCTGCCGACCCTTTGCAGTTGACAACGAAGCGAAAGGTTAAGTAACCAGACTCATTTCCAATCGCAGAATATTTCTTTGCAATAGAATCTCGCAATGCTCTCTTTCCATATTTATATCCAGCATAGGGTTCGAAGTTGTAATATTCATAGATACGATCACTGCATGTTTTAAATTCCTTGTCACCCAAAGCCGTGGCTGGATCAATGTATCCTATATCGTGAGAATACTTCTTACTCTCTTTTTTGCAAGAGAGCAGAATGACTAAAAATCCGATGCAATAAAAAGTGCTTTTTAATGGAGTATTCATTCAAACCAACTAATTCGCCTTTGCCAAATTCACAATCACTTCCCAGTTAAACTGAACAAACTTATGCAATGATTCTTCCAGTATGCGCTCTTGGTCGCTGTGGGCGCCAAAACCTTTAGGCCCATCTTCTATGTCCGTCATCGGGCCGATGCCGTAGCACTCTACACCTTTTGCACGTAAGAATGCCATGTCGGTGGCGCCTGTTGGCATGGTTGGGATTGTAACGGTGTTGTAAATTTTCTTGATTGCAGCTTCGGTTACTTTAAAGGCATCCGATTCTAACCGAGAGGGCCTTGCTGACGGGCGCAGGTTTTTTGTATTCGCAACAATCTCGATCTGCGAATCGTTGATCACGCGTTTCATTTCGGCCAATAGCGCTGACATGTCTTCATCGGGCAACGCGCGTATATCCAATGTGGCTTCGGCCTCACTGGGGATTACATTACTCAAATAGCCACCTTTAAAAATATTGGGCGAGATAGAGGTACGAAGTGTGGAGTACATGCGCGGTTCTTTGGCTGCGAAGTACTCTTGTGCTTTTTCGGCCTCTTTGTCGTTCACCACAGCAAGGTAACGTGCTGCATCGACAGGGTTGCTAACGGATGCTAGTCGTGTAAAAAACGCGCGGGTTGTTTCGTTCAAGCGCATGGGTGTTTGCCACGCTGCAATTTTCGAAATCGCTTGCGAGAGATGGACGATCGCATTGTCTTGCAAGGGAACTGATCCATGTCCAGCGGTGCCTCGTGCGATTAGTTTTGCACCTCTTGGCACTTTTTCGGTAGTAGAAACTGCGGCATACACTATTTTCCCATCTTTGCGCGTGACGCTTCCACCTTCGGCAAAGCAAAACTCGGCTTCGATATCTGCCCAATGTTCGTTCACCATAAAATCAATACCCACTTTTGTATTTGATTCTTCGCCTGCTTCTGCTAAGAAAATCACGTCTCTATCCAACACAATACCTAGTCTTTTTAGTTGAAGCATCACCATTAAAGCGGCCACCACATTGTCTTTGTCATCTACCGCACCGCGTGCATACACATAACCACCATCGCGAGTAGCTGAAAAAGGAGGATGTATCCATTTGGTCGTATCAACACTGACCACATCAGTATGCGCCATGATCAACACAGGTTTTTTGTTGCCGTTTCCTTTTATGCGCGCTACCAAGTTGGGGCGCTTGGGATCATTCGAAAAGACTTTGGTGGAAATTCCTTCTTTATCCAAAACTGATTTGAGGTACTCTACCACAGGTGCTTCGAAGCCCGTGGCTACGCTTGAGTTGATTTTTAATATCGCTTGAAAATGTTTGAGAGTTTCATCCTGCAATTTGGCCCAATCGGGTTGTTTGGTTTGGGCGTGTGTGAAAGAGAGTGCCAGAGTAAATAAAGGCAAAAAAAGGAATTTTAATGAGAAGCGCATATCGTTGGGTTTAGGTCAATATTTGGTAGGGCAAGATAGGGATTTTGCGCCATGGGCAGAATTTTTTTTTACGCTAAGGGCTTGATTTCAGGTGACGGTAAAATTGAGAAAACACTTGTGGACGCGTATGCCAGATGGAAAACGAGTTGAAATCATCCCTGCAAATTCATTTTTTTAGTTTAAATTTGCAGGGATGATCCAAAGGCATATAATTCAACTTATAATTGATCGGGCAAAACGCTTTCCCGTAGTAGGCGTAATTGGACCACGGCAAGTGGGTAAAACAACACTGGTCAAATCGATCCTTAAAGTGACCCCCAAAGATACGGTCTATCTGGATATGGAACTGCCATCTGATCTCAATCAGCTTCGTGAACCTGAACTATATTTTAAGGAAAATATAAAGAGAACCGTGGTATTGGATGAGATACAACACAAACCAGGACTATTCCCCGTAATGAGATCAGTGATAGATGTCAATCGGAAGCCGGGGAGATTTATCGTTACGGGCTCGGCTTCACCAGATTTGCTCCAACAAGGGTCTGAGACATTGGCTGGGAGAATCATCTTTTGTGAATTGGGTCCTTTGTCATTGGTAGAAACAAAGTACATGGAGTACCAGAAACTTTGGTTGAGAGGTGGATTTCCTGGCGCCTACTTGGCAAAAAGTAACAAAGACAGCTTTGAATGGCTTAGTAGTTTTCTCAGGACTTACGTTCAGCGGGATATTGCTGTATTAGGGTTATCGATAAATAGGTCGTTGGTCATGCAGTTGTTACAAATGATCAGTAGTTCGAATGGGTCGGTCATCAATTACAGCTCTCTTTCAAAGTCGTTGGGTGTGTCAGTAACCACCATCATGAAGTTTGTAGATATTTTGGAAGATACTTTTATGGTGCGCAGGTTAACCGCCTATCATCACAACATTAAAAAGCGGATTGTTAAGGCTCCCAAAATTTTTATACGAGATACCGGGTTACTTCACACACTTTGGAATACCCATAGCATGAAAGCGTTGTTTAGTCACCATTTACTTGGGCATTCATGGGAAGGTTTTGTGATTCAGCAAATTGCCACTCACCTGCGTGATGACGCCCAATTGTTTTATTACAGAACACAAGACGGCTCTGAAGTGGACTTGATTATTGTGAAAGGCAACAAACCTTTTGTTTCCCTTGAAATTAAATTTACAGATAATCCGGTGTTGACCAAAGGAAATCATCTGGCCATTGAGGATATAAAAGCCAAGCATAATTTTATTGTGACTCCTTCAGCTAAAGAGCATCCATACAATAAAAACGTGCGAGTCGTCAGCCTTCCGGTAGTTTTGAAAAGATTACAAGAACTTAACATTTTGATTTAGTTCAAAAAATAATGAAATTTTTACGATGAAAAAGATATCGCTAACATTTGTGCTAGTCACTATTCCATTCTTCATACTTGCACAAGAGAACGAAATGGAGTTAAGAGCCATTTATAAAAAGTCATTTGATTCAATGAGGTTTATCGGGAATAGTGATTATTTTTTTGATCGAAAGATAGATTTGGCAAAATCAGATGAGTTTAAAACAGTCGGGATAGACTTGGAGATTTTAGCAAAGACTTTGGGTGAGCATTCATTTGCTGAGAATGTTCTACTATCTGATTTAGTCATCGTTGGAAAGGTAAAGAAACGAAAATTTGACACCAACCCAGAAGCCTATTATCATTCTAAATTCCTTATTAGAGTAGATGAAACTCTCAAAGGTGTCGTTCAAAAATCCAGGGTTGCCGTTGTTTTAGTATCAGGTCGATTGAAAGGTGGTAGTTATTTAAATGTTTCTGGTGAAACCAGCTTATTTGTCGGTGAGAAAGTAATTTTAGATTTGAGGCCTGTAAACTTAGAACTTATGCAGATCGAACGGGATAAGGGGACTTTGCAAAGACAGATCAACGTGAATGGGCGAGAATATGATTTGGTTGATAAGTACCCTATCAAAGCGAACTATGTTTTTGATCGGTATAACAGAAAAATCGGAATGCTAAATGAAGTAAAGGAGACGGCAAAAAAAATTGAAGCTATTAATAGTTCTGAAAATTTTCTGTCACGGCTTATAGGTGCTCAAACCACAAAAGATAAATGAAGTAGTGTCTCTCACTCCCCCATCCGTGGTTCGGTCCTTACGAAACACTTTTTTACATTTGCTTGATTCGTGAAGACGCGAACCAAGGCGTTGGAATGATGTAACATCTTAATCTGAAGATGAACTACGTACTGGCGAGCGGCAGGGATAGTAGCGGAAATCCTTTTTGCAGCTGGGTTGGCGCGGTCGGGCAAAAAGATTGGAGCGAATAGCCCGTCAGCCGCCCCAATCCTCTTTATCACACTTGTAATTATTCGCCAAAAACTTCTCCTTGCCACTTGCCATAGTTTGAGTATTTTCGCACCAAATTCTAACCACGTCATGAGCACAAATCGCCCTATTTCCGATTTTATTGAGAAAAATTACTTGCACTTCAACTCGGCCGCATTGGTGGACGCTGCGAAAGGCTACAAAAAACATATTGCCGAGGGCAAAAAAATGATTGTGACCCTCGCGGGCGCCATGAGCACGGGCGAGTTGGGCATCAGTTTCTCTGAGATGATCCGCCAAAATAAGGTGCACATAATCTCCTGCACGGGTGCCAACTTAGAAGAAGACATCATGAACCTAGTGGCGCACTCGCACTACCGCAGAATTCCGAATTATAGAGATCTAACCCCCGAGCAAGAGTGGGATTTGTTGCAAAACCATTTGAACCGTGTCACGGACACATGCATCCCTGAAGAAGAGGCATTTCGCAGACTGCAAAAACATTTATTTAAAGTGTGGAAGGATGCCGAGGACAAGGGCGAGCGTTTGTTTCCGCACGAGTTTATGTTTCGCATGATCAACAGTGGTGACTTGAAACAATATTATGAGATCGACCCGAAAAACAGTTGGATGATTGCCGCAGCAGAAAAAAATATGCCGATGGTAGTACCGGGATGGGAAGATAGCACCATGGGAAATATTTTTGCTTCCTATTGCATCACAGGAGAACTGAAAGCCAGTACGATGAAGAGCGGGATCGAGTACATGGTTTGGTTGGCAGACTGGTACACAAAAAATTCAGGCGAGGATGGCATTGGCTTCTTCCAGATTGGTGGTGGCATTGCAGGTGACTTCCCAATTTGTGTTGTGCCAATGTTGCACCAAGATTTAGAAAGAGATAGCATTCCGTATTGGAGTTACTTCTGCCAGATCAGCGACTCGACAACGAGCTATGGTTCGTATTCGGGTGCTGTTCCCAACGAGAAAATAACGTGGGGCAAATTGAATATCGATACGCCTAAGTTTATTGTTGAAAGCGATGCGACAATTGTGGCACCTTTGATGTTTGCGTATATTTTGGATATGTAAAATAGTATTGAGTCGTGAGATGTGAGTATTGAGAAAGCGACTACCGTTCATCTCACGTCTCATATCTCATATCTCACATCCAACACTAAATGAATTTAGACCTCACCCTCCGAGCTGAAATCCAAAAAGCAATTACTGCACTTTTCAATCAATCCGTTGAGCAAGTGCAGGTACAACCGACTAATGTTGAGTTCGAAGGCTCGCATACGTTGGTATGTTTTCCGTTAACAAAACTCTCGAAGAAATCTCCCGAAGAAACGGGGACGATGATTGGTGAGTATTTGCAAACCAATTCTGGTTTGGTTAGTACGTTTAACGTGGTGAAAGGCTTTTTGAATTTGTCAATAAGCGATTCCGTTTGGGCGCAGGTGTTTGAATCGATTTATTCGAATTCTTCTTTTGGGCAACTGCCAGATAATGGCAAAGAGATGATGGTGGAGTATTCATCACCCAATACCAACAAGCCATTACACTTAGGTCACCTGAGAAATAATTTTTTGGGATATTCTGTTGCTGAAATTTATAAAGCACTAGGCTACAAAATTCATAAAGTTCAAATCATCAACGACCGCGGCATACATATCAGCAAGAGTATGGCTGCCTGGCAATTATTTGGCAATAGAGAGACACCGGAGAGCTCTGGTTTGAAGGGTGATAAATTGGTAGGAAAATATTATGTAGAGTTCGACAAGCATTTTAAAGCGCAGATTGCTGAACTGGAAAGTAAGGGCTTAACGAAAGAAGAGGCGGAGAAGCAAGCACCCATCATGCAAAAGGCGGTGGGGTTATTATTGCAATGGGAGGCAAATGACTCCGCTACGGTGGAGCTGTGGAAGACCATGAATGGATGGGTGTATAAAGGTTTTGACTCCACCTACAAGCGCATGGGTGTTGATTTTGAGAAATTGTATTACGAATCACAAACTTATTTACTGGGAAAAGATGAAGTCCTTCGGGGCGTGGAGCAGGGAGTGTTTTATAAAAAGGAAGACGGATCGGTTTGGGTTGATTTGACAAGTGACGGCCTAGATCAGAAAGTTTTATTGCGTTCAGATGGCACCTCGGTGTATATGACACAAGACATAGGCACCGCTATCTTAAGATTTCGCGATTTTCCTAAAATAGAAGGACAAGTTTACACAGTGGGGAATGAGCAAGAGTATCATTTTAAGGTGTTGTTCTTGATTTTGAAAAAGTTGGGCTATTCGTGGGCTGAGAAGTGCTATCATCTCAGTTATGGCATGGTTGACCTTCCAACAGGTAAAATGAAAAGTCGCGAGGGCACTGTCGTAGACGCTGATGACTTGATGCAAGAGATGGTGGACGAGGCAGAAAAGCAAACGCGAGAGTTAGGTAAGATTGATGAAATGAGCGAAGAGGAGATCAAGAATCTTTCTGAGATGGTGGGCTTAGGCGCGTTGAAATTCTTTTTACTAAAAGTTGATCCTAAAAAACGGATGATGTTTGATCCGAACGAGTCGATCCAATTGCAGGGTCACACGGGGCCGTTTATTCAGTACACCCATGCGCGGGTCAAGTCTATTTTGCGGAAAGCCGACTCGTTAGGTATAAAAGTAGTAGCTTCAGATTTGAAAAACATCAATTCACTGGAGCCTTCTGAACGCGAAATCATTTTCACGCTCAACAATTTTCACAACAAGCTGCAAGAAGCTTCGCGCGAATATTCACCTTCGGTGATTGCAAACTACGCCTACGAATTGGCGAAAGAATATAATCAGTTCTACCAGGCGATCCCTATTTTCAACGAAGCCGATCCGGGCAAGTTAAAATTCCGAATTGCGTTTTCCAAAGTGGTGGCAGATGTCATCAAGAGGTCGATGCATCTACTAGGGATACAAGTGCCTGAGCGGATGTAGTGTGAATTTGTTTTTCTATTGACTGAATCCTTCTGGCTTATCCGAATTGTTGTTCGGTTCAACGTGAATCAATACATGACCCAGTTGCGGTAGTTGTTCACGCAAAGTGTCCTTCAGTTGATGGGCAATAGCGTGTCCTTCTTTTACGGTCAATAATCCATCCACAATCGCATGCAAATCCACCTGGTATTTCATTCCGGTTTTGCGGATGAAACATTTTTCAGTAGCAATTATTCCATTCACCTGTAGTGAGATTGCTCTTATTTCCTCAACCAGATCATCGTAAACATGCTCATCCAGAATTTCACCTAACGCAGGTCGGAAGATGAGATAGCTATTGTACAAAATAAAACCGGAAGCAAACAGTGCTGCCCAGTCGTCTGCTGATTCGTAACCCTTTCCAAAATAAAGTGCAATGGAGATTCCGACAAAGGCTGCCATCGATGTGATGGCATCGCTCCGATGGTGCCACGCATCGGCACGGAGGGAAGAACTTTTTGTTTCAACACTTTTTTTCAACACCAGCCGGTAGCTGATCTCCTTCCAAAGAATAATTGCACCGAGAATGAAAAGTGTATAAGGCTCGGGCAAATCATGGGGCGTGCCGATGTGCAGAATACTTTCATAAGCAATAATGGTAGCGGAGGTGATTAAAAAACCAACGACCAGAAAAGTCGTGAGCGGCTCAATTCGCCCATGACCATAGGGGTGATTTTTATCGGGCGGCTTGCTCGAATATTTTAACCCAATCAATACCAGAATAGACGAGAAAATATCTGTGGTGGACTCAATGGCATCCGCAATAAGCGCATAAGAGTTTCCAAAAAAACCTGCCAACCCTTTAAGAAGGGCCATGGCGGTGTTACCGGCAATACTGAAGTAGGTGGTTCGAATGGCTAGTCTCTCTCTTTGCAACTTGAAATTTTAAGTGTAGAAAATTAACCTTTAACCGGTAAAATCAGCAGCCTGATTTAGACTAGGCTTTGCCGTTTGCACTATCCGCCCGTAAAAAGTTTAGCGATATCGTTGTAAAATACAAAGACCATCAGCAATAGTAGAATGGCCATTCCCACTTTGATTGCGTTCTCAAAGAATTTTTCAGAGGGCTCGCGACCACTTATCATTTCGTAAAGCAAAAACATTACGTAACCTCCATCCAATGCGGGTATCGGCAAGAAGTTCATAAAAGCTAACACCATGGACAGCAACCCGGTCATGCGCCAGAAGGCTTCCCAATCCCAAACCGGACCGAACATCCCAACAAGAGCAACAGGCCCGGAGAGTGACTTCCTCGGATCCAATTTTCCTGTTAACAGTTTGCCGAAGGCCTTAATTTGGAGTAACACAACCCCGAAGGCTCGTGATGTACCAAGTGGTATTGATTCTGTAAGACTATAATTGATAACTGCAAATTCTTCCTTCCCAATGTTCCTAGGAGCGAACCCAATCATCGTTTGATTTTTGAAAGACTCACTAAAAGTCAGAATTTGATCTCCTCGTTTGATTTTAAATGAAATCGAGTCACGCGGGCCGCTTTTTACAATTTCCGAAAGTTCATCAAAATAAGATATCGGCTTGCCATCTATTTCAACGAATTTATCGCCAGCCTTTAGACCAATTTTTTTTGCGATTGATTCATTTGATTCTTTGGCCTTTATCACTTCGCCCTTTTCATCGTAAACAGAAGTCACTTTTTCCTCAATTTTGCCAACTATTGCAGGTATTCGATAGGAGATGAATTTGGATGCTGTTTCTTTCGAGTTAAAATTTTCAATAAAATTCCCAGGGATCGGTATTTTTACTTCTTGACCCTCTCTCAATACCGTGTAACTGGCATTTTCGGACAACATAAAACCCGGTTTTAATAGGTCGTCAAAATTTTGATAGTCATTGCCGTTGATTCTAATAATCTGGTCACCGGTTTTTAGGCCTAGCTGCTGAGCAAGAGCCATCGCGTGAATTCCACCATGGCGATTTACATACTCTTTAGGCAGCGTTGTGTCACCAATAAAATAGGTAATCCCGATGAAAATTAAAACGCCTACAACAACATTCACAATAATTCCGCCCATCATTACAATTAATCGTTGCCAGGCCGGCTTCGAACGAAACTCCCAAGGTTCAGCAGGAGCTTTTAATTGTTCTTTATCCATACTCTCATCCACCATCCCGGCAATTTTTACATAGCCCCCTAGAGGGAACCAACCAAGACCATATTCTGTATCACCCTTCTTAAACTTCAACAAAGAGAAGTTGAGCACATTTGCCATTGGAAATAAAAAGTCAAAGAATAGATAGAATTTTTCAACTTTGATTTTAAACAGCCGTGCTGAAGCGTAATGACCCCACTCATGGACAACTATTAATACTGACAAACTCAAAAGCAGTTGAGAAATTTTAATCGTTAATTCCATAATCTAATTTGAAAATCGTCTTTGGTGAATAAAATTGCTCGCGACTCTTCTTGTTTCTTTATCCGTTTCAACATAATCCTCAAGGCCTGGTTTTGGGAGATAACTGATTTTTTCCATGCAGGTTTCCACCACTTCACTCAACTGCAAAAAACCGATATTACCATTCAAAAACCCCTCTACTGCTATTTCATTGGCTGCGTTTAGCACACAAGGCATATTGCCACCCCTCTCCATAGCTTTAAAAGCGAGTGCAAGATTACGAAAAGTTTCTGTATCGGGTGGCTCAAAAGTGAGTGCGGGATAACTGGCAAAATTGAATCGGGGGAAGTCTGAATTCATGCGTTCCGGATAGCCAAGTGCATATTGGATAGGCAAACGCATGTCTGGTAAGCCAAGTTGGGCTTTGATTGAACTATCGCGGAATTGAACCAACGAATGTACGATAGACTGCGGGTGTACAACTACTTCAATTTGCTCAGGTCGTAGGCCAAAAAGCCATTTTGCCTCAATTACTTCAAGCCCCTTATTCATCAGTGAGGCAGAGTCAATGGTAACTTTAGCGCCCATTACCCAATTTGGATGTTTAAGTGCTTGTGCTTTCGTGATATTCTTCAAATCGTCCTTTTTCCTTCCCCGAAAAGGGCCACCTGATGCCGTCAAAATGATTTTTTCAATAGGGTTGTCGAACTCACCCACCAGGCATTGAAAAATAGCTGAATGTTCGGAGTCGACCGGATAGATGTTTACGCCTTTTGATCGAGCTAATTGAGTAACCAGTTCGCCAGCGACTACCAGTGTTTCCTTATTCGCAAGTGCAATTGTTTTCCCGGCTTCAATAGCTTTAATGGTTGGTTTAAGTCCTGCATAGCCCACTAATGCGGTCAGTACTAAATCAATGGTGTCCATTTGAACAACAGAAGCGAGCGCACTTTCACCTGAAAAGACTTTAATATCCAGAGGAATGAGTGCCTCTTTCACTTGCTTATAGTAGTCCTCGTTCCCAATAACGACTGTATTGGGCTTAAACTTCTTGGCTTGCTCAATCAGTAGATCTGCATTATTTTGTGCGGTAAGCACTTCTACTTCAAATTTTTCTGGATGGGCAGCAATGACTTCCAATGCTTGGGTGCCAATTGAACCAGTTGAGCCTAAAATGGCAATATGCTTTTTATGATCTTCCCTCATGTGTCGTCATTAACTGGCGATAGTGTACTTTGTTTACGCTTCGATTTAAATAAAACAATCCGATCCGAAAAATAATATATAAAAAGCTAGCCCAGTTCTTTGCTCGAAAAGGACTTTTTGAAATTGCCAGCCGCCCATTCTCGAAAGCTAGATCGTTTAGTCCCCAATACAAATGAAAGAAAGCCTGATGGCGAAATAAAAAAGAGGGGTCAAGGTTGTAAGGATCTTCAATTTCATGCATAAAACGATCTGCTTCTTCTGTTGCATTTCTCTGTAGACAGTCTTGGTCGTTCGTTCGCCTTTGTTGGGACAAGAATCCCACCAATAGGTGAAGATTGAGATTTTGCGGAGTTACATTTCTTCGGGACAGAGAGGATCGTAGAATTCGGTAATAGTACAATGGCTCAACGATGTTGGTTGCTGGGTATTTGTCAAGTATCAGTGTTGCCAAATCAGCGTCTGCAAATTCCTCTCGAAGGTAGGCACGGTAGAAGTCCGGAAAAGCGGAGAGAACCTCTTGTCTCATAACGGTAGTTGGCCCCAAAAATTGAGATTGCTGTAGTGCTTTCGCCCTCAGTTCCGTTAGGTCGGTTAATAACTTCAACTTTCTCACCGTATATCCCTGTTCATCCACTACCCAAAATGAAGTTCCGCACATCATGAGGGTTTGGTCTTGTTTCAATATTTCTATTTGTTTTTCGAGGTGCTGTGGGTGCGACACATCATCCGCATCGGTGATCGTAAAGTAGGGCGATTGAATGTCCTTGACTAGTTTATTGATGGTTTTTACTCTCCCTTGATTGACCAGGTTGGTAATAATTTTGATGCGTGTATCCTTGTAAGATTTTGCAATACGTTGTGTTTCATCAGTGGAGCCATCGTCAATAATCCAAAGTTCAAAATCTACAAAGGTTTGAACTAGTAGACTCTCAATGGCCTCTTGCAGGTAAAGGGCGGCATTGAACGCAGGCATTAGGATAGTGAGCTGGGGCATGCGTTTGTTGAACCACCAATTAGTCGATGAGAGGCTGCATGGCATCAGCAATCTTTCTGTCGTTGGAAAGTCTCGGTACTTTGTTCTGTCCGCCTAGTTTCCCTTGCGATTTCATATAATCGATGAAGCCATTTTTCCGCAATGAAGAAATTTTCAATAGTGAAAGGATATTTCCACTGATCAGATCATCATAATAAACATTCAATTGGCGAAGTTGGCTATCTAGTTCCATTCTAAATGCCTCGATGTTATTTGGTTTGTTGGCAAACTCAATCAACCATTCGTGGTGCGGCATACCTTCTATCGGAGCCACGTTTGGAGCCACAGTAAATTCTACCAACTCAACTTCCGGAAATTTTTGCATGGTAAACTTCATTGCTTTTTCTACTTCTTCTCCAATCACATGCTCACCAAAAGCAGAAATGAAATGCTTAATCCGACCTGTCACTACAATACGGTAGGGATTTTTCGAAACAAATTTTATCGTATCTCCAATTGAGTAGCCCCACAAGCCCGCGTTGTTATTGATAATGACCGCATAATTTTTTCCGATTTCCACTTCTTCAATAGAAAGCCGACTTGGTTTTTCATTAAAATATTCTTCTGTGGGAACGAATTCAAAAAAGATGCCTGTGTTTAGCAGCAGAAGCAATCCTTCTGAATGTTGCGAATCTTGGTAGGCGATAAATCCTTCTGACGCTGGGTACGTTTCAATCGAATCAATCTTCTTTCCTATTGTTTCAAATAATTTGGCACGGTAGGGTTCAAAATTGACACCACCATACACAAACATCGAGAAGTTTGGAAATACATCTTTGATCTTCTTTCCGGTTCGTGCCTGAATGCGATCAAAATACATTTGTGCCCAGGGTGGGATGCCTGAAATTAATGACATATCGACATTGATCGTTTCATCGATAATCTTTTCCAATTTCTCTTCCCAATCTTCGATGCAGTTAGTTTCATAACTGGGTTTCTGATTCGATCTAAGATATTGGGGTACGTGATGATTGACAATGCCCGACAGTCTTCCTGTTTTGATTCCTGCTTTCTCATCCAGTACCGGGCTGCCTGAAAGGAATATCAGGCCTCCATCTAAAAAGGATGCGTTCCCTGTCTCGTGTATATAGCTGAGCAAAGCGTTGCGTGCACTATTGATGTGGTTGGGTACAGATTCTTTGGTAATAGGAATGTATTTTGTGCCAGATGTCGTTCCTGATGTTTTGGCAAAATATTCTGGTTTGCCTTTCCATAGAATATCAGGTTCTCCGTGAAGTACCTTTTCTATATAAGGTTTTAGTGCTTCGTAGTCGCGGATGGGCACCTTCCCAATAAAATCCGAATGCGATCGGATATCCGCAAAGCCATGATCCTTACCAAAAAGGGATTTCTTTCCTTCTTTGATTAGATAATTGAAAACGTTTTGCTGGTATTGTACTGGCTGCGATGACCATTCAGCTGTCTGTTTGGCAATGTAGGCGGCAAACGGTTTGGCAAGGATTGAACGAATTCCCATAGATGGCGCAAAGGTAAAAAAATGTATGGAGGTTCGGATTCTATCTTTTACTGCCAAAATTTCATTTTTTGGTTTTGGTTCGACATTTGCGCAACCACCACTCAACAAAAGCAATCGTTTTGCGTTGACGGACTAAACTGGAATCAGATGAATACATTCAAAACAATACTTGTAGGATTTTTGGCAGGATTAGCCGGGGCTTATACTTTTTTTGCCTACCAGACTGAGAAAACCGCCCGTCAGCAGGCGAAACAAGAATTGAATGTGAATAATTTTGAGCCGAAAGAAATCTATCGTCCCAACATTATTGAGCCAACCAGGGCCGCAGCTAGTGATAATGTGGACTTTAGCCTTGCTGCTACTAAAGCAACACCCAGCGTGGTATACATCAATAGTATTTCGCAGAGCGGAGCAACCTATTCCTATTGGGATCTATTATTTGGAGGAGGAGGTTCTCAAACCCAAGTCAGCTCTGGTTCGGGTGTCATCTTTACGCAAGATGGATACATCGTCACCAACAACCACGTGGTGGAATCGGCCGAGAAAATTCAAGTCCTCTACAACAAAAAATCCTATGATGCGGAGTTAATTGGAACAGACCCATCAACCGATTTGGCGGTTCTGAAAATCAAAGAAACAAATCTTCCAGCTATTACACTTGGAACTTCTAAAACTTTGGCGGTGGGCGAGTGGGTTGTTGCCGTAGGAAATCCCTTCTCACTTTCCTCAACGGTAACGGTGGGTATTGTGAGTGCGAAGGGGAGGAGAATAAATGTTGTCGAAGACAAGTTCCCTATCGAATCGTTTATTCAAACAGATGCAGCCATTAACCCTGGCAATAGCGGTGGAGCTTTGGTCAATAAGAATGGCGACTTAGTTGGAATTAATACAGCTATTTTATCGCGAACAGGTTCTTACACTGGTTATGCGTTTGCAGTGCCAGTGGATATTGCCAAAAAAGTAGTAGAAGATTTGATTAAATACGGCCTTCCGCAAAAAGCAATCTTTGGTGGCGATGTGATGGAATATGATTACCAAAACGCCAAAAAATATGATCTGGATGTGAACGTGAAAGAATTCAAAGGTGTTTTACTGGGCGATTTGTCAAGAGGAGGAGCCGCTGCCAAGGCAGGGCTACAAGAAGGAGATATCATCATAAGGCTAAATGAAGCAGAGATCAACTCAAAGAGTGCGTTCGAAGAGGAATTGAGCTATCGCTATCCGGGCGACAAAGTGAACATTGATTATTTGCGGAATGGAAAGAAATTGAGTGCAACTGTTACCCTTTTCAACAAAAATGGCGACACCAACCTTGTGAAGCGAAAAATATTCAATGACGGCACGTTGGGCGCCAATCTGGAGGCGGTTGAATATGGTGTTAAAATCAATAAAATACGCGATGGTCTTTTTAGCAGATTGGGGCTTCCTGAAAACTATACGATTGTTTCCATTAATCGTCAACGCGTAAAAGATCCACAAGAGGTAATTGATTTCTTTAATGAATTCAAAGGACAGGTTTATCTCTACGGGTTTAATAGCTCACGGCAAGAGGTACCACTTCGGTTTAACCTGAGATAATTGCCGGGTAGGATATCCCTTTTTAATAAGTGGGATTTTCTAAGACGAAGTGCTCTTTAAAATTTTCGTATATTGTAAATCACTTCAACCAAACCCCAGATTTATGTTAAAAAAAATACTCATCGGTGTAGGCCTGCTCCTAGTGGTCTTCGTAGGTTTTATTGTTTACAGTAATTTATTTCCAAAAAGCCCTCCCACAACTAAAGCGTTCAGCGAAAACGGCCTTGATATTAATGTGGCTTTCGGCCAACCTTCGAAAAGAGGCAGATTGATTTTTGGTGAAGAGAAAGACGGTGCATTGCAACCCTATGGTAAATATTGGAGGCTCGGAGCCAATGCGGCTACAGAAATTACATTTAATAAGGATATCAACTTCGCGGGAAAGGCAGTAAAAGCCGGTAGTTACCGCATGTATGCCGTACCGGGTGCCAATTCTTTTCAGGTTTCGCTGAATAGCGAACTCGGTGTTTTTTTGGGCGTCATGGAGCCTGATTATACAAAAGATGTTTTGAAAGTAGATGTGCCAGTTGTTCAATCGCCCACTGAGACAGAGCAGTTCACCATCAACTTTGCAAGCGACTCTACGGGAGTAAATATGGATTTTGTTTGGGATAAAATTATTGTCCGGGTGCCCATCACGGTGCAGTAATTGATTAAGTAAGCTCAAAAGCACTTTTATTATCAACCATGTCATTTTCTAAGCGGAAATGGATAGGGCTTCCTATCCTTATACTTGTTTTTCTTGGCGTAGCTATTTGGATGATCGGAAGAATCCAATACAAGTTGAATGTAATTGACGTAGAAGAGTATGATCCGATCTCTACCTTAAAAGTTCCGGAGCATCCACTTACTCACTCAAAGTTTCCTTTCATCGATGTGCACAATCACCAATGGATTATGCCTGTTCAAGATTTAGATGACTTGGTGGTTGAAATGGATTCACTCAACATGGGCGTGATGGTAAACTTAAGTGGCTTTCGAGGAAAGGTTCTGGAGTGGTCACTGGACAACGTTAGCAAAAATCACCCGAACCGATTTGTGGTATTTCTCAATGTCAATTTCGAAAATCTGGATGACAAGGGCTGGCCGGAAGAAACGCTTGCGATGATGGAAGAAGCGGTAAAGCAAGGCGTGAAAGGATTGAAAGTGTACAAAGGACTTGGTCTAACGGACAAAGACAATGAAGGCAATCGGATAGCCGTGGATGATCCTCGACTTGATCCGATCTGGGCGAAGTGTGGAGAGTTGGGTATTCCCGTATTGATTCATTCGGGTGAGCCGAATTCGTTTTGGAATCCGAAAGACAAGCACAATGAACGTTGGTTAGAATTAAAAAAGAATCCGGATCGGTATCGCGACCCCAAGAAAATTCCACCCTTCGAGCAGATAATGGGCGAACAACATCATGTTTTCAAAAAACACCCGAACACGAAGTTCATTGATGCCCACCTTGGTTGGTTCGGAAATGATTTAGAACGATTAGGAAAACTGTTCGATGAAATGCCCAACGTGTACACTGAACTGGGGGCGGTGTTGGCAGAGCTCGGCAGGCAACCGAAAGCAGCGCGTGCTTTTATGATCAAATACCAAGATCGGGTAATGTTTGGCAAAGACACCTATAAAAAAGAAGAATACTATACCTACTTCCGGGTGCTAGAGACAGGCGATGAGTATTTTGACTACTATCGAAAATATCATGCGCACTGGAAAATGTACGGGCTAGAGCTTCCCGACTCAGTACTTAAAAAGGTGTATTATGAAAACGCACTAAGAGTGATTCCCGGAATTGATCCAACTCTTTTCAGAAAAGTGGCTAACTAAGACTAAGCCGAAATACGTGACTTAAACTTCTTTGTCAGTTCTTCTACGCTGTTTTTGAAGTTGGCATCTGTTTTCATCATGTCTTCAACGGATTCCAAAGCGTGGATCACCGTGCTATGATCTCTACCGCCAAAGTTTTCGCCAATCAGTGCTAAAGTTAACTGGGTGTAGCGTTTGCAGAAATACATAGCGGTTTGGCGAGGAATAACGATTTCGCGCTTCTTCACCTTGCTCTTCATTGCTTCCAAGTCAACTTTGAAGTAATCGCCCACTGTTTTTTGGATGAAGTCAACACTTACATCCGCTTGAATTTCTTTAACGATGTTCTTTAGAACTTCTTTTGCAAGCTCTAAATCGATTTCTTTTTTCAACAGAGTCGCGTGGAAGAGTAATGAGTTCAAGACTCCTTCCATATCGCGCAAGTTGGTATCTACACTAAACGCGAGGTATTCCGCCACCTCAGTTGGAATTTCGATACCATCGGATTGCATCTTATTGTGAATGATCGCAAGTTTTGTTTCGAAATCAGGCTCTTGTAAGTCTGCTGTAAGACCCCATTTAAACCTAGAGAGGAGTCGCTCTTGGAAACCTTTCAAATCACGTGGCGGGCAATCGCTCGTCATGATGATCTGCTTACCCGACTGGTGCAACTGATTAAAAATATGGAAAAATATTTCTTGTGTTTTTTCTCGGCCCGCTAAAAACTGCACGTCATCCAAAATCAGCAAGTCTACCTGCAAATAAAAATTCTGGAATTCCTGCATCTTGTGGTTTTGCAACGCATTTAAGAACTGACTGGTAAAGTCATTTTGATCTACATATAATACAATCTTCGAGGGTAGATTTTTTTTGATTTCATTTCCAATGGCTTGAACCAAGTGTGTTTTACCTACGCCCACTCCGCCATAGAGCATCAAAGGGTTGAACGAAGTAGTGCCTGGTTTTTTTGCCACTGCTACACCGGCTGAGCGAGCTAGTCGGTTACAGTCTCCCTCTACAAAGTTGTCAAACGAATAATTCGGATTGAGCCTGGAATTTACGGTTTGTGGGTTTAGTGCCTTGAAGCTGAAAGGCGAATATTCATCGTGCCCGTTCCCATTAACGGTTTGTGCATTGCTTTTTTTAAATCCATTTCCGTTGGGATAGTTTACCAATACGGGAGGATTATTATGATTTCCACTGTCAACGATGACGGAATATTCAAGCCGACCATTTGTACCTAAAACTTGATGCACCGCTTTTTTGAGAACGGGAACATAATGCTCCTCCAGCCACTCATAGAAGAATTGAGAGGGTACTTGAATCGTCAATACCTCTCCTTGATTGCGCAAAGGAGTAATTGGTTTAAACCACGTGTTAAAGCTTTGTTCGTCTACGCTCGCTTTGATGATGTGCAGGCAATCATTCCAGACAGTAGCGGCTTCAACGGGCATTATTGAGTTCAATGAATAGGGGTTTTTGTTGTTTTTTTCTCTTGGGGGAGACAAAGGTGTAAAAAAAAATGAAATCCAAAAGTGATATAAATTAAAATTCACTCTTGACTTTTTGAAAAGAATTTCAGTAGTGGAATCTGATTCTTTTTTTTAATTCTTATTGAAAAAGTGCAAACTAAATTCCAACTTGAGAGCAGAACTAAAATTGAATTCGTGAAACAATTCGTGGAACATATCTTTCCTGCGCAATCAACCCAAAATTGGGCAACGGCAGCAGCAAGTGAGCTGGAAAATGGAAGCAGGTTGGAAGATCTGCGCATAAGAAAGGAAGGACTTGAGTGGAATCCTTACTATTCTGCAACGGATGTAAAAAGTTGGCAGGCAGCACGACTGCCCGCTTCTTCTGAAAATTTTGGAGGTGCCCGTCATTGGCTTAATATGCCGAGAGTTTTAGTTAATGATGCATTGCAAGCGAATGCACAAGCGCTAGAACATCTACAAAACGGTGCCGATGGCATTGTTTTCGATTTGCCCGCTGAATTTGAAGACGCGGGGAAACTTCTGGAAGGAATTCAAATGCCCTATTGCGCGACACATTTTTTTATAAGTGGCAAGTCTGAACGTTTTTTGGCTTCCTTGCATGCGTTTGCAGACGAAAAATTCGTCAAGGAAAGTATTAACACCAATTTGTATTGGAAAGGAGATCCCGATTTTTCCCAGATTGTAAAGTTTCGAGAACGGCCAAACTTTAGGGGTGCTGGGGTTCTGGTAGCGAATGAAGAGACAGCAGCCGGTCAATTGGCAACCGCATTGCTAAAAGCGGTGGAACGAGTAGAACATTTGAAAGAGCTTGGATTATCGGCCGAGGAAGCGACTTCTCACATATCGTTTTCGTTTCAATTGGGAAACGATTTCTTTCTGGAAGCGGTGAAGCTGCGGGTTTTACGGGCATTGTGGAACGCAATATTAGTTGCCTATCAAGTCAACTCTTCGAATCCGCTTTTTATTTATGCCGTATCCAATGCGCGGGTGAGTGCCGCATTTCAGCCTCACGGAAATCTGATTAAAGAAACTTATGCAGCGATGGCCGCGATAATGGGTGGTTGTGACGGTCTAACACTAGAACCAGAAGATTACACGAATTCGACCATGGTGCGAATGGCGAGAAATACATCTTCCGTTTTGCGGGCAGAATCTTTTTTTTCGTTAGTGGCTGATCCACTGGCTGGTTCTTACTTAGTAGAACAGCTCACTAAAGAATTGGCAGACGAGGCTTGGAAAAAATTTCAACTTCTTACTAACGCATGAAACCGGATTTTTCAACTGTCACCCTCAATTCATTAGTTGCTTCACCAGTAAGTGGGGCAAATGAGTCTTGGATTTCTCCAGAGAAAATTGAGATTAAGTCGGAATATTCTGCTGCAGACATAAAGAACAAGAAACTAGGTGACTTACAAGCTGGTCTTCCTCCTTATTTGCGTGGCCCTTATGCTACCATGTATACCGTGCGCCCATGGACGATCAGGCAATATGCTGGATTTTCTACGGCAGCAGAATCGAATGCATTCTATAGAAGAAACTTAGCGGCCGGTCAAAAAGGCCTTTCAGTAGCGTTCGATCTTGCCACGCACCGGGGTTATGATTCAGATCATCCACGTGTGGCTGGTGATGTAGGTAAGGCAGGTGTGGCAATCGATTCTGTATTGGACATGAAAATTTTGTTTGATCAGATTCCGCTTGATAAGATGTCGGTTTCAATGACGATGAATGGAGCTGTTATCCCTATCATGGCTTTTTACATTGTAGCTGCTGAAGAGCAAGGTGTAAAGCCAAGTCAACTAAGCGGCACAATTCAAAATGATATTTTGAAAGAGTTCATGGTACGCAATACGTACATCTATCCGCCTGCGAGTTCCATGCGAATTGTTGCCGATATTTTTTCCTATTGCTCAAAGCAGATGCCTAAGTTCAATAGTATAAGTATAAGCGGGTATCACATGCATGAAGCTGGCGCGCCAGCCCATCTCGAATTGGCCTACACATTGGCTGACGGATTAGAATATATTCGTGCAGGTTTGAAAGCCAGAATTGCTATCGATGATTTCGCACCGAGGCTGTCTTTCTTTTGGGGCATCGGCATGAATTTTTTTATGGAAGTGGCCAAGTTGCGTGCCGGCCGTTTACTGTGGGCGCGTATTGTGCAGCAATTTCATCCGAAAAATCCAAAGTCGATGGCGTTGCGCACCCATTGCCAAACATCTGGATGGAGCTTAACCGAACAAGACCCTTATAACAACGTCACGCGTACGTGCATCGAAGCGTTGGCTGCTGTGTTCGGTGGAACGCAGTCGCTGCATACAAACTCATTAGATGAGGCCATTGCATTGCCTACAGATTTTTCTGCCAGAATCGCCCGTAACACACAGTTATACCTTCAGAAAGAATTGGGCGTAACAAAAGTGGTCGATCCACTTGGTGGTTCCTTTTATGTGGAATATTTAACGGAGCAATTGGTCGACAAGGCGTGGGCGTTAATCGAAGAAGTCGAGAACCTAGGTGGAATGACAAAGGCGATTGAGAGTGGTATTCCGAAAATGAGAATTGAAGAAGCGGCTGCAGCCAAGCAAGCCCGAATCGACTCTGGTAAAGATGTGATTGTAGGTGTCAATCAATACCAGACGGAAGAAAAGCCTGATTTCGAAATTTTGGATATCGACAATACAGCAGTACGACTAGAACAAATTGCACGATTAGAAAAGCTGAAACGCGAGAGAAATCAACAATCTGTAGACGCAGCGTTGCAGGAATTGGAGAAGGCCGCTTCAACTGACGAAGGCAATTTGCTTGAACTTGCCATTGTTGCCGCAAGGAATCGAGCAACACTTGGTGAAATTTCTGCAGCGATGGAAAAGACGTTTGGCCGCTATAAGGCAACCATTCAATCTATTTCAGGCGTATATTCGAGTGAAATGAAAAACAAAAAAGAGTTGGCCGCAGTAAGGGCGCTGTCGGATGAATTTGCTGAATTGGACGGGAGAAGACCTCGTATTTTGGTTGCTAAGATGGGCCAAGACGGTCATGATCGTGGTGCTAAAGTCATCGCTACTGCATTTGCTGATTTGGGTTTTGATGTAGATATCGGACCGCTCTTTCAAACGCCAGAGGAAGTGGCAAAACAAGCCGCAGAAAATGATGTGCATGTAGTGGGTGCCAGCAGTTTGGCTGCTGGACACAAAACGCTTGTTCCGGAGCTGATCGCAGCATTGAAAAAAATAGGACGTCCGGATATTCGCGTGGTGGCGGGTGGAGTAATTCCCAAAAAGGATTATGATTTTTTGTACAATGCAGGCGTTACAGGAATTTTTGGGCCTGGAACACCGATTACCGAGGCTGCAAAAACAATTCTCCATCAGCTGTTAGAGTCGTAAATAAATGGCTTCTCATCTTTCATGACGAGGTTTTAATACGCCTATTCGTCAAAAGTTAGTATCTTTATTCTGCAAATTTTTAATTTATGAAAATCGTTAAGATCGTTGGTCTTCTTTCCTTTGTTACGTTCACAGCTTGGTCACAAGCCAAATACGACAAAGCTATTTTGGCTATAGAAACTACTTTTGAAACGGGCGACTATAACAAGGCTATTTCTGCGTTGGAAAAATTTAAGAAGAAGAACTTCAAGAAACTGGGAGAACCCAACCCGTATTTGGTAAAATACTATCTGATTACAGCTAAATGTAATTTGGCTTCTGGCCGTTTTGCCGACTTTGAGAGCAATGTCAAAACCGCCATTTCAAAAAGTTTGTTGATTGATCAAGAAGCAAGTCAAAAACACGGGTTGCTACTTTTAAGTGTTGCTGAGTTGTATACCCAAAATGGGTCTTATCGGGTAGCGAGGACTTACCTCGAAGACGCAAAAAGAATTCTAGACAAGGGTGCATTTTTCACGGAGGAAACAAAGGCTCATTGGGAGGTGGCGATGGCCGAAGCTATGACGGGCCAAGGATACTACAGGGAAGCAATAGCTTTGCTGCGAAAAAACGAAAAGTATTATGCAAGCCGTTCCGTTAAGCAAGTCACTTATGTGGATGACAAAGGAAACTTGAAAAGCAGAAAACTTTCTGATGTCGAGTTGTTGCCTCGCTATCAGCAATACGCCAGACTGTTAACCGGAATCTCTAATGCCTATGGCAATCAAGGTATGTTCAATAGTGCAGATTCTAGTTTTTCAGCTACACACCGTTGGATTGACAAAAATATGGGAGATGGATCATTCGCATATGCGAATTGCGTTTTTCTGTGGTCTAATCTCTTAGTTGACGGAGGTCTCAACCTGGATCAGGATTTTCCACCAGGAACTGGCTATTCCCGAGCACTCAATAGCCTATTAACTACACATAAGAATTCGCACTATCTCGCTGCCTTTATCTATGAAGCGCAGTTAAAAAGATTATTAGCTCAGGATAATATAAGCCGCTATTCCAACCTGAAATTGGAGTACGAAAAAATGATCAAGAAAAATTACAAGGAAGGAAGTAGTTACAAGGTGCGTTTGAGTGCGGTAGAATTTGACTCGAAACTGAGTAAAGAAAAGACGAAGAATTTGGAGAAAGATGCCAACGCTCTTTTAGCGAACGCAAAAGATCTTCCAAAAAATAATATGGTTACAGCAGCTGTGCTTGAATTCCTTGCCGGATTGGCTATTTATGAAAAAAATTATGCGAATGGAGAAAAGTACCTGAAATCAATTGTTGAAATAAAGTCTGATTTATTTGGAGAGCAAGCCCCGGAAACGCATTTGGCCAGAGTTAAGTTAGCTAACTACTATCTGGACTACACAAATAATATTACCGAATCAACAAAAATATACAAGGAGAGTTTTGACGATGTAGTAGCCAAAGAAATTGGTGCATGGCATAAAGATCATTTAGATATTCTCAATCACTTGGCTATTCTTTATGAACTTACCGACCGTTTTTCCGATGCCAGTCAAGCATTAGATAAGGCAGGTCTTGTGGCGCGCGCTAAATACGATGATACAGATTTCTTATATGGTTCAGAGTTGACGAATATTGCGCGCCTTCAAATCAAACTAGGTGAGTATGAAAAGGCGGAAGAAAGCATCAATAAGTCGCTGAAAATACTGGAAGAGTTTCGTAAAGATGAGGATAAGAAAGTGTTTTTGATTTCGGCTATTGAAACACAGGCCACGCTATTTGGGGTGCAAGGTCTTTTTGATGAAGCCGAAGATAATCTTGATCGAACCCGAAAAATTATACTGCGTGCCGATAACCTTTTTGGATTTGATGAATTGAGCACAGCACAGCAGTTATCCAGTCTATATATACAATTAGGGCGCTACACTGCGACTGAGGAACTGCTGGGGAATCTGATTAAAGAGTATGAAAAACTTTATGGCAAAAGTTCTATTCGATTAATCGATCCCTTAGTAAACAGCGGCCGACTTTCACTCGCGGAAGGCGACTATACCGAAGCGGATAAAATTGCTCAACGCGCCAACCAGATTGCGATTGCCATCTATGGCGACAAGTCTTCAAAAACGGCTTCCACGCAAAAACTATTAGGAGATATCGAATATGCGATTGGTGATTATGAAAGAGCAGAAGAAAATATTGAAAAAGCGCTTACTAGTCAAGAAAGACAATACGGACGTAATCACATCGAAGTAGCCAAATCTCTGGCTCAGTTGTCCCTTGTCAAATTCTATAAGGGCGATCAGTTTGAGAATGTTGAAAAGTTAATGCTAGAAGCTCAGCAGATTATGGGCAAAAGGTTGGGTGTCGAAAATCCACAGTATGCGGATATTCTAAAAAATGTTGCCTTTATAAACATCGCGGCAAAAAAATATAATGCGGCTTTTAGCTCGCTCACTCAGGCGGAAGCGATTTGGAGAAAAAAAACGGGGTCGAAAAATAATATTAATGCTGCGGCCATTTTTACTCTTACAGGGGATGTGTTCTACCAATTGAAGAACTACAAAAAAGCAGAGGAGTATTATTTACAGTCGAAGGGCATTTATGAAAAATATTTCAATAAGACACACCCGGAGTATGTGAAGATTCTTTCCAGGCAAGCCAAAGTCTATTACATGGAAAAAGATTACAAGAGGTCAAAGAGAAACATTGAAGAGGCGCTGTCAAACTATGAGAACTTTATCAAACAATATTTCCCTGCGCTTAGTGAGCGTGAGAAAGCAAAGTATTGGAACACGATTAAAGGCGATTTTGAATTTTATAACACATTGGCATTTGGTCAGTTGGATGATTTTCGAGACTTGAGTGGTAAGGTGTATGACTACCAGTTACTGACAAAAGCACTGTTATTGAGTTCATCTATTAAGATTCGCGAGCGGATCTTAAGCAGTAACGATCAGTCATTGAAAGACACGTACGGTGATTGGGTAAAGAAAAAGGAATTTCTCACCAATGTACTTTCAATGAGTACCGAGCAGTTGACGTTAAATGCAATTGATGCGGCCGCATTGAACAGTGAAGTAGAAAAGTTAGAACGTATACTGAGCGAAAAATCTGAATTGTTTGGTCAAAATCTTGAAGTAAAAAAGGTGACCTACGAGAATGTGAAAAAGTCTCTGGCTAAGAATGAAGTGGCCATGGAGATGGTTCGCTATCGCTACTTCGATCACACATTTACCGACTCAATTATTTATCAGGCACTCTATGTGAAGAGCGATATCGGCCGGCCGAAATCCATCGAATTGCCCGAAGGACACCGCATGGAGACTAAGTTCTTTAAGTACTTCAGAAATATAATAACTACGAAAGGCGAAGATAAATTTTCGTACAAAGTATTTTGGGAGCCCATCCAAAAGGAAATTGGACTAAGTTCAGTGATCTATCTTTCACCAGACGGTGTTTATAACCAATTAAACCTGGAAGCTATTCCAACACCTGACGGCAAGTATGTGATCGATAATGCAAACATTGTGTTGGTTAGCAATACCAAAGATTTGTATTTGCGAAAGCTCAAGACAAAGATTGAAGTGAGTTCAAAATCAGCAACTATGTTTGGCAATCCGACTTTCTATGCTTCTGCGTCTAACAGCCGAAAGGTATCTTCGTTGCCAGGAACAGAAAAGGAAGTGAACGAATTAGAGCAATTGTTGAAGGAGAAGGGGTGGAAAACCACAGAATATGTCGAAGGATTTGCGAGCGAAGATAGAGTTAAGGAAATGGAAAGTCCAAAGATCTTCCATGT
>JAJTGQ010000149.1 GCA_021299455.1 Flammeovirgaceae bacterium | reverse complement strand
GTCATTAGACCCTGCCCAGTTTGTTCGCGTACATCGTTCCTACATTCTGCACATCAATCAGATCACGAAGATTGAGCCCTACCAAAAGGAAACTCATTTGGCCATCCTTCGAAATGGCCAACAGATTCCGGTTAGTAAGACCGGCTATGCCAAATTGAAAGTTGTCCTGGGGTTATAAAAGGACGAGTCTTGATAAACGGTACAATTTAATGAACCACTTGAAGGAACAACTTTGGATGCAGTGCCAAAAAATAGTGGAGCATAGATTGGCAACAGCACAGCAGGCAATGGATGCTGCCCAGCAATCGGCCAATCAGGAGGAGAAAAGCAGCGCAGGCGACAAATACGAAACAGGCAGAGCCATGGCTCAACTTGAGCGAGATAAAGCGGCAATGCAGGTGGAAGAAAACAAAAAGATGCTAACTGTTCTTAATCAGATTTCGTACAACACCTCAACAGATAGAGTTACTTTGGGTAGCGTTGTAGTAACTGATCATAACAAATTTTATCTTTCGATTAGCGCAGGCAAGTTGGAAATAGGAGGGGAGTCCTACGTTGCGATTTCCACGCAATCGCCTATCGGGCAGTTGTTGCTTCACAAATGCGCTGGAGAGTTCTTCAGCTTTTATAATCAAAAGCAAACTATTGTTTCTGTATCGTAGTTGGCGACTAAGCAATGGCCGAAGTAGTATATTTACGATCGATAAATTCTTATGACTATTTCTACTTGGTTAAATGCTTTTCGACTGCGCACGCTTCCGTTATCACTTTCCTGCATTGGCATGGGCGGCTTTTTAGCGGCAGATGCGGGCAAATTTGATGGATGGGTTTTTTCGTTTTGTTGTCTTACCACTATTTTTCTTCAAGTACTTTCAAATCTTGCCAACGACTATGGAGATTCGGTCAACGGTGCAGACCATGTAGGTCGAAAAGGGCCACAGCGAGCCGTTCAATCTGGAGCCATTTCATTGACGCACATGCGAATGGCAGTAGTTATTTTTTCACTACTTAGTTTGGCAAGTGGTATTTTTTTGTTGTGGTTGTCCTTTGGCACAAATTGGCATGGGATATTTTTGTTTTTTGGCTTGGGTTTGTTGAGTATCCTCGCTGCAATTGGTTATACGGTTGGCAAACGTCCTTATGGATACATTGGTTTGGGTGATATATCGGTGCTCTTCTTTTTTGGATTGGTAGGCGTTATGGGTTCTTTCTATCTGTTCACTCATCAAATTTCATGGGAGGAAATTTTTCCGGCACTTAGCTGTGGACTTTTTTCAATTGCTGTATTGAACATCAATAATATTCGGGATATAGAATCAGATAAAGCTGCCGGGAAGTTTTCTATTCCTGTGCGGATCGGAAAAGCCAATGCTTCAAAGTATCATTGGGCACTTCTGATAGGTGGACTACTTACAGCGTCTATTTATGCCGGGATAAGTTATGAGTCGCCTTTTCAGTTTTTGTTTTTGTTATCAACACCGCTGTTTGTTGTAAATGGCATTTCTGTATCATCAAAGCCATCTGCTGAACTGGATCCATTTTTGAAACAGATGGCATTGTCAACACTTTTATTTGTCCTGTTATTTGGGGTAGGTTTGCTTCTTTGATGATCTCCGGTCTTTTTGATTTGAAGTCTTAGGTCTTACTACTTATTTCTTACATCCTACAACTAACGTCTGGCGCCTAGTATCTCCTTCGCGATTTCTAATTCTTCTGGCGTATCGACACACATTGTCTCCACATCTGTCTTGGCTACTTTAATGATGTAACCATTCTCCATCCAACGGAGCTGTTCGAGCGATTCTACTTTTTCCAAAGGTGATATTTTGAGTTTGGTAATTTCTTTTAAGATGTCCGTTCGATAGGCATACATGCCTACATGCTTATAGAACTCGAAATGATCAAGCCATTTCCCCGGATCAACCTTCTGAACAAATGGAATAACAGCTCGGCTAAAATACAACGCCTCGTTTCTCGAATTGAATGTTACTTTTACTTCACTGTTGCTGTTCAATTGTTCATAGGTATCAATTTTTTTTATCAACGTAGCCAGTTGTGTATTTCCATCAAGATAACTTGCCAATAAATCAATTTGACTGGGCTCAATGAATGGCTCATCGCCTTGAATATTTATCACGTAGTCGAAAGATTCTTTTTCTTTGGTAAGTGCTTCGAAGCATCGGTCAGTACCACTTGGATGATTTTCGGAAGTCATACACGCGTAACCTCCGAAGCCCGTCACATGATCATAAATGCCCGCGTGTTCGGTTGCAACTACGATCTTTGAAAGTGATGATGCACTTTTTGCTTGTCTGTATACTCGCTCAATCATCGATACTCCTCTTAAATCGGCAAGTGGCTTGCCCGGAAATCGTGTAGACGCATAGCGAGCAGGAATAATTCCAAGTATTTTCATCTAGCTAATTAGTTGGTCGAAATTGATATTGAAATTGTTGAAGGGGTTACCAGTCAATTTAAGGGTAGATTTCATTGTCAAATTTTAAAATTAACGAATCAACTAATTGTTTTCTTAACCCTCAATGTTACCCCTTCTATTCCAACCACTTCAATTGACTCTCCTTTTTCTACATACTCTCCACGTGTGAAGGCATCATAGACGATTTCATCAATAAATACTTTTCCACTTGGACGAAGTACCGTATGAGAAATTCCTTTTTTGCCAAGCATATCAATCGTGGAGGTATTTACCGAAAAGCCCTGTGAGCTCTCTTGTTGATCGGTGAGTGCCATGCGTTGAAACGCTTTTGTTTCTGTCAGCCTGGCTCCGCCAAAAAAGAGCAGTAACATCCCGCCAGAAATTCCTCCAACCGCAGCAAACGTAGCTCGGATGATGTCACCCATCGGCACAAATTCGAAATTGAAGAAGTCGTTATTCAACATAATAAGCACAAGGGACATCACTGTCAAAATAATTCCTGCAATGCCCGCAACACCAAATCCTGGAATAACAAAAACCTCGGCCATCAGCAGCAGAATCCCGACAAACAGAGCGATAATTTCCCAATACTCTGCCAACCCATTCAGATAGTAAGGCACAAGATAGAGGATCAGGGCAGTGACAGATGCGAAAAGTGGAAATCCGATCCCCGGTGTTTGAAGCTCAAAATAAATTCCGCCAAGAATGATAAGAATCAGAATTCCACTAATAAATGGATTGATCACAAACGCAATGATTTTTTCAGACGTGCCAAGCCGGAAAGTCTCCAGTTCGTAGTTCGTTACCTTATTTCGTTTGAGGATTTCTTCAATCGTTTCTACTTGCGCTTCACAGAATCCGTATTTCAACGCTTCTTTAGTGGTAAACGTAATGACGCGTCCTTCTTGTTTAATACTATCGATGACAATTCGTTCATCCACCATACCTTCGGCTATTCTCGGATCTCTTCCGTTTTTTTCTGCAGTCGACCGCATGATCCCTCGCATATACGCTTGGTACTTGTCTGGCGCTGCTTGGCCTCCTGCACCTTCAACAACCGTGGCAGCACCAATGGTTGCGCCTGGCGACATGTAAATGCTATCGCACGCAATCGAAATCAAAGCGCCTGCGGATGCCGCATCGGAGTTAACATAAACCCAAACGGGTTTTTTAAAATCCATTATTAAATCCACGATTTCTTTGGCATCGGTGAGCACGCCTCCATAGGTGTCCATGTCAATAACTACGTAGTCTGCCTTAATCTTTTCTGCGTTTTCGAGAGCCAATCTGACATAGCGAAGCATGCGTGGATCAATCTCGTCTTTGATTTCCATCACCATGACTTTTGATTTTGCCGTTTGCGCCTTCGACACGGGTGTTAGTAAAACGAGAAATACCAATGTAACTAACGCTAGCTTCTTCATTTTTATGGATTGTTTAATACAAAAGTAATAGACTTCACCCAATAAACGTTTTTACTTTACCGAGGTTCCTATTTTTAGTTTAGACTAGGAGAATTTTGAATTTGAATAGCGCTCTATAATTTGGTAACTTTTCGGCTTGTTTCAGTACTATGGTAAAATTGTTATTTGTATTTCTCTCTTGGTCAGCATCGTCTTCTGATTCGCTGCGTGTAGAAACGATCAAGGGAAAGCAATTTATTATTCATCAGATAGATGCAAAAGAGACACTCTATTCGATTTCCAGGAGATATGGTGTGCCCGTGACTGCGATTTTAGAGAGTAATCCATCTTCGGAGGGGGGAATTTCTGTAGGCCGCCTCTTGAAAGTTCCCTATACCTCAAAAGTAAAGCCCGAAGTGAAGGAGGGAAAACGACATGTGGTGGCGGCTAAAGAGACATTGTTTTCAATTTCTCGTCAATACGATGTTTCCGTAGAGGATCTTAAAAAAGCAAATAGGCTAGCAGAGAACAGCCTTGCATTGGGCCAAGAACTAATTATTCCGTCTACATCAAAAGTAGTTACGGGCCCAGTGCCTACCGAGATGAAATCAGCCAGTTCCATGCACACCGTGGCTCCCAAGGAAACGTTGTATTCTATTGCACGGCAGTACGGCATCACGGTACAGCAATTAAAAGAGTGGAATAATCTTCAGGACGAATTGCCCGTAGGGAAGATTTTATTGGTCGTTCAACCAAAGTATAGTACTCAAACAATTACCGAAAGCGCGCAAAGGCCAATAGTCACTTCAACTGCAGGGATAAAAATCTCCGAAAATGTAATTGGAACCGATGAAGTGAAAGAATCGGGTATGGCCGAATTGATGGAGGGCACTGAAGCAAACCGAAAATACCTTGCGTTGCATCGATCGATTAAGCCGGGCACTATTTTGAAAGTTCGCAATGAAACTACTAATCAGGAAGTTTTTGTACGCATTACGGGTGTGTTACCATCAACTGCAAGCCCCGACATCGTTATTCGGATTTCTAAGTCCGCGTATGATCGACTTGGGGCAACAGAAGCCAAGTTCAGGATTGAACTGACTTATTTTAAGTGAGGTTGTGTGATTCGAATTTGTTTTCGCCTTACGTTCCTGGGGTCACTGCTGGTTTCCTCGTCTCTTTTTTCGCAAAACATGGTTCGCAACGGGAGCTTCGAAGAATATTATACGTGCCCGGGTTCTTACAACCTGGCACAAGATGGAAAACTTGCCCCTGGCTGGGTGTCTGCAAACAGAGGAACTCCCGATCTTTACAACGCATGCAGCAGGGGGGATGCAGGTGTGCCGACCAATTGGGCGGGACACTCAAAAGCTTACACTGGAAAAGGCTACTCGGGTATTTATTGTTTTACCAACACTGGCTATCGCGAGTATTTACAAACAGAGTTAACAACACCGATGAAGCCGGGGGGCAATTACTACATAGAGTTTTATTACAAACTCTCGTCCAACTCTAAATTTAGTATTGATCGCATCGGCTTTTTTTTAAACGATTCTGCCAACAGACGAAATGACGACTTTGTGGTGTACTCTAAACCAACTTATCAATTGGTTTTGCCGGCACCCTATACACGAACAACGGGCTTATGGGCAAAATGCGGAATAGAGTGGCAAGCGAAAGGGGGCGAGCGTTTTTTAACGATCGGTAATTTTTCCGATAACAAGACGACTCGCACTTACCAAATCAAGTTTTCAAAAGCGAAAGAAGCAATGCTTAACCAGGCTGCCTATTATTTTATTGATGATGTGCGGGTCATTCCACTCGATGTACCTCCAGAAAAGGAAATACCAGTCATCTCTGGTTATCCGGAGATAGAGATCAACAAGACATACGTTTTGAAAAATATTTTTTTCGAATTTGATCAGGCTGAATTGGTGACCGATTCATTTTCTGAATTGGATAAGTGGTTAGAGGTGATTCGGGCGAGGCCAAAATGGAAAATTGAATTAACAGGTCACACGGATGAAAGAGGTTCTGACGAATATAATCTGAGTTTATCCGAGCAACGAGTAGAAAACGTAGCTGCCTATTTAATCAAGTCCCACGTAGACGCCAACCGAATTACTACAAAAGGTGAAGGAAAGTCTAAGCCCTTGACACAAGGCAAAGATGAAGCCGCACATGCCATCAATCGTAGGGTTGAGATTAGATTCTCAGAGAAATGAACAGGAATCAAGAAGTAGCATGAAGATCGATTTCAAATGACGTCAAGGAAACGTCAACATATTCTTAGCCTCAGAGACTTTTTAGATGAAAAAGTAGATCAGTTCAATAGACCTGGCTTTATTGAGTTAGATCCCATCTCTGTTCCCCACCAATACTCCAAAAAACAAGATATTGAAGTGGCTGGGTTATTGGCAGCGGTGTTAGCCTGGGGTCAACGAGTCACTGTGGTAAAGAAGAGTAACGAATTGCTGGCGTTGATGGACCATTCTCCTTATGAGTTCGTATGTCATCACCAAACCAAAGACCTCAGGCGTTTTGAGAAATTCAAACATCGCACATTCAACACCACTGACGCACTTTATTTCACCGCAGCACTACAGAATATTTATCGGCAGTATGAATCACTAGAAGAGGTGTTTCTTCCAAACACGAAAGAAGAGGGGAGCGGATTGAAACGTTTTCATCAACAGTTTTTCAGTCTGCCCGATTTTCCCGCTCGCACAAAGAAGCATGTCTCTACCCCTGAACGAAAGTCAGCATGTAAGCGGCTGAATATGTATTTGAGATGGATGGTTCGTTCGGATAATCGACAGGTTGATTTTGGGTTGTGGCAAAGGCTTAGCCCTGCAGACCTCATTTGCCCCTTGGATTTACACGTTGAACGAGTAGCTCGTAAATTGAGATTGATCACCAGAAAACAGGTTGACTGGGAAACGGCACTCGAATTGACCGATAGTTTGCGGGTATTAGATCCAATCGATCCGGTCAAATATGATTTTGCCCTTTTTGGGTTGGGGATCCAACGGGATTTTTAAATGTAAACAAAAAAATGTGTTAAACGGGGACAGGGTTTAGGTAAAAGTTTTTACCTTTTGCGCGAGTTAATGTTCAAAAGTACGCGTCACACTTTACAAAAATATAGCCCATGAATTTGAATACAGAAGCAGAGAAGAAAAATACCTACGATGCCATTGTGGTAGGTACGGGAATTAGTGGTGGCTTTGCTGCCAAAGAATTAGCGGAAAAAGGATTAAATACATTGGTGTTGGAACGCGGGCGCGATGTGAAGCACCCCGATTATCCAACGGCTACGAAAGATCCGTGGGAATTTGAAAATGCAGATTTGCCCACCCAAGAAGATTTGCGCAAACAAGGCGTACAAAATAGAACTGGTTACACCATCCGGCAGTCTACCAAGCATTGGTTTGTCAATGATCTTGACCACCCATATACAGAAAAAGAAGGAACACGCTTTGACTGGATGCGTGGCTACCATGTAGGCGGTCGTTCGATCATGTGGGGACGACAAAGCTATCGTTGGAGTGATTTGGATTTTGAAGCAAACGCAAAAGATGGGTTTGGCGTAGATTGGCCCGTGAGGTACAAAGACATTGAGCCGTGGTACGACTATGTGGAGCAATACATTGGTGTAAGTGGCCAGAATGAGGGGTATGCGCAACTGCCAGATGGAAAGTTTCTTCCTCCGATGGAGTTTAACTGTACCGAACTAGAATTGAAAAAAGCAGTACGCGAAAAATTTGGAAGGCCCTTCACCATTGGCCGAACAGCACACGCTACAGCGCCCCTACCACATACTCCATGGAGAGGGCAATGTCAATTTAGAAATCTATGCAGCAGAGGTTGCCCTTATGGTGGTTATTTCAGCAGCAACTCGTGTACTCTTCCAGCCGCTGAGAAAACCGGCAAAATGACACTTCGACCAAACTCGGTCGTGTACGAAATAATCTACGATGAAACCAAAAGCAAAGCGACAGGTGTAAAAGTAATTGATGGAGAGACAGGCGAGCAGGTGGAATTTTATGCCAAAATTATTTTCTTGTGTGCTTCTACGTTCGGCTCAACTTTTATTATGCTGAATTCAATTTCTAATCGTTTTCCAACAGGTTTTGGTAACGACAGTGGTGAATTAGGTCATAACATCATGGATCACCACTTAGGTGTGGGTGCCGGTGGCGATGTGGAAGGCTTCGAAGACCAGTATTATTTCGGCAGACGAGCCAATGGATTTTATATTCCTCGGTACAGAAACTGGGGTAGCGACAAACGCGATTATGTTCGTGGTTTTGGCTACCAAGGCGGAGGGAGCAGGCAGGGTTGGGATAGTCTAGTGGCTGAGGCGGCTATTGGCGCAGATCTAAAACAATTGTCGGCCACACCCGGAAAGTGGTCAATTGGTATGATGGGTTTTGGAGAAGTACTTCCTTATCATGAAAACAGTGTGAGCATCGCTAAGGACAAGAAAGACATCAACGGCTTGCCTACGCTACTTTTCGATACTGGCTTTAAAGAAAATGAAAAGAAAATGCGAGTGGATATGAGGGCCGATGCAGCCGAAATGTTAGAAGCGGCAGGCGTAAAAAATATTCATACATTCGACAACGAAACCGGTTTAGGTTTGGGTATACACGAAATGGGTACCGCGCGCATGGGCAAAGACCCTAAAACTTCAGTACTTAACAAGTGGAATCAGGTGCACGCTTGTAAAAATGTATTTGTTACCGATGGCTCTTTTATGACGTCAGCAGCTTGTGTAAACCCATCGCTTACGTACATGGCATTTACAGCCAGGGCAGCCGACTATGCCGTTAGTGAATTGAAAAAAGGAAATTTATAACGATTAAATTTTAAAGACATGAATCAATTAATCGATCGGAGAGAGGCACTGCGCAAAACCGCTTTACTGATGGGCGCAGCTGTTTCAGCCTCTGCTATTGCAGGTATTCTAAATGGTTGTAAGGCAACACCAGATCTAACCTATAAGCCGGTTTTTTTCTCTGAAGATCAGGCACGACTGGTTAGTGAATTAGCAGAAATCATTTTGCCGAAAACGGATACCCCCGGAGCCAAGGAAGTTGGAGTGCCCAATTTCATTGATAGGATGCTTGCACAGTGTTATAAGAAAGAAGATCAGGAATTTTTTATCGCGGGGTTAACAGCCTTCGAAGAGGAAGCCAAGAAGTCATTTGGCGATAGCTTCATCTATTGTAAGCCAGAAGATCAAATTAAGTTAACCACTACGGCATTGCAAGCAGCGATTCAAGAGAAGAAAGAAAACAAAGAAGCAAAAATACCGTTTATTTTGTCGGCAAAAGAATTGACGATGTTAGGCTATTTTAGCTCTGAGCCTGGCGCAACACAAGTACTTCAATACGAAGCAGTGCCGGGAAAATACAATGGCTGTATTCCGTTGAATGAAGCCGGTAATGGAAAGACCTGGGCCACCGGATAGAGGGTAATCCGAAAATGAGCTGAACCTTGTTGATACGTGGTATTAGCAAGGTTTTTTATTTTTAGACGAAAAAGCAAGTAGGCGAAAACATCAGAATGTAGTAGGCTGTTAGTTTTTGAAATTCGTTGAGTTAAATTGTGTATGGCGCAAAAGCGAATTGTTATTGTTGGGTCAGGAGTAGCAGGGTTAGCGGCTGCAGTACGTCTTAGTGCTGCGGGGCATCGCGTTACAGTAGTCGAGGCAAATGACTATGTTGGAGGTAAACTAACTTCCAAAAATATAGGGCGTTATCGATTTGATATGGGGCCATCGGTACTCACATTGCCCCACTTGATTGAAGATCTTACAAAAGTGAGCCGGCAAGACGACAAGTTCGAATACGTAACACTAGACAAGATTTGCAACTACTTTTATGAAGACGGAACGAACTTAATTGCTTATGTAGATAAAGAGAAGTTTGCCACCGAGGTGGCTACAAAGCTAGGGGAAACAAAACAGTCGGTGTACGAGCAGTTAAAGTATAGTGCTACCGCCTACGAACTGACCTCCGATCTGTTTATGCAACAATCGCTGCATAAGCTGTCTAACTTTCTCAACTTGAAAACGGCCAAAGCACTTTGGAATATTCGAAAACTAAAGCTCGGCAAAACAATGAACGAGGCGAATGCTGCCAGATTCAAAAACAAAAAGACCATTCAGCTTTTCAATCGCTTTGCCACCTACAATGGATCCGATCCTTTTCAGGCGCCAGCGTTGATTAATATTATCGCACATCTGGAGCACAACATCGGAGCCTTTGCACCAAAAGGGGGAATGCATGACATTACCAAACACTTACATACATTGAGCCTGAAGCTAGGGGCCGAGTACGTCATGAATACCCGTGTGCTGAAAATTAAGACACAGAATGATCAAGTGTCGGGGGTCGTTACTACTGCTGGCGAAATAGCTGCCGACATGGTAGTGAGTGATGCGGATATTAAACACGTGTACACCAAATTACTTGACCCAAAGTATTACCCTGCAAAAATCCTTAATCAAGAAAAGTCGCTCTCTGGCTTGATTTTTTATTGGGGCATAAAAAAGGAATTTAAGGAATTGGGACTTCATAATATTTTATTTGGAGATGACGGGGAGAAGGAGTTTAAGACGGTATTTGGCGAAAAAAGACCGTACGAGAATCCAACAACATATATTAACATCACCTCAAAAGTGACACCGACAGATGCTCCTACGGGTTGCGAAAATTGGTTCGTGATGGTTAACGTGCCCCACAACGCTTCCGCACAGCCGATCCAATATGTACAGGAAATGAGAAAGCATATTGTAGCCAAGATCAATCGGATTTTAAAAACGGATATTGAATCATATATAGAAATAGAAGACACGCAAGACCCGTATGTGATTGAGCAGCGAACCAGTTCATCCGGTGGATCTCTTTATGGCAATTCTTCCAATAATAAATTCGCAGCTTTTTTGCGCCACGCCAACGAAAGCAGTCGCATCAAGAATATGTATTTCTGTGGTGGCAGTGTACACCCGGGTGGAGGTATACCTCTCGGATTACTTAGTGCAAAAATCGTGAGCGAAATGATTGCGGGAAAGGGCTAAGCGGTTTGGTGCTTGCCTGATAGTCTATTTGATTTGCTTGTAGATTTGTTTCATCCCGCCCTAGCGGGAGTGTTCTTTCCCACCTTCGCAAAGGCTACGGTGGGCAAGGATAGATTGTCCCGATGTTTAAAATCGGGATGATTTGCTTGTAGATTTGTTTCATCCCGCCCTAGCGGGAGTGTTCTTTGATAGATTGCATACAGAAAAGCAATTTCAGAATGCTCAAGAATGGGCTCGAATACTAATTTGTATTCCGCAGTCGACACAGGCTATATCGATACACTGGGCAAAGCCTGCTTCCGTGCAGGCGATTGTGCTATATACAACAGCAATCTTTTGACACAACTGAACCCAAGGGTGTTTCCCCAGGCGCTTAAGACATGGGAGTAGAACGAGAAAAATGAAGAAAACTAAAATAGAAATCGGCTACTTGTTCAACCACTTTTTAAAAGTTGTTACTTTTTCTTCGGGTACGAATACCTCCATTGCAGGTTTAGGCACAAGATCTACTTTGTATTTGCGAAGAGAATATTTCGATACCTCTTTGATGGCGTGAATGTTTACAACGACTTGCCTGTTTAGCCGGAAGAACAACTTTGGATCAAGCTCACGATCGAGTTCATCGAGCGTAGTTTCGACTAAGTGAGTGGAATTGGTAAACGTAGTTAAGTATATACCCTTTTGCTGAACAATAAAATATGCAATATCGCTAACGGTTATGCTTTTGCTCTTGCTGCCGTAGCTAATCAACACCCGATTGCGATAGGCTTGAGTCGCCTGGTATTCGGAAAACACTTTTTGCAAATTCACCCGCAAATGAGCGGGCAGCAACTGCCGCTTCCGATATTTCTCCAGACTTAATCGCAGGTCTTCCTCGGTGGTGGGCTTCAATAGATAGTCAATGGCGTTGTGTTTGAAAGCGCGGATGGCATATTGATCAAATGCCGTGGTGAAAATAATGGGCGTTTCCACTTGTACCTGTTGAAATATTTCGAAGCTGATGCCATCCGAAAGATTGATGTCAAGAAAAATCAGATCCGCCTCGTTGGCAGTAAACCAACGAACCGCCTCCTGTACAGACGTAAGAACATCCATCACGCAAAAGCGCGAGTCAATTCGGCCAAGCAAGAGCTTGAGCTTTTCAGCGGCCAGCGATTCGTCTTCAACTATGAGTACACGTTCCATGCTGCTGCGTCCAGTAGGGGTAAATGTACCTGATAAAAATTGTCTTTTAAAAAAAACTGTGGTGGGCGTTTACCTAGCAACACATACTTCTCACACAAATTATTTTGGCCAATGCCCAATGATTCGTTAAGACTATTGTTGGGCTGGTAGTTATTTCGAATCACCAGCTCATTGGCGGTTCCCTCAATCCAGATATGAAGTTGCTGATGATTGCTGATGATGTTGTGTTTTATGGCATTTTCAACGGCCAGTTGCAACGACAGTGGAGGTAAAAGTTTTTGAAAGGCACCGGCCTCGACCTGCTGGTAAATGATTAGCTGATGATCGTACCGGATTTTTTGAAGGAACAGATACGATTCCAAAAAGCGAAGTTCCTGCTTCAACGGAACCAGGCGCTCTTTGTTTAATTCTAAAACATACCGAAACACTTCCGAAAATTTTTTGATAAACATATCGGCCTTTTCAGTATCGCGATAAATGAGGCTCGACAAAGCATTCAGCGAATTGAAAAGAAAATGCGGATTCAATTGGTTCTTCAGCGCCTCGTACTTGGCGAGGTAGTGCTGTTTTTGCAATAACTCGTTTTTTAGTTCAAGCGATTCTTTGGCGCTGCTCAAGGAAATAAACTCATGGTAAGCAAATACAAGAAAGGTGGTAATGATGAGCATGATCAATGCCATAATTTCGAACCCAAAGTCAGGGGCGTTAAATTCAGGATCGTCAAAGAAAAACACATTTTTTATGCCGGACGCCACTAACGTAAGTACCGACACCATCGATAGAATGATCATCATCTCCACTGCAAACCGCTTGAACAACGAACTCTCCCAGGGCATAAGGGCATTCAGCAGCCGCACGACCTGAAAGGAAAGCCAACTGATAAAATAAATCACAACTGAGAAGACGGCAACATCCACCAGAAACTCGCTGACGGAAGGTTGCTGGACTTGTTCTAACTGATCCTCTAATTCCAGCACCCCGGCTATGAGTAACACAATAAAACTATGGAACGTCCAGTAGCGAGGATCGCGAAGCATACCAGCAATTTTTATTGAATGATAATCAATTTTTCGGAAATCTCACTTACCCCAAAGTATCCCAACGCTGGTTTGCCCGGGTTGGTGAGGTTGCGCACGTTTCCGCGGATAGGAGCTGCCGGCACATCAATCAACTGCCCGGTTTGACCGGTTTGCTCCAACAAAATAAACAGGTAATCGTATTGGTTGCGCGATATACCAATCTGCCGCACCAAAACCTGTTGCCCCGGGGTAAAAACCTTCTCCTCGTTGGGGAAATAACCCTCCACGGTTTCGCCATCGAAGAATTTATCGGTGGCCACAATGTTCCCGCTGTTTCCAGGGTCTGGCACCAATACGTTTTCTCCATCTAAAAACAATTCCCATAAGTAGTTGTCACCTGTTCCACTGGGGTCAGTAAAGTCAATCGCCACTTTAATGCCACCATCCTCAAATAGATTCTCTTCTTCAAATTGCTGATAAATTCTTTCAATCTCCGCCACGTTAGTGAATGTTTCGGTCGCTTCATACAATTCATTGTTCCACTCGATGCGGAGCGTATAGGTCAATTCATCCGCAGGCACTAACGTTGTATTGACGTATGTGCCGGGTTGGGCTGTGCCGTGAACAAATGCGTGCGTGACTCCTGATGGCTCTCGGACTGTAACAATGGCGTCCGTTACACGTGGTGTTTGCTCATTGTCAAAGTAGTCGTTTACCTTGCTCAATATTATCGTGTGGCGTTGTGTGGATTGACCATGCACCCGCTCCACGCGGCCCTCCACTACCAGTTGATTTTCTGGGGTGGAAAGTGTTAACGATACTTCCTTTTCGCAGGCTGTCAGTAATATTATCGACAATAACAGGACAAATGATGTTTTCGTTTTCATGTTTTTCTGATTTTGATTTAGAACTTGAAATTGTAGGTAACGCTCGGCAGGATACCGAATAGGTAACTCTTGAATGCTTTTACGTTGCCGGGGTTCTCGGCATCTTCCGTAAAATAGATGCTAGTAGCATTGGCACGATTATACAGGTTGTAAACACCAAACACCCATTCATGGCCACCGTTTTTCCAGCGTTTCTTCTTCCCCTTTACTGTGGCGGAGACATCCAGGCGGTGGTAGGTAGGCAGACGTTCCTGATTACGAAAACCAAATTGCGGCACCACCAGCCCTGCATACTCGTACCGCCCAACGGGGAAAGTGCCGGGAATGCCTGATGTGATGACAAAATTAGACGACAGACTCCAACGCTTATTGATTTGATAACTACCCACCACCGAAAGGTTATGCGGCTTATCAAAATTGGCGTTGTACCACTGTCCACCGTTGATACCGGGATCAGATTCGGTAATCCCCTTCACCCTGCGTTCTGCTTTTGATAGTGTGTAGCTAACCCAGCCCGTCAGCGGTCCGTTTTTCTTTCTAATCAAAAACTCTAATCCATAGCCACGGCCAATGCCGCGAAGCAGTTCCGTTTCGATGGTGTTGTTCGTAATCAAATCAGCACCATCCACATAGTCTACCAGATTGTTCATGTCTTTATAGAAACCTTCTATAGAGGCTTCATATTTGTTGCCATTCAGGTTCTTAAAAAAGCCAATGGCATACTGGTCTACCATTTGCGGTTCAATAAAATTACCGCTGGGCACCCACAGGTCGGTGGGTTGGGGCGCGGTGGTATTCGAAATTAAATGCAGGTATTGATACATACGGTTGTAGCTGGCCTTGATGGAACTCGATGAAGATGTAATAGCCGTTAAGGCAAGCCGCGGCTCCCAGTTACTGTAGGTGTTGATTCGCTGTGAAGAAGTACGAGACGTTGACCCTACCACTACACCATTTTCATAACGGCCGATCTGGACATTGTACACCACCGGTTGATTATTTTCGTACACGGGCAACGTCTGTGGGCCTTTGCGTGCAAATGAAGAATGTCGAATGCCCGCGTTGATGGTAACGGGCCCCATGACATGCTCAATGGAAAAATAGGCACCTGTTTCGATAGCATACTTGTTATCCAATGTTCGTGGTTTTACGGTAGAACCCTTAATCGGGGTGATGTCACCCGGCCTGAACTCGTAGTTCTTCCATTCCCCACCAAACGCCAAATTAGTTTTGGTTCCGAGGTTGTAGGAAAAATCGGCTTTAGCGTCACGGCTGATGATGCGCGAGATCCAGTTGTATTGGGCTCCGGTGGTAAGCTGGTCTAGCGAATAGTCGTAGTTTGAATAAATAGCCGAAAAATTAGCAAACAGTTTTTGAGAGAAGAGGTGATTCCAACGAAGTGTGGCAGCCGTATTGCCCCATGTGCTGTTAAAGATGCTACCGAGTGAAAACTGGTCGCGCCCAATATAACCTGATAGAAACAGTTGATTGCGATCGTTGATATTGTAGTTTACTTTGGCGTTCAGGTCATAGAAATAAGCCGTGCTTTTGTTATCAATCAAAGGCAAAAACAAATCACCATACGATCTTCTCCCCGCCACCATAAACGAGCTTTTGTCTTTTACAATAGGCCCTTCCGCCAACAGGCGTGCCGAAATAAGACCGATGCCAGCTTCACCATTAAACTCCTTTGAGTTACCCTCGCGTTGGCGAATGTCCATCACACTGCTTAGTCGGCCACCGTAGCGAGCCGGGATGCCTCCTTTATAGAGCGTCACACTTTTTATAGCATCTGGATTGGCAACGGAAAACAATCCAAGTAAGTGCGATGAATTGTACACGGTGGCTTCGTCAAGCAAAATCAGATTTTGATCTGCGCTGCCGCCCCGCACATTGAAACCCGCAGCGCCATCGGCCACTGCGGTCACACCGGGCAAAAGCTGAAGAGCACGGATCAAATCAGGTTCGCCTAACACAGCTGGAATTTGCTTCACCAACTTTGGATCTATTTTGGCGATACTCATTTGAGTACTTACCACATTCGAGTTTCCGCCTTCAGCTGAAATGACAATTTCATCAAGTTCTTCTGAGTTTTCTTCCAACTCAACCTGAAGCGTTTCGTTGGCAGCAACGTCTTTGGTAATCGACAATGGCTTGTACCCCACATACATAATCGAAAGCGAATAGCGACCAGGTGTTAGCGACAGCGCGTAAAAGCCATACGCATTGGTGGCAACGCCTAAAGAGGTTCCGGTTACTTGCACTGTGGCACCGATAAGTGCTTCGCCCGAGGCGCGATCGCGCACATAGCCACTGATTGTAACACTGCCTTGCGCCCACGCAAACGGAGGGTACACGGTTTCCAGCATCAGGAAAAGCAGAAAGCATACTACGTTTTTCATTGCATTAATTCTTTTTGATTTTTTACTTCATTTTATGTGCTTCATCACACGTGGCGGTAAAAGAATAAAGGCCACTGCCGGCTTTCAAAAAAATGCTATTGAACAACGAAAAAGGCGGGTTGAAACCGTATTATATTGTGTTCTTTGATAGATTGTTCCGATGTTTACAATCGGGATGATTTGCTTTCAGATTTGTTTTATCTCGCCCTAGCGGGAGTGTTCTTTCCCACCTTCGCTAAGGCTACGGAGGGCAAGGATAGATTGTCCCGATGTTTACAATCGGGATGATTTGCTTTCAGATTTGTTTCATTTCCCACCTTCGCTAAGGCTACGGTGGGCAGGGATAGATTGTCCCGATGTTTACAATCGGGATGATTTGCTTTCAGGTTTGTTTCATTTCCCACCTTCGCTAAGGCTACGGTGGGCAAGGATAGATTGTTCCGATGTTTACAATCGGGATGATTTGCTTTCAGATTTGTTTCATCCCGCCCTAGCGGGAGTGTTCTTTGATAGATTGCATACAGACAAGTCGTTTATTTTAATTAGCCCGCCAAGGTTGTGATTTGCTTTCAGATTTGTTTCATCCCG
>JAJTGQ010000154.1 GCA_021299455.1 Flammeovirgaceae bacterium | reverse complement strand
TTGTTCACTACGTGACATTCCGCAATACTCCCACATGGTCAATCCCAATTGGCGGTGGAATTCGTCTACCGTTTTCTTCCCTTTGATACTTACCAATTTATTCATTCTGTCGGTAGAACTTTGAATGGCTTCTTTGAAGGCTGGATGATCGGTTCCGATTTTATCAGCCCAACCAATATTAGCCAAGTAATCTCCAATCGTGTAAGGGATAACAAAGTATCCGTCCGCCAGACCTTGCATGAGCGCACTTGCCCCTAATCTATTCGCACCGTGGTCTGAAAAATTCGCTTCACCCAAAGCATAGAGGCCAGGGATGGTTGTCATCAGGTTGTAATCCACCCACAATCCACCCATGGTGTAATGCACAGCAGGATAAATCATCATCGGGCCTTTGTACGGATTCTCTCCTGTAATCTGAGCGTACATATCAAACAAGTTGCCATACTTCGCACGGATCGTTGCCTCTCCATCTCGCTTGATGGCATCTGTAAAATCTAGAAATACGGCTAAGCCTGAACCCACGCCTCGTCCTTCATCGCAAACAATTTTGGCATTGCGCGAAGCCACATCGCGTGGAACCAGGTTTCCAAAAGAAGGATATTTTCTTTCCAAGAAATAATCACGGTCGGCCTCTGGCAACTTCATGGCATCGATGCCTTTTAATCCCGGCATTGCCTTTTTCGGCACCCACACACGCCCATCGTTTCGCAACGACTCTGACATCAAGGTGAGCTTTGATTGGTGATCTCCTGATACAGGTATACAAGTCGGGTGAATCTGTGTGAAACAAGGATTGCCAAACAAGGCGCCTTTCTTATGTGCTCGCCAAGCAGCTGTCACATTTGATCCTTTCGCATTTGTCGAAAGATAAAACACGTTTCCATATCCTCCGGTACACAGCAAAACTGCATGCGCACTATGTGACTCAATCTTCCCTGTTAACAAATCGCGTGTAATTATTCCGCGTGCCTTTCCATCCACTACTACCACGTCCAACATTTCAGACCTGTTGTACATGGTCACTTTACCGTTAGCGATTTGTCTGTTCAGGGCACCATATGCACCCAATAACAATTGCTGTCCAGTTTGGCCTCTTGCATAAAATGTTCTGGATACCTGTGCGCCTCCAAACGAACGATTCGCTAACAATCCACCATATTCACGTGCAAAAGGCACGCCCTGAGCCACGCACTGGTCAATAATACTCACACTTGTCTCTGCCAATCGATATACGTTGGCTTCACGAGCTCTGTAATCACCGCCTTTGATTGTATCATAAAACAGTCGGTAAACGCTATCGCCATCGTTTTGATAATTCTTTGCGGCATTGATACCTCCTTGAGCAGCAATGCTGTGCGCTCTTCGCGGGCTATCTTGAAAACAAAATGCTTTCACGTTATAGCCCAACTCACCCAGCGCAGCAGCAGCCGATGCCCCTGCCAAACCGGTTCCAACCACAATCACTTCATACTTTCTTTTATTGGCAGGATTCACCAATTTCAAATTAAACTTGTGCTTGGTCCACTTCTCTGCTAAGGGTCCTTCCGGGATTTTTGAATCGAGCTTCATGATAAGTGATTAATAAGTTGGTTTGAATTCAAACTTTTCGTTAAACAAAAAACATTAGAATTGGGATAATAGCAAACAGCGCTGGAACCACAATTGCGAATGCTTTGCCAACAAAACTAATAACAGGATTATACTTCATATGGTTTAAGCCGAGCGTTTGAAATGCACTTTCAAAGCCATGCCACAAATGGAAGGCAATGGCTACCATAGAAATGCAATACAATGCAACGTACCACCATTCTTGAAATGCTGACCCGACTAAGGTGAAAAGATCTTTCACCTCATGATCGCCATACGTTTTGGTAGGCATTTCACCAAAATGCATCTGCCCCCAAAAATCTTTCATGTGGATCACCAGAAAAACTAAAATAATTGTTCCCAAAATACCCATGTTGCGTGCTGACCAAATCGATGACTTGGAGCTAGTGACAGCATAGCCTTCAGTCCCCCGGGCTTGACGATTCTTAATGGTGAGAAGCAAGGCCCAGCCTATGTGGAACAAGAAGAAGGCATAGTTCACATACGACACCATTTTAATAAGTGGATTATGCGTCATGAAATAGGCATAAACGTTAAACGCTTCGCCTCCATCATCTTTCAGAAGCTGAAGATTGCCAATTAAGTGAACCGTTAAAAAAAGGATAATAAAGAGACCGGTCAGAGCCATCACAACTTTACGACCGATGGAACTGGAAAAAAGGTCAACGAGCCATTTCATTTGAGAATATTTTTGTGTGATTGATTCGTTCAAAAATACTCCGCAAAGGATTACGAAACAATTATCTTTTTAAACTCAAGTTTAGAAAATGACGCCAGGCTAAAAAGTCTGGCGTCAATCGACTACGACTACGCGTTAACTTAACTCGAACAGAATGACAATCAAGGCGATTGTCGCTACCATTATTAAAAGGAACCATTCTCTCTGCACGAAGGCCACAATCTTGTTAATCAGGGTTTTCATTGAAGTTAAGTTGAACATGCCATTCTGTGTACTTACCAAACACCAATCGTATAATCTTTGATTATCTGATAGTAAAAAAATTTAGATTCATTTTTTATACCTTATTGGGATTTCATTCCCTATTTAGGACAATTGGCGTGCTCAGATGGATGTCCTATTTTTACCGCTTACAGCCACTAATTGTAACCCATGTATTTGATTTTCGACACGGAAACCACCGGGCTTCCGAGAAATAAGAACGCGCCTTTAACTGATTTAGAAAATTGGCCTCGCCTGGTGCAGCTCGCTTGGCAGTTGCATGATGGGAAAGGCAAGCTCTTGTCTCAGCAAAATTTTATCATCAAGCCCGAGGGATTTGACATACCCTTTAAGGCAGAGCAGGTGCATGGAATCTCCACCAGCCGTGCGATTGAAGAGGGGCACGACTTAAAGTCGGTGCTCGCTCACTTTTCGTCAGATGTAGAAAAAACAGAAGTACTCGTTGGGCACAACATAGAATTTGATATCTCCATCATTGGCGCAGAGTTACTCCGATCTCTCGTTTCAACCGAGCGTTTTCTCTCACTTCAAAAGGTGGATACGGGGCTTTCATCGATTGAATTCTGTCAATTAGCGGGAGGCGTGGGTGGCAGATTGAAAATGCCGCGCCTTTCAGAGTTGTATGAAAAACTTTTTGGCGAGAACTTTCAAGATGCCCACGATGCAGCCTACGATGTAGACGCAACGGCCAGAGCGTTCTTCGGACTGCTTGAGAAGAAAGTGTTAACACCTTACGATGCAACTGACATTCATGATATTGTTTACGAACCGCCCCAATTAGATGCTGGCAATTCTACTAAACGAGCAAAAGCTAAAGGGATCGACTACGGTGACGCACAAGAAACTCAACTGACCGACAAACCATTTGTTCACCTCCATGTGCATTCACAATATTCGGTGTTGCAGGCCGTACCCGATGTAGCTGAATTAGTAGCGAAAGCGAAAGCCAACAACATGGAGTCGTTAGCTCTCACCGATTTTGGCAATATGTATGGTGCTTTCAAATTTGTTAGCGAGGCGCTGAAGCATAATATCAAACCCATTGTAGGTTGCGAGTTTTTTGTGTCTGAGGAGAGGAAGACACTTAAGTTTACAAAAGACAATCCCGACAAAAGATTTCAACAGGTATTGTTTGCGAAAAACAAAGCGGGCTATCAACATCTGGCAAAATTGAGTTCGATAGGGTTTATCGAAGGACTCTATGGAATTTATCCACGTGTGGACAGGCAACTTATCATTCAATATAAGGAGGGATTGATCGCCACCACCGGAAGTCTGCTAGGAGAAGTTCCGTATCTGATTTTACACGTGGGCGAGCGCCAGGCAGAAGAAGCATTCAAATGGTGGCACCAACAATTCGGGGCTGATTTTTATATTGAGTTGAACCGACATGGAATGCCTGAAGAAGATCGCGTGAACGAAACTCTTCTAAAGTTCGCTCATAAATACAACGTGCGCTACTTCGCTGCCAATGAGTGTTTCTATTTGGAAAAAGAAGAATCGAATGCCCATGACGTTCTCCTTTGCATCAAAGAAGGCGAATTTCAGTCAACACCCATAGGACATGGAAGGGGAACCCGGTACGGGTTAACTAACAATCAATTCTATTTCAAATCGCAGGATGAAATGAAATCGCTTTTTCGCGATATGCCGGAAGCGATTGAAACCATCAGCGAAATCATTGATAAGGTAGAAAAGTATGAACTTAAGAGAGATGTACTTCTTCCGAAGTTTACCATCCCTGCTGAATTTTCTACCGAAGACGAGTATCTCCGCTTTCTCACCTACGAAGGAGCTAAGAAAAGATATCCTACACTAACACCAGAAACGAAAGAAAGAATTGATTTTGAATTAGAAACGATAAAGAAAACCGGCTACCCCGGTTATTTTTTGATCGTTCAGGATTTTACCTCAAAGGCACGCGAAATGGGCGTTTCCGTAGGACCAGGACGTGGATCGGCAGCAGGATCAGCGGTTGCCTATTGCATAGGAATTACCAATGTGGACCCCATTGCTTACGATCTACTCTTTGAACGCTTTTTAAATCCCGATCGCGTTTCATTGCCTGATATTGATATTGACTTTGACGATGAAGGTCGGGACAAGGTATTGCAATACGTGATTGAAAAATATGGTCATAACCAAGTAGCACAAATTGTTACGTACGGCACCATGGCGGCAAAGTCCTCCATTCGGGACTGCGCGCGTGTGATGGAATTACCGCTAACAGAGTCAAACAACTTAGCCAAGCTCGTCCCCGAGCGTCCGGGCACTACGCTGGCAAAGGCATTTGAAGAAGTAAAAGAATTAAGCGATGTAAAAAAAGGAACTGACTTAAAGGCGCAAGTTTTAAAGCAAGCCGTGATACTAGAAGGCTCTCTCCGCAATACGGGAACCCATGCCTGTGGTGTCATTATTACACCCGATGACCTAACCAAGTTTGTTCCGGTTTCTACCGCTAAAGATTCTTCGATGCTGGTCACTCAATTCGACAACAGCGTGGTAGAAAGTGCGGGGATGTTGAAAATGGATTTTTTAGGATTGACTACCCTAACCATTATTACAACTGCCATTAGAAACATTAAAAAGCGCAAGGGAATCAGTATTGATATCGATCAGATTCCTTTGAATGATTTAAAAACATACCAACTCTATCAAAGAGGAGAAACGACAGGCACATTCCAGTTCGAATCGGATGGCATGCAAGCTTATCTGAAAGGGCTAAAGCCAGATAAGTTTGAAGACCTCATCGCGATGAATGCCTTGTACCGGCCGGGTCCGATGGAATACATCCCCAATTTCATTGCTAGAAAACATGGTCGCGAGCCAATCAAATACGACTTGCCGGAAATGGAGGAGTATTTGAAAGATACGTATGGAATTACCGTTTACCAGGAACAGGTGATGTTACTTTCTCAAAAGCTTGCCAATTTTTCAAAGGGAGATGCCGATGTTCTGCGGAAAGCAATGGGTAAAAAACAGAAAGACGTTCTCGACAAAATGAAAAGCAAGTTTGTCGAAGGGTGTAAAAAGAATAATCACGATGAGCGCATTTCAGAAAAAATATGGAAAGACTGGGAAGCTTTTGCTCAATATGCGTTCAACAAATCACATTCTACTTGCTACTCATTAGTTGCCTATCACACAGCTTTTCTAAAAGCCAACTACCCGGCTGAGTACATGGCGGCTGTGTTGACTCACTCACAAAGCAACCTGGATAGCGTTACTTATTTTATTGAAGAATGCAGAAAACAAAATATAGAAGTACTAGGCCCACACGTGAACGAATCGGGTGTTTACTTTGAAGTAAACAAAGAAGGCAAAATTAGATTTGGATTAGGTGCGATCAAAGGCGCAGGGGATGCGGCAGTTGAGGCCATTATTCAAGAGCGTGAAGCCAAAGGTGCTTTCAAAGATATTTTTGAATTTGCGAAACGACTCAGTCAACGAGCAGTAAATAAAAAAACATTTGAGTGCCTCGCGTTGTCGGGAGCGTTTGATTGCTTCCCGGAATATCACAGGAGACAATATATTGCCGCGAAGGATGGAGATATTTCACTGACGGAGAAAGTCATTAAGTACTCTGCCAAAATGCAACAAGAATCGCAAAGCGCACAGGCTAGTTTATTTGGTAGTGCCAGCGGCACACAAATGCCGCTACCAAAGATTGACCCCATCGAGCCTTTCAGCGAAATCGAAAAACTACATTTTGAAAAAGAAGTAGTGGGCGTATATATCTCAGGACATCCACTCGACAATTTCAAGTTTGAGATGGAAGTTTTCTGCAATACACCGGTGGCTTCCCTAACTGAACTTGAGGGTAACGAAGGCAAAGAATGTAAAGTGGGTGGAATTGTGGCGTCTGTAGAACATCGCATGACAAAAACAGGGCGGCCTTTTGGAAAGTTATTCTTAGAAGACTACAGTGGAAAAAGTGAGATCGTGCTGTGGAGTGACGATTACCTCAAGTTTAAGTCGTTTTTGATGCCCGGGCTGTTCCTATTTATTGAAGGGAACATCGTTCGCAAATCCTGGGGCGAACAAAATCTGGAGTTTAAAATCCGGTCTGTTGATTTGCTCAATGAACTAGCTACTAAAAAGGTAAATGGCCTTGCTCTTCGATTTGACGTGCAGTCAGTGACATCACAATTCATAGACTCGATCGACAAGCTATGTAAAAAGAATGCGGGTAGTGCTGCACTGCGGATGTATTTGAAAGACGAAGGCGCTTCGCTACAAGCAGAGGTTCTTTCCCGTTCTGCACGAATTAAACCAACAAATCTTTTGATCAATGAATTGAAGCGATTGGCCGATGTGGGTGTAGTGACCGACAAGCAAGAAGTAAGGTGGCTGACAGAGCAACCGCTAAAGCTGAGTCAAAAAACGGAGGTTGGGATTGTAGCTACACCGTTCGCGCTTGAAGAAGTAGAAAGCTAATTGCGTTGCACTTCTCTTTCTCTTTTCCTCGCGGAATCTCCGCTTCAAGACTTCGCGCTTTCTTTGCTCTTAAACATCGTATTGTCCTTCTCTTTTCTTCAGACTTCGTATTCATTGACCATTTCCTTTCGCATTTGTACGCGGAGTCCCGAAAGCGGGATACTCCGCTGCGAAGGGAATCATGATGCTACGGTGCTGAAGCGCCAAACCAAGCAAGTGCTATTCTATGGTATATTCTGTTGTATACGTAAATTGGTTCTTACCAATTTCGATATAGAAACGCTCTGATTCTTGTAGCTTTTCGATCTCGACTAGGTGTTTTTCGAAGACCGTTATGAGGTCGTTGGTACTAATATTGCCAAGTAGAACACTAATCAACTTTTTAGGAGTGTTCAAACCGAAATGCAAATTTTCGAAACCTTCGTCTTTTGTTACTACAATTTGGTTTTGAGAATCTGCGTATCTGGCAATCTCGATATCTTTCGATTTCGATCCACTTAACAAATTATTTACATGTACCGCTTGATGACCGGCTTTTGTTAGAAAGTTCACCAGCCGATAAGGAATATGAACATCGCAAACAAAATTCATCTTTAAGATGCCATGTCGTAGATAGATTTGCCAGATGTAGTGAGCTTTGCATATTGAAGAGCAGCCAGAATATCTTCTCTTTCCAATTCAGGGTGATCTTCTAACACTTCGGCAAATGACATTCCTGAACTGAGCAGGTCTAAAACAACCGCTACAGGCCATCGCATGCCACGAATGCAGGGCTTACCAAAGCAGATATCCGGATTGATTGTGATCCGAGTTAGATAGTTCATTTTAACAACGTTATTCAAATTTAGCTATTATTTTGAATCTACATCTCTTTTTAGAAAATCAGCAAGTGCTATATGATAGAGAGATTTTCCGTTTTTCACTTGCCTGGCATACTGCTTCTGCATGGAAACATCGGCTAATACAGATCGCGCATAGCTTACCGCTTGCATAAATCGTTTGTTTGCCTTTTTTTGGTTGGCGGTTAGCTTTACCTTGCTTCGGTCCGGCATTTTGGATACTACCGTTCCATATTTATACTGTTTAAAAAGCAGTCGATCGATGCGACCGCTAAAGCCTTCCACCAATACATTACTTTTCAGTCGTGCCATATAGCAATTGCTTTAGTTAAAATATGTACAATTCAGGTAAAATCCAATCATAAGCCGTTCATTAACCGTTTATAAGCCGTTATGCCTGGCTATTGCTCCTTGCGAGCATTAAAGAAATTACTTCTAAGTGGCTAGCTTTATCGCTAGGCGGACAGTGCGGGAAAGGGAAAAGCAAAATTAATCCTGCTTTTTTCTTCTTTGTGGAAACTCAAGCCCAAATCGGATATTAATTCTTTCGATATAAGGACTTTGATAAAATGGGTCAAAAAGGTTATAGAGTATTTGAACGTGCCCGCCCAATTTTTTAGAAAACTTGAAGCTCTGCTTATAGCCCACCAAATAATCTGTTATCCATTGACGTCCCTTTTCTTTGCTTGGCCCTTGACCAGGTAGTCGAACGAATTCATTCAAGAATTCAACTTCTGCCTTTAAGAATGCATTGCCCTTAATCTTAAATTGCAGATAGGTACGAGGGCCATAAACATCTTCTACCTCTACTATCGAATAGTTTTTTGTGCTGATTGGTAAACGCTTCACCCAACCAACACCGGCTGTAAACCGTCCGCTAATGTGATATCCTGCATAGGGATTGAAATCCATCATCAGGACATCGCCCCTGCTTAGCAGCTGCAAAGAGATGCCCAAGTCCAAACGTTCCCTAAAAGATTTCGACTTCATCGGATTCCCTTGTTTCTTTTTAAAAAGGTCGATCACCCCTTCAGTATCTTTTGCTTTTTCCTTGAGTCCGCTGAGTTGCTCCATCACTGCCTTCAATTCTTTTTCCTTTCCAGCAAAATGATTGACTGCCTCTTCCTTCGCTTTGTTCAATGCCAACTCTTTGGCTACAGCAGGATCAGAGTTCCACTTGGCTAGCATTGCCTGCTGTGCTTTTAGGTCTGCCAATTGTTTCTCTCCGCCCAAGAGGCTGCCCGCTTTATCTTCCGCTTCCTTAGACAGGCTTTTCAAATCGTTGGATTGTAAATCCTTCAACTGCTTGCCGTACTTGCCTACCTGTTCGGTAGGCAGGCCTGCCTCACCAGACAATTGACTTATCTCTTTGGTCAGATTGCCAACGTCTTTCACACCATCTAGTCCTTTTAGTTGGCCAAGCGTTGGGGTGTTTAGCGAGGGAACGCTCGACTTCCCAATAGATAAACCTGGAACATTGCCGGTGTTTGCACCTGGCAAACTTGGCAAAGATGATTGTGGCAATTTTAAATTGTTTCCGGGAAGTTTCAAGCTCAGGTCTTTCATGCCTGGCACATTTAGGCCGGCAGGAAGTTTTGCAGAAGGCAAAGAGACAGATCCTGGAAGATTGCTTGCCCCATTTTTTGAAAACAGCCCCAACTTCTCGTTGATAGCGGATTCTATCTTGCCCGTCTTTTCACCAATGGATGAAGTCAGTTTTTCAACTGCTTCTTTTGACTTCTCTACACCGGGTGGAAGTTTGGTGAGTTTTTGACGGAGGCTATCCAAGTTGCCGCGCAGGCTGTCCAACCGCTTTGCCAAAAATTTGTTGGGGTTGGGCAGGGCCATTAAACTGTCTATCTTTTTGGTGAGGTGTTCTTGAGTAGCATCAATTTTATTTTTGTATTGATCTATTTTCTCTTGCGGCTTTTGCGCAAGGCGTGCGATGCTATCTGCTGGCTCGGTGAGGCGGCCTGCCACTGAATCCATCTTGCTATTGTACTGATTGATTTTATCCTGCGGTTTGTTAGTAAGATTTTTTATGCTGTCGTACTTGGATGAAACTTTTATTTTAAGGGAATCTGATTTGTTCAATTTATTTTTAACTGATGAGGGAACATTAAGCGATGGCAGCTTTACAGCCTGCCTCCCGTTAGGGATGGTATCTAATTTTGAAAGGACGGAATCTGCCTTTCGTTTCACCTCTTTTTTGCCTTGGGCAAAACAAAGGGAAGTAGTTAGTAGAAAAGATATGGCTATCGTAAATTTCATTTTGTCATCTCAATGCTCGGTGAGTCTCCCGCCTCGAGGGATTCCACGCTTTTATTCCTACGCCCTTGTTGGTGTTCTTCACCAACAAGCAAACCATATTCCAATAACCTATCCTTCATGGTGTGTTAAAAATCCCCAATTTTTTTCATTCAATTCATAAAACCGTGCACTGGAATACTTGTAATCCTACGCCCTTGTTGGTGTTCTTCACCAACAAGCACACCATATTCCGATAACTTACCCTTCATGGTGTGTTAAAAATTGCCATTTTTTTTCATTCAATTCATAAAACCGTGCACTTGAATACTTGTAATCCTCCGGATATTGGCACAGACCGGCCTTCACAGGATTATAGTGAATGTATTCCAATTTCTCGTTGAACGCACTAGCTGACCACAACGGTATGCCCAACGAGTTCCTTTCCCAAACTTGATGCTTCCTGTCTTTGGCATTTACTAACACGTCTTGTGTCATAGACGAATTCTCGTTCCTTAAAAGCTTTAATATCTGTTGCGCAGTAAATTTCAAAAAATCCCTTTGTACCTCTTCGCGTAGGTGATCGCCCAATATCTGCCATATCAGATGGAAATGGTTGCTCATGATGACAAACCCATAAACCAATATCCTTTTTTGGGTGGTTAAAAAATCAAGACTATTGGTGATAATATCTTTAAATCTATCTTCTTCCAACAATGGCTTCCACTCCAGGCATGTTACTGTTATAAACTCTGGATGCTCTTTCGAATATGTTATGTCTTTGTTCACTCAATTTTTTTATCTGTTATCCTCTTTCATCTTGTTTATCCTCCTCTTTCAGCTTGCTTGTCCTCCTCTTTCAGCTCGTTTGTTGGTGAAGAACACCAACAAAGGCGAGAATATGTTATGTCTTTGTTCACTCAATTTTTTATCCGTTATCCTCTTTAATCTTGTTTGTTGGTGAAGAACACCAACAAAGGCAAGAGCGAGGAACACCAACAAAGGCGAGGGGATTATTTTTCCCTTTTCCTACTCTGACCACTTTCGTTTTTAAACTCGTTGATCCAAGCCATTTCGGGATTTATAAGTTGCTTAATTGGAACCGATTTGAAATACAAATCCCTGGCTGTTTTTAACACATCTACATCTCTGTTGGCAGCTTCAATTACATCAGGATAAGGTGGCACTAATTTCCATTGGTATATAGTGTCTCTGTTGTGAATAATACCTTCAAAATTACACAGCAACCTGCGAGTTCCATAAATGCCTTTTACATAGCTGAAAGAACAATATAAGGTTGCTTTTATGGTGTCTTCTTTAATCTCATAAACACCCCAATCATTTGTATATACGTCTTGTTGTGAGCGGGCATAACTCATGTCTCGATTGAATCCTGCCGAGTCAATATATATGTGCTCATTATATGCCATCAATCCATTGTCAAAGAAAAAAACAGGATAGTCCAAGTAAACTTTATCAACATACCTTGTTGGCTTCCCATCTTTGTAGTCTAAACCAAGATGATAAGAACTTTTGATCTGATGATACACACCTTCCAAATTAAGTTTCCCTTTTGATCTGCTTTCTGTGTTTTTGAGTAATGCTGAAAACTTTTGAGACGGCTGCTCAACATAGGAACGACATGATATAACAATTAGAAATATTATTAAATTATAACCAATTGTTTTCATCTTTAATACACCAAAGTGTTCATGCTATAATTACCAAAATAACTCCAAGCCTTAGGCCGATATCCTGCGTTGCCAAAATAGTATTTTGTATTGCTGATATTGTCATGAATCCAATCTTGCACACCATGTAAAATACGTTCATGGTTTATACCTACGAAAGAAGCTTGCCCCTTATATATTATACCGCCATAAAGAGCCCCACCTCGGTATCCATGAGGTGTCTCAAGATTAGGGTCTGTTACATCTTTTAAGTAGTTATTACCGAATATCCTCTTACTCATTCTTTGTCCTGACTGATAGCCGCCTCTTTCTCCTGTAATCATGCCTAAACCCGCTGCCAAGGTCACATCATTATTTATTCTATAGGTAGCGGTTCCTCCACCCGTTCTCCATCTGTCATTTTTATCGCCCCCTGGGAAAAAGTCTTCATCAACTCTAATTCCAAGATCACCAATTTGTGCTCCAACGTAACCTACCCTCTGCCGTTTTCCTCCTATTTGACTTGAGTTCACTCCATAACTTGCCCCATAGTATGCTCCTTCTATCATTCCACCCCCGTTTACACTCAATGATCTATAAAGCCCTCTGGAATCAGTCCTAAATTTACCTGACAAATCATTTGTTCCTGTACTGTAGCCTAAACCCAAGCCAATACCAAGGCTTACATCTCCATCAGAGTAACCAATATTTCCGTTCACTCCCAAGCCAGAAGTAGAAAATGCTGGGCTTAATCCAAAACTAAAATTACCTATTTGAAAGGAAGGGCTTGGCAAAAATGATCCTGCAATTCCCAAGGCTTGATTTGCTGCAAATTGACCAATATGAGCCGTGCCTGAAGTACTTGTAGCAGCGGATAACCCTCCAGTATTGTAAGCTAACCAACCTGCGGCAGCTCCAATCCCACCAGCTATTAATGATTTACTTCCCCAGTCCCCAGATTGCAAACCACTGGAAACATATCCAACCACAAAACCAATTCCTGCGGCAACCAAGTCATCAATGCCAAACCATTCTCCACTCGGGTCTGTTCCATTTACTGGATTATTGCCCATCCCTAGGTAAGGTGATGCATACTGCCCCGCAGGATCAGTCGCAAACCATCTACCCAAAGCCGCATCATACTGTCGCGCATGGAAATCATGCAACCCAGTTTTATCCTCCAACTCCTTTCCTTGGAACAAAAAGTTATTATCCGTCTCACCCTCGCGCACCCACTCGGTGGAGGCCAGGCCAAAGGGGTAATAGTTGTTCACTTGTATCACCGGGCTTTCGGTGTAGGTGATCTTCAGCTCGTCAAAATAAACAGGTATGGTGTTTTCATTATCATAGCTGAGGTATACAAAGAGGTAGCCAAGCTGATCTACCTGCAAGGTTTGATCGAACGCTACGGTATGGCGCACCCCCGCAGTGTTTTGCACTGGGAAAGACTTGGCCTTGAGGGGCACATAGAATTCATCGCACAAAATATAGTTGAGGTAGGCTGAGGGCTGTGCTGCGCCCCTATAACCACCCAATGCAATCGCAGAATTTCCGGTGGTTGTATACGCAGATTGGATCGCTCCATCAATCAGACTACTGCCACCAGATAGCACGGCTTGCGCAGCCAAAACAATGGCCGAGGTGGTCGCAGCCTGGCTAAAGCTGCCAGCAGTGAAATAGGCTTGTACGTTGCCATCGATCTTATCGCCAGGAAAAACTTTAAAACTCTTGCCCGGCCCTACTCGGTAGTCTTTATCCATCTTGATCGATTGGTCTCCACCCGGCGTAGCATTAGCTAACTGCACAAAACGGCTGCTATTGAGATTGAGCCACTTGGGGTTCTCAGTGTTAAAATTCTCACTCTCCATTGTGGCAGCATGTGTAGTAGTGACAGGGCTAGTCTGCAATACTACACGCGGGCTGCCCACTTGGTCGGTGAGGAAGTATTGGTATTCAAAATCTGTTTTGTAGAGGGCAACTCGGTTGATGTAAAATGTGTTTCCAATAGCAGGGCTGTTCCATAGCACACCTAAGTTTATTTGTGTAGTGCCAGCAGGCACGATGAAACTAGCCGTCACGATTGCCTCATTGGCAGAGCCGATGGGCAAGGTTGCGCCTGGCCATATAATATTGCCATTGTTGCCCCACACATATAAGCTGGCAGCGTTGCCAACAGATTGGTAACCCAATACCGTAAACTGGTAGCTCTCGCCAGGCTTCACAGTAAAAGTCGACCCAATTGGGTAAACACCTGGTGTGCCGCCCGCCTGGTTGTTAACAGCTTTAATATAAGTCTGCGAAAGAACCGTTTCAACTGAAAGAGTTGGCGCAGTGCTGCCGCTAACAGTATATCCATCCAAGCTCCCTCCCTCTCGGGTAGGGTTAGTAATAAGGTTGGTGTAATCAGCAGGTATGATTCGTCCTTCTTCATGATGAATCATTTGAAGTTGGTCGTTGAGCAGCATTAGTTCGCCCACATAGTCGGTCTTGCTCACCAATTGGTTGGAGGCATTGTAGTAGGCCTGCCTTAGCTTGGTACCGCCCGCATCATAAGTGTATTGCAGATAAGAATTGTCGCTGAATGTGATCCGATCAGACAGGTTGAGGAAGTTGTAGGTAACGGTAAAGTTTTTGTTTTTGTCTTGAATCAGGTTTCCGTTGATGTCATACACGTAATCATCGCCTATCGTGTTCACATCGTTGAAGCCTTTAGCTTTGTCCTCTCCTGCTGGGGCGGAGTCGATAACACCAAAAAGTTTGTTGCCACCGGTGCCATAGTTGTAGGTCAATTGGTCAATAACTGGGGCACTAATGGCATTGGTCTTTTGCTTTCGGTTCAATGTTTTGATATTCCCATTGAAATCATAGGTCAACCCGTCTTCGTTGTAATTGCCGTTTTGGCCCAGCCAATTGTCGCTGTTGTTGAGCTTATAATTGGCCGCACTAAGCCACCCTTGATTGTTATAATTAAATCCATAGCCTCGCTCTTTGGTGCTAAGGTCTTGCTTCCATTTAATACCTGAGATGGCACCGTCATGTCGTGCCGTATTGAGTGCGCCAAAGGTATTGTTGTAGCCTAGCTCCATACGGAAGTAATCGGGATTAGGGTCTCCTGTATCTCCTGCGGTGCTATTCATCTGCAGTGCAGCGCCCCGTATGTTATAGCGATAATCAACAGATTGTAAATAAGCCGAACCAGCCACACTGTGGATGCTCTTGTCCACCACTTGACCAAGCTCATTGTATTCATTTGCAGACAGTACTACTTCCGGTTGGCTATTGATACGGTGATAGGTTCTCAATACCCGGCCTGCATGATCGTAATCAAACCTGCGAAGAATCGTAGAGACAGGAACAGACATGCCCGTGTAGGTGGTCAACGCTCTAAGGGTTTTTCCACTAAAGTCTGGCAGGGTAGAGTGACGCTCGATACCGTTCACATGATTGGAGCTAATAGTTTGTATGGCCTGACCTTGACGGTTGTAGTAAGTAACAGAATTGAGCCATTGGCCGCTCGTGCTTCCTAATACTTTTACACTGCCCGCCACGGTACTACCTTTTATACGAGTGAATTTTTGGTAGGGCTCGTTACTGGTAACGCCCCATGCCTCGTTAAAAAATTGGTATTTTGTGTCTTGGCAAATGCCACAGTCGTTGTACGTATCATAGTAAGAGATGACCAACGCTTCATCATTGGTAGTGGGGAATACATCGGCTGATGTACTGCTTACTGACCCATCATCGATGCTGGCGCGAAACGCAGCGGCCGTAGTGCCAGCGGTAAACGTAAAGCCCGGCTTGAGGGTAACAGAATTGATGGCCTTGTACTCGTTGATGTTTTCATAGGCACTCACAATAATATCCATCCCCACCTTTACACCACTAATGGTTCTTGACTGGGGGTCCAGGTTTTGGTAGCCTAGTCCGCTGCCAAGTGCATCTACCGTGCTTTGCATGGCTGTTCGCGTGATGGGACTGCCCGGGCGATAGATACCGGAGATCAATGGACGATTGAATTCATCATACTTGGTGTAGCTCCATTCGTTACTCAACCGTTGCTTGCCATCTTGGGTTAGCACAACACGGTCGCGGTTGTCATAGATGGTGTATGACCAATCTGTGCCAGGTCCTTTGGTTTCAACAGTTCGCCCAATGTCATCATAATTGTATTGAAATGCCCATGTATCGATCTGCGCTTGGGTTGGATTGTAATTATTAGCTAAGCGCAATAGACGCATTAGTTCAGGTGGAAGCATGAACTTTAACCTATTTCGGGTATCATACACAAAATACGTCTCTGACCAACTACCATCATCTGCTTTCGTACGTGAGACAAGCTTCAATCCTTCTGGGCTGGTAATCACTTGAGACTCTACGGAGTTTTCATCAAAGACCTTTTGCACGGAAAGAAGATTGCTATTCCATGTGGTGATTGACACGGGTAGATTAGCCGTAATAGTATAGAAGCGGACATCTCCACTTGCGTTTGTAGCGTAACCCAGAGTTTTATACTTCTGGCCAGCTATTGGCTGAAACCCATTGCCCACAGAACCCTGCTGCAATGTTCTGCCCAAAGGGCTTAGCTCAAAGGTAGCCGTTGAAAAAGGGGCAGTATCATCGGCAATTTTGTCGTTTGTATTATTGTAAAAAGCTTCGTGTGTACTGCCCGCATAAGTGCCGTTTCCTAAAACATTAGGGATAAAAAAACCAGTTGTTTGTGAGGAGGCAATAGGAAGATAGGAAGTAGCGGCTCTGCCGAGGGCATCATATTGAGTAGTGGCAACTAAATCTTTCACACCGGGCGAGGGTGAGGTTTGCTTTTGAATGCTTTGCACTGTTCTTCCAAGCGCATCTGTGTAGGTTAGGCTTGTACTCTTATCGGTAACGGTAAGCCCTGGTATTTGTGTGGCGTTTGTAATGGTTGGAACAAGCACTACATCGGACTGCACATAATTATAATTGTTTGTAAGCGTGGCAGCGGTTACATTGACATCATCATAAGCAGACTTCCCCCAGCTATCGGTTAACGTCAGTCTAAAAGTAAAAGTGCCTGCGACTATATTTGTTAAAGTAAGGGTACTCGTGTTGCTGTTACTTAGCGTAACGGCTGAACCCGCTATTTGTGTCCATGAGTAGGTAAAACTATCCCCGTCATCGGGGTCATAACCAGAGCCGTATATTTTATAAGAAGAAATGGGAAGCCCTATACTTTGGTCTGGGCCGGCATCGGCAATGGGAATATAGTTGACTTGTTGAGTTATAGTCTGTCGTACATTGCAACTGCTTAAAGCTCTCAAATAGTATAATCCGCCTTTTGCAGGTGAAAAGGTGGAGCTGGTACCGAGCAAGGGGTTAAGTAAACTGTTGTACCTCCATTCATAGCTTGAGCCATTAAGTGCAGTTAGTAGTAGACTACTGCTGCTAGTAAGTGCCAATGGATCGATTGAGGGTGAGATACCAACAGTTGGAACTGTGAAGGTTACAGCAGTTCTAGCGGATTCATTGTTAACCCCAAATGAAGTAGCCACCCAGTAGGTGAAGGAAGAACTAAAATAGGCACCATAAGTTCCAACATAGATTGAAGTACCGCTTACGTACGTCAATGGAGTACTTATAAAAGGTGTTGTTGCAGAACTGGAATTGTACCAGTTAAGCGCAAGTGGAGTGGCGCCCATGTAAGAAGCACTTCCGGAAAACGTATAATAACCGGCACATCCAGACGTTGGGCCTGTAATATTTGGCCCTGGCCGTAGTGTAGGACCACCGCCACCGCAACTGCTACTACCTGTTATAGAAAAAAAACCATTACTCCAATCTTCTTGGGTAGGGTCGTTTGAAATATAAACACGCAATTTATAGTCATCGCCTGCTACCATGCCACAGGTGCCAAATGTTCGGTTGGTATTTCCTCCTGTGCTTTGTCCACTAACCTGAGTTGTTCCTTTGAAAAGAGTAATGGTCACCGTTTGATTGGTACCATAATCACTGAGCGAGATAGGGATATCCGTTCCACTGGCAAAACTCTCTCCTCCATTTGGTGATATGATCCAATTTGATCTATCGTAAGAAATCGTAAAATAATTATTACTATAATCTTCCTCTGTAGGAACGTTAGCATTAAAAATACGAACACGGTAATCCGAACCTGCTGCCAGCCCGGTGGTTGAAATGCTCCTGCCATTAACTCCAGCATGGTTCGGTCCCCAAACCTTTGTTGACCCTTTATAGAGCTCTACAGCTACTGTGGAAGGTGTATAGAGAACTCCATCTATAGTTACAGGAATGGAACTGCCTAAAGCAAAACTCTCCCCGCCATTGGGCGAGGTTATCCAATTCGCCAGTGATGGCGGCAGGGCTGCGATTGAAAAATTGCCATTGCTATAATCTTCCTCAGTCGAATTGTTCGCATTATAAATATGGACCCTATAATCTGAACCAGCAGCCAACCCAGTAGTAGGAATAGTTCGACCACTAATGCCCGCAATACTTGGTCCCCAAACCTTTGTTGCGCCTTTAAATAATTCAATCGCTATTCCAGCTCCTCCGGCATTGTATAATACATTGTCAATCGATACTGGAATCGTTGCTCCAATTGAATAACTCTCCCCTCCGTTGGGTGAAACTATCCAATTCGCCAGGGATGGCACGGTCGAGATTGTAAAATAGCCATTGCTATAATCTTCCTCCGTGGGAACGCTAGCATTGAATATACGAACACGGTAATCCGAACCATTTGCTAAACCAGCTGTAGGA
>JAJTGQ010000164.1 GCA_021299455.1 Flammeovirgaceae bacterium | reverse complement strand
CCAAGTAAACTACAAAGTTTCGGCTATCAAGTCTATGATAAAACTGGGAGCAACAAACCTCGGAGGTGGCGACTACCGAACCAATTTGGGTTCTCCTTTTGTGGGGCAACAGTACTACATCTCCATTACGTTTGATGAATTCTTAAATTAATCCACGTAGAAAAAATTAAGCTATGAAAAAGACTAAAATTGTATACATCGCACTAGCAGCGACATTCATCGTTGGGTCATGCAAGCAAGAGCCAATCAAACTAACTCCTCCAGAGGTTGTTACTCCACCTGTTGTAACACCTTCAAAAGGCTCCGCTGACTTCACGAAATTTGTGGCAATTGGTAATTCACTTACTGCAGGTTATCAAGCTGGCGCGCTTTTTACTGAAGGACAAAAAAATTCTCTTGGCGCAATTCTAGCTCAGCAGTTTGCAACCGTTGGTGGCGGGGCATTCAACCAGCCCGATATCAATTCTGTTAACGGCTTCAATACCACAACTACGAACCCACCGGCTGGTAGTGCCACTATTCTCGGAAGAATAGTATTGTTTGATCCTGACGGCTCTGGTCCAAGAACTGCCGGTCCTGCCGCATTGGGAACGCCTGCAAGAACTGTTACCTGCCCTTCAGAAGTGGTTACTCCTGCAGTGCCTGGCTCAGGTAATGCCCCTGCTGATTTTTCCGGCAACAGGGCTGCGTTAAATAACTTCGGGGTACCTGGAATACAATTAGGCCAAGTGCTCACATCTTTAACAGGTGGTCCATCTACTGGAAATCCAGCATTCAATCCGTTTTACCAGCGATTTGCTTCAAACCCTGGGACGTCAACTATTTTGCAAGATGCTATTGCAGCAAATGGTTCCTTCTTTATGTTCTTCTTGGGTAATAACGATATCCTTGGGTACGCTACTACTGGTGGATCGGGTGCTATTCCATTAACAACAGTTGTTGGTGCTCCTGGGCCAGGAACCGGATTTGAGGCTACCTACCAAACTGCGATAGGAGCATTGCTCGCTGCAAATCCAAATTCAAAAGGCGTTGTGGGTAACATACCTAACGTTACAAATATTCCCTTCTTTCTTACAGTGAGGTTTAATGCCGTTACACTAACAGCCGAACAGGCTACTGCTCTGAATGGTGGATTTGCCGGATACAACACAGTGCTGGATGCTATAAAGGCAAACCCTGGCTTACTGGCACTATCAGGGTCTTCAGCGGCAAACTTAGACGCTCGAAAAGTAACATACACAACCGGAGCTGGTAATAGAATTCTAATCGCAGAAAAGACTACGGAGTTCCCTGACTTAGGAGCTACTTTCGATGCGCTCGTAGGTATTCCTGGCGGAATAACCGCAACTCAAAGAGCTGGTTTAGAGCCATACAGAAGAGTAAGGCAAGCCACAGCCTCTGACTTAATTACTCTTTCTGCTGGAGCCGTTCTCGGTTCATGCTTTAATAATATTCCCACTGCAATTATAGGAACGTCAGTCCCACTCGCTGATCAGTTTGTTTTGATACCCTCTGAAATTCAAGCTATTCTCACCAGAACAGCCGAGTTCAATAATGTTATTAAAGCTGCTGCGGACAATAGTAACAACAGAATTGCCTTGGCAGACGTAAATGCAGTGTTCGCTAAACTAATAACAGATCGCCTCCAGATAATCGATGGAGTTGCCGTCTCACCAAGTTTTGCGCCTCCAACGGGTGTTTTCTCTGAAGATGGAGTTCACCCTAACAACAGAGGTTCTGCCTATTTAGCTAATGTCTTCATTGACGCAATCAATGCAAAGTTTGGAGCAACGATTCCTCGGGCTAATCTGTCAAAGTTCAGTGGAACATTGTTGCCAATTAATCCTTAATTGTCTTCCGGTATGTTTACAAAAAAAGGGCTTCGGCCCTTTTTTTATTGCTCAAAATATATTCAGGTTATTTACACTTTACTCAATACTTTGAGTATTTTTACTCAATATATTGAGCAAAATGTTACATTCGTTTATTCGTACTCATTATCAACAAGTTATAGATCGGCTCCACGAACAAAGAAAGCTCATTCAGGCGATTTATGGCCCGCGTCAAGTGGGTAAAACCACCGTAGTGACACAAGTCTTAAAAGACTTAAAAACTCCTCATTTGTTCGTCTCAGCTGATGACACCAACTCTAATCCTGTATGGATTGACCAGCAATGGAATACCGCCCGTGAACGCTCCAAGCAATTGGAATCACCCGACTTTGTGTTGGTAATTGACGAGATTCAAAAAATCGGCAATTGGAGCGAGGTGATTAAAAAGAATTGGGACTTGGATACCCAGCAAGGAACACAAGTCAAAGTTTTGTTGCTGGGCTCTTCGCGGTTGCTATTGCAACAAGGCCTCACTGAGTCATTGGCAGGTCGCTTCGAAACCATTTTTATGGGGCATTGGACGTTCCCAGAAATGAATGCAGCTTTTGGCTGGGATGCCAATGTATATACTTGGTTTGGAGGCTATCCGGGAGCTGCCTCGCTGATCAATGACCCAGAACGATGGAGAAACTATGTTTTGGACTCCCTCATAGAATCCAGTATTTCACGCGACATACTAATGCTCACACGTGTTGACAAGCCCGCCTTGATGCGGAAGCTCTTTGAATTGGGATGCACGTATTCCGGTCAGATTTTGTCTTACACCAAAATGCAAGGACAATTGCAAGATGCCGGAAACACCACTACGCTCGCCAACTATTTGCACATGCTTGATACGGCAGGGTTATTAGGTGGACTTGAAAAATTTTCTTCTAACAAATTGTCCGTGCGCAGCTCCAGCCCGAAATTTCAAGTTCACAATAATGCCCTATTAACGGTGCAACGCTCCGAAACACTAAGCGAAGCTCTTGCAAAGCCTGAATTGTGGGGTCGTTTTGTAGAGTCTTCCATCGGAGCATTTCTGATCAACGAATCGCTTCGCGACAAGTTCAATGTGCATTATTGGCGGCATCGAAACCACGAGGTGGATTTTGTGCTGGAACAACGCGGCAAAGTGATTGGATTGGAGATCAAAAGTGGCGCAAAACAAAAAACCTCTGGGATGGCAGCTTTTCAAAAAGAAATGAAACCCGACAAAGTCTTTTTGATCGGCAGTGGAGCAATGCCGTGGGAAGAGTTTTTACGAATGCGTCCTGCCGAATTGTTCTAGAACAACTGCTTGGCTATTTTATAAATAGGATCAGATTTGCCCATTGAATAAAAGTGTACCAAAGGCACACCAAACTTCATTAGCTCTTTGGATTGATTTACACACCACTCTATTCCTAATTGCTTAACCGCTGCATTGTCTTTGCATTTCTCTATTTCATCGGCTAGCTCTTCCGGCAGGTCAATATGGAAAATTGTGGGCAGCACATTGGCTTGAACCTTTGCGGTAATTGGCTTAATGCCTGGAATGATCGGAACAGTAATGCCAGCTTCTCTGCATTTGTCAACAAAATCAAAATAAGCCTTATTATCAAAGAACATTTGTGTAACAATATATTCCGCACCCAAATCCACCTTGTTCTTTAAAAATTTTAAGTCCGTTTTCAGATTCGGAGAGGAAAAGTGCTTTTCAGGATAACCGGAGACACCTATACAAAAGTTAGTGGGCGTGGCGTGCTGCAAATCTTCATCAATAAATTTACCATTGTTCATGTTTACAATTTGCTCTACCAACTCGGATGCGTATCGGTGGCCATCCGGTTCCGGTATAAATTTAGCTTCAGATTTAATGGCATCACCTTGCAGCGCCAACACGTTATCAATGCCTAAGAATTGCAAATCGATTAACGCGTTTTCCGTCTCTTCTTTATTAAAGCCGCCACAAATAATGTGAGGAACAGTGTCTACTTTATAATGGTTTTGGATAGCTGCGCAAATGCCCACCGTTCCCGGTCTCTTGCGTGTTGATCTTTTCTCTAATAGCCCGTTCTCCTTTTTCTTGTACACATACTCTTCTCTGTGATACGTCACATCAATGAACGGAGGTTTGAATTCCATCAATGGGTCCATATTATCAAACAAGGTTCTGATATTCTCTCCCTTCAAAGGCGGAAGAATTTCAAGGCTGAAAAGAGTTCTGCCGTTGGCGTTTTTTATGTGATCGATTACCTTCATGTGTTGATGTGTTGATGTGTTGATGTTTTAACGTGTTAAAGTGTTGATGCTACTTTTTGTTTCGTAGATAACGGATGAGACCGAGAGTTATGCTTTTGGTTTCTTCTGCTTTCTTACTTATTTCCATTATCTTCTCTTCCGGTAAATAGTTCAAATCGATCAATACATAGGTAATGCTTTTTACTTCCATCGCGGAACTTTGTGCAATCTCCAAGAATCGGATAAACTCTTTATCGCTTCCCCTGCCAAATCCCTCAGCAATATTATTCATTGTCGACAAGGCTGCCCTTCTCATTTGACTTTTGGTATCAAAGTCCCTAACGAACTTCCCTTCTTCACAACCTACATAGACCATTTTCACTAGCTCTCTGGCTGCCTGCCAACATTTCAAGTCTTCAAACTTCTCAATCTTTGCCACGACCAAAAATTATTTTCGAAAAATTAACACCTAGCAACCTGAACACTTCAACACTTCAACACTTCAACACTTTAACACTTCAACACTTCCACATCTTAATACGCTAAATTCGGACTCAACCATCTCTCCATTTCCTTTAAACTCATCCCCTTACGCTGAGCGTATTCTGCCACTTGGTCTTTTTCTATTTTTCCTAAACCAAAATATTTTGATTCGGAGTGTGAGAAATAATAACCACTCACAGCAGCGGTGGGGAACATAGCAAATGACTCTGTTAATGTGATCCCAACTTCCTTTTCGGCTTCCAATAATTCAAAAATTGTTCGCTTTTCTGTGTGGTCAGGACAGGCGGGGTAACCCGGAGCAGGACGAATACCTTGATAGGTTTCTTTGATCATTTCTTCCGCAGTCAGGTTCTCATTGGCAGCATAGCCCCAGTACTCTTTCCTGACTTTTGCGTGTAACAGTTCAGCAAATGCTTCTGCTAATCGATCCGCAAGCGCCTTTGCCATAATCTCGGAATAATCGTCCTGTTTTGCTTTGGCCTCTTCCACTAATTTTTCTAAACCAATACCGGTTGTCACTGCAAACATCCCAATATAGTCCTCTTTTCCAGAACTCTGCGGAGCAACAAAATCTGAAAGACAAAAATTTGGTAAGTCTTTAGCTTTCTTATTCTGCTGGCGCAAAAAATGAAGAGTTGCAAGTTGATTCAAACCGTCTTTTGCATACAACTGCACGTCATCCGTCTCGGTACTATTGGCGGGATAAAAAGCCAATACTCCGTTTGCTGAAAGTTTCCTTCCGGCTACAATTCTTTTCAGCATCACTTGTGCATCGTCAAAAAGCTTTTGCGCCTCCACTCCTACTTTTTCGTCTTTGAAGATATCTGGATATCGACCGAACAACATCCATGTCTGAAAGAAAGGAGTCCAGTCGATGTATTTTGCTATTTCTTCAAGCGGATAGTTAACCAGTACTTTTTTACCCAAGAAGCTCGGCTTACTAATGGAGGTATTACTCCAGTTTATTTTGACTTTATTTTTTCTTGCCTCAGGGAGTGAGATGTAGTTCTTAGCTTGTTGCCTGCCCTCATGCTCACTTCTCAATTTGACGTACTCTTCTTTGACCCGGGCTTTAAATGCGCCTCTTGTATCGGGATTGATAAACTCACTCGCAACAGGTACGGAACGAGAAGCATCTAATACATGAACTACCGGGCCACTATACACAGGATCAATTTTCACGGCTGTATGAATCCGCGAAGTAGTAGCCCCTCCTATTAACAACGGCAAAACCATTCCTTCACGCTCCATCTCTTTGGCCACATGAACCATTTCATCTAGTGATGGAGTAATTAGACCGCTCAATCCTATGATGTCCACTTTCTCACGCTTGGCGGCCTCAATGATCTTTTCAGTGGGCACCATCACCCCCAAATCAACCACATCATAGTTATTACATGACAACACCACGCCCACAATATTCTTTCCAATATCATGTACGTCTCCTTTTACGGTTGCCATGAGTATTTTTGCTGCTGGTTTCCCCACCTGCCCGCTTCTAATCTTCTCTGCCTCTAAAAATGGTGTAAGGTAGGCTACTGCCTTCTTCATCACTCTGGCACTTTTTACAACCTGTGGCAAGAACATTTTTCCTGCACCAAACAAATCACCCACTACATTCATTCCATTCATTAATGGCCCCTCAATCACATGCAGCGGCTTATCAAACTTATGCCTGACTTCTTCAATATCTGCTTCGATGAATTCGATTACACCCTTCACCAACGAATGGGTCAATCGTTCTTCCACTGTACCCTTTCTCCATTCATCATCTTGCTCTTTCTTTTTTGCAGATCCTTTTACAGTTTCAGCAAACTCAAGCAGGCGCTCGGTAGCATCTTCTCTCCTATTGAGCAGAACGTCTTCGACACGTTCAAGCAAATCTTTAGGAATATCATCGTATACAGCAAGCATGGCCGGATTGACAATGCCCATGTCCATGCCTTCTTTGATGGCGTGATACAAGAAGACAGAATGCATCGCTTCGCGGACTAACTGATTGCCCCGAAAACTGAATGATACATTGCTTACTCCACCACTGACATGTGCATGGGGCAAGTTGGTGCGAATCCATTTTGTAGCTTTAAAAAAATCCAGCGCATAGTTTTTATGCTCATCTATTCCTGTTGCTACCGGAAAAATATTGGGATCAAAAATGATATCCTGTGGCGGGAAATTTATTTTCTGTGTGAGGATATCATACGCTCTTTTACAAATATCAATTCTTCGTTGATAAGTGTCCGCCTGGCCCACTTCGTCAAATGCCATAACCACCGTGGCGGCACCATATCGCTTCACTAATTTTGCCTGACGAAGAAACTCTTCTTCACCGGCCTTTAAGCTGATGGAATTCACAATGCTTTTCCCTTGCAAACATTTTAATCCAGCTTCGATTACCTCCCACTTCGATGAATCGACCATTACAGGGATTCGACTTATTTCTGGCTCTGAAGCCATCAGGTTTAAGAACCGCACCATGGCAGATTCAGAATCCAACATGCCTTCGTCCATGTTTACATCAATTACCTGTGCCCCACCCCTTACTTGATCTAAAGCGACAGACAGCGCCTCATCAAATTTATCTTCTTTGATTAATTTTAGGAATTTGGCCGAGCCCGTAACATTGGTTCGTTCACCAATATTAACAAAGTTAGACGCAGGGGAAACAGTTACTGCTTCCAGTCCACTGAGTTTAAGAAAATGATCAGGCATTGACTACCACCTCCCTTGGTTTATACTTCTTTGCTAACTCCGCAATCACTTTAATATGGGCAGGCGTTGTGCCACAGCATCCGCCAAGAATATTTACCAACCCTTCTTTCAGGAATTCATCAATCTGACTTCCCATTTCATCTGGTCCCTCATCGTATTGCCCAAACTCATTTGGTAGACCAGCATTCGGGTATGCGCTCACAAAAAATGGAGACTGCTCATTAAGAATTTGTAGATATGGTCTCAATTGTCTTGCGCCCAAGGCGCAGTTTAAACCCACACTTAGCAAAGGCACATGAGAAACCGAGATCAGAAATGCTTCTGTTGTTTGCCCGGAAAGCGTTCGTCCGCTTGCATCAGTAATTGTTCCTGAAACCATGATGGGTAACGTTTTACCTTCTTCATCAAAAAGTTCTTGAATACCAAACAGGGCAGCTTTCGCATTTAACGTATCAAAAATAGTTTCTACTAAAAGGAGATCTGCCCCTCCATCCATCAGCCCCTTTACTTGTTCTTTGTAGGCGACTTTGAGCTGATCAAATGTTACTGCTCTATAACCGGGATCATTCACATTGGGAGAAATAGAAAGAGTTCTGTTTGTGGGTCCAACTGCACCTGCCACAAATCTGGGCTTGTCGGGTTCTCTCTGAGTAAATTGCACTGCAACCTCTTTAGCAATTTTAGCGGATTGAAAATTCAGTTCGTAAACAATATGTTCTAAATAATAATCAGCCTGTGCGATAGTTGTTCCGCTGAAGGTATTTGTTTCAGCGATGTCTGCACCAGCCTCAAAATATTGAGCATGAATATCTTTAATGATGTCCGGCCGCGTAATGGATAACAAGTCATTGTTACCCTTCAATAAATGCGAATGATTCTTGAAACGATCGCCCCGGAAATCTTCTTCTTCTAATTTGTGGCGCTGGATCATCGTGCCCATGGCACCATCCAAAATAAGAATTCGTTCCTTTAAGATGTCTTCAATTTTCTTCACTCTTTCTCACGATTTAGTTTCGTGCTTATCCAGAAAGAGCCTTCGTGAATGGCCACTTATCTTCTCCGCATTTCGCAGAAGGGAGTTAGCACCAAGTTATTGGCAAGGTTGCTAAGACTTCATCGGGCCCTGTCCCTCGGTCTTTCTGGATAAGCAGTGCAAAGAAAAGCAATCTTGTAGTAATTAAAAAGTCATAATGCTTAATTTGCGGGCTCAAACAACCGTTGCCTGTGAAGCTTGCCGCCATCGATATCGGATCCAATGCCATCAGGCTTCAAATCTCGACCATACTAGAAGGTGGAGAAAAAATGCTTTTTAAGAAATTGGAATACGTTCGTTTTCCTCTTCGTCTTGGACATGACGTATTCACTACCAACCGCATTAGCGATGCCAGTATAGCTAAGTTTAAAAAGCTGATGAAGGCATATAAACTTCTGCTGGAGCTCTATGAAGTAGATGATTATATGTTTTGCGCTACTTCAGCCATGCGTGAATCAGAAAACGGAGAAGAGGTAGCCCGGCAAGTGAAAGAAGAGCTTGGCATAACCATCAATATTATCGATGGTCACCTCGAGGCGGAATTCATTAACAAGGCAATCTTCTCCTATTTAGGGAATGAGACCTACCTGCACATTGATGTGGGCGGTGGAAGCACCGAGTTGAATCTTTTTGTAAAAGGAAAGAAAATAAAGACCAGGTCATTTAAAATAGGTTCTGTAAGAATACTCGAGCACCATGATTCACCGGTTATGTGGGAAGACATGGAGCGTTGGGTGCGCGAGAATGTTAAACTGTCCTATGGTAAAGTTACTGCCGTTGGAACCGGTGGAAACATATCCAAAATTTTTGAGTTAGCTCAAAAGAAACCGGGTGCTACACTATCTCTCAAAAAAGTAAAAGCCATTAAAGAAGAGATTGAGTCGCTGACGATTGATCAACGAATTTATCAGCTTCAAATGAATCCAGATCGTGCTGATGTAATCGTTCCTGCGAGCGGTATTTATATCAAAGTGATGGAGTGGGCTCACTCCAACAGTATCATTGTTCCTGATGTAGGATTGAAAGACGGAATCCTTCTTCACGTACTGGAGAGAAATATCCAACAGAAAAAAATTGAGTTCAAAAAATAGATCAGCGTGTTCTAGAATAACTTTACATCCTGAAATATCTCTTTTGTTACCTTGTAGAACTCTTTATGGATATTGAAAGGTGGTTCACCGTTTAATTCCTTGATCTTGTAGGTACCGTCTTCGCACATCACATACGAATTGACATTGTCTTTCAAGTTATATCGTAGGATATTCATCGCTTGTTTGCGAAGCATATCCGATTCAAGACGAAACAAAGACTCAATCCTTCTGTCAAAACTTCGTACCATTGCATCGGCACTGCCCACGTACACTTTAGGGGCACCATCGTTATGGAAATAATAGATCCGTGAGTGCTCTAAATACTCACCCACCACTGAAACGACTTCGATATTCTCACTCAGTCCCTTTCTTCCTGGTCGCAAGCAGCACATCCCGCGCACAATCAGCTTGATTGAAACTCCTGCTATTGATGCCTCATACAAGCAATTGATAAAGTCGTTATCCTGTATCGAATTGAGTTTGATGATAATACCTGCTGTTTTTCCATTTCGGGCATTCTCTGCTTCGCAGCGAACCAAGTACATTAGCTGATTGCGCATATCGCGTGGCGATGTAATCAGATTTTTGTAAGTAGTTGGATGTGAATGACCCGTTATGACATTGAAAAATTCCGATACATCATTGGCATAGGAATCGTTGGTACTCAAGATACCCACATCTGTATAAAAGCGTGACGTGGTCTCGTTGTAGTTCCCGCTTGAGAGATGCACATACCGATACACACGATCCGGTTCGTTTCGAACAATCAGCAGCAGCTTCGTGTGTGTCTTAAGACTACTCACCCCGTAAATCACGAAGCATCCCGCCTGCTGTAATTTTTTTGCTTCCCGTATATTATTCTCCTCGTCAAATCGGGCTTTCACTTCAAATAAAACAGAAACATGCTTACCATTTTCAGCGGCTTTAAGCAAAGCTGCACTCACCCGCGATTCCCCCTTTGCCAATCGGTAGATGGTGATCTTAATCGAAAGCACAAATGGATCGTCTGCGGCCTTTTCCAATAACTCTAACACGGGTTCCATGGAGTTGTAGGGATGATGCATCAGGATATCGCGTTCCTTTAGTACCTCAAACAAATCTCGTGTACCTAATTCTGGGAACGATACCGGTTTCACTTGTGGGGGAAGTTGCAGCCGCTTGCTCTTAAACTCAGGGTGCCCCACTACTTGGTTGAGGCCGGCATAATCAATCATCCCATCAGTAGGAATCTTGAAGATATTAAGGTCGTCTAAATCCCACTGTATCTTCAACAGCCTTATCAGCCATGGATCGGGATTCTCCTGAATATCCATTCGTACGACTCTACCAGATCTCCGTGTTTGTAGTTTTCGCTTTAGCTCTTCCAGAAAGTTTGACTCAATATCTTCGCTTTCTTCCAGGGTAAAATCGCCATTGCGATTAATTCGAAAAAGGTTGATGCTGCTAATCTCTACATTTCGAAAAAGGTGGTGGATGTTGTTTCTGATAATTTCCTCAACAGGTACAAATTGCAAGACACTATCGATGCTCAGTATTTCATAAAATCTGGGGATATTACTGGGCACCTGAATGAAAGAAACACGTAACTGGTTGTTTACATCTTGTGGCGCTACCGTGACTACACCAAATAAGAGTCGGTTATTTTTTAGAATGGGAAACGTATGGTAGTTATCAAACAACATAGGCGTCAACATCGGATAGATGGTGCGCTGAAAGTACTGATCTACCCGATTTTGGTCTTCTTTTGAAAGCGACTGATAAGCGGATATCTTAAAGTTATTTTTTTCAAATAATGGCCTTAATATTTTGACAAAATAATCATGCTGCTCATCTACGAATTTATGAAGCTCGTCTAATAAGTATTGACGGAATGGCGTTTCCCGCAAGCCACTGTAATCGAAGCGTTCCTTGCCGTAATCAAGATAGTTGTAAAGACTGCCAAGCCGGATCGTACAAAACTCATCTAAGTTGGAAGCTGTAATGGCCAAGAATTTCAAACGATCAAAAACACTTCGGTCAATATGTTTTGCCTGATCTAAAACCCGATAGTTGAACTGAAGCCAACTCAAATCCCGACTTATGAACCTACTCTCAAAGATCTGCTTTGCAATGGGCGTTTCCTGTTGTTCTGTTACCGACACACTTTCCATAATTCTACCACAAAGCTTTTACCTCCAAAGATGAAGATTATTCCAATTAAAATAAGATTTCGAATGTTACCGAATGGAGAACTTCTTTTTCAATCTCCTTCCTTCTCTATATGTCGATTTTTGCGTACTTGGCATTGCGTTCAATAAAATCTCTTCTGGGAGCTACTTCATCTCCCATCAACATTGAAAACAAATGATCAGCCTCGGCTGCAGATTCAATATTGACTTGTTTCAACGTCCGCTTGGTTGGATCCATGGTAGTAGTCCACAATTGTTCCGGGTTCATTTCGCCCAAACCTTTATAGCGTTGAACGCCTACACTGTCTTCATTGCCACCCTTGCTCATTTCTTTGATCAACGCATCACGCTGCTCTTCGTTCCAACAATAGTTTTCTACCTTTCCTTTCTTCAATTGATACAACGGAGGCAGGGCGATGTATACATACCCTTGCTCGATGAGTCCACGCATGTAGCGAAAAAAGAATGTGAGTATCAGGGTGCGTATGTGACTACCGTCCACGTCAGCATCCGTCATGATGATTACTTTGTGGTACCGAAGCTTCCCCAAATTAAGTGCCTTGCTATCTTCTGCGTTTCCAAAAGTGATACCGAGTGCCGTGATCATGTTCTTGATCTCCTCGTTCTCATATATTCTGTGTTCTTGTGCCTTCTCGACATTTAATATTTTTCCGCGCAACGGGAGAATAGCCTGAAAATTACGATCGCGCCCTTGCTTGGCAGAACCACCTGCAGAGTCACCTTCCACCAAATACAATTCGCAAATGGCGGGATCCGAACTGGCACAATCGGCAAGTTTGCCAGGAAGCCCGGTGCCGGAAAGGACATTTTTACGCTGCACCATTTCACGCGCCTTCTTTGCAGCAATCCTCGCTTGTGCTGCTAAAATAACTTTACTGACAATCAGTTTTGCCTCCCGCGGATTCTCTTCTAAAAAGTTTTGAAGCATCTCGCCTACCGTTGTGTCAACTACGCCCATGGCTTCTGAGTTTCCCAGTTTGGTTTTGGTCTGCCCTTCAAACTGAGGCTCTTGAACCTTAATAGAAATCACAGCTGTCAAGCCTTCCCTAAAATCATCGCCTGATATTTCTACTTTTGCTTTCTCCAATAATCCTGACTTATCTGCATACGCCTTTAACGTGCGCGTAAGTGCTCTGCGGAAACCAGCTACATGGGTACCTCCTTCATGGGTGTTGATGTTGTTCACATAAGACACCAGGTTCTCACTGTAAGAAGTGTTGTAACCCATTGCCACCTGCACCGGTATCTCCGACTTGGTGTTCTCGATGTAAATAGGGTTGGCAATCAATTTGTCTTTCGTAGAGTCAAGATATTCTACAAACTCGCGTAATCCACCAATTGACAAGAAAGCCGTTGACTTTGGTGCGCCATGCTCGTCCTTCTCCCGCATATCTTTCAGATTGAGCTTAATGCCCGGGTTCAGAAAAGCCAGTTCGCGCAAGCGGGACGCAATGGTCTCGTAGTTATATTCCTGAGAAAGGATAAAGATCTCATGATCCGGCTTGAAATGAACAGTGGTTCCCCTTTTTTCAGACTCTCCGATTACTCTTACCGGGTACTGTGGTACGCCTCTATGATACTCTTGCTCAAATATTTTGCCTTCTCGATAAACGGTGGCCGTCAGAACTGCTGACAGGGCATTAACACAGGAAACACCTACACCATGCAACCCACCCGAAACCTTGTAGGTGTCTTTGTCAAACTTTCCACCGGCATGTAAGACGGTCATAACCACCTCCAGCGCGCTTCTTTTTTCTTTTTCGTGCATATCGGTGGGTATACCCCGACCGTTATCCTCTACGGTAATAGAATTGTCCTCGTTAATGACCACATGAATATCATCACAATAACCTGCCAATGCCTCGTCAATCGAGTTATCCACTACCTCATAAACCAGATGGTGCAAACCCTTCACCCCAATATCGCCAATGTACATGGCCGGCCTTTTCCTGACCGCCTCTAACCCCTCTAAAACCTGAATATTATTCGCTGAATAGTTCGATTCGTTTCTTTCTTTTCCTTCGTTCATTTCTGATATTTAAAATACCCGCGAAAATACGTTTTTTAATAGTATTTACCGCATTTTTTTAGCGCTAAAACAGGAGATTTTCGAGGCCAATTTCAACGAGGGAACGACCACTTGGAATTGTGCTTTTAACTCAATAAATTTCATTATAAACAAACAAAACATGAAGCAATTTTCAACCCTTGTTATTGGGCTACTCATTTTTGCCTATGGCTATTCGCAGTCGGTGGTTGAAATTATTTCTGTAGACGAAAAAGGCAATAAAAGGTCGATCAAAACAAATCGTCCGGATACATTGATCAGGACAGGAACTGAGGTTTTTCAAACTGCTAACCCGTCTTCCAGCGAACAGCCAATTTTTAAAACCGCTTCAGACTCGATTCAATTTCATTTGATAGAAAAAGCCTTTCACGAAAGCATTGATAAGATGGATGCGAAAGCGGCTGATAGTCTTTCTGAATTGTTGCGAAAGCAGTACCAGACAGGAACCATTGGCTTTCGGAAAGTCTATCATGCTAACGAGTCATTTTTCGTCTATGACAGTCTTGCGCAGATCAAAGATCGATCGTCCATTACCAGATTGAGCATCGGTAAATTAAAATCTAATCGTGTTCCTGCTGATGTGCTAACGTGCAAAAATCTGGTGGAATTGGAGCTGGTAAACACAGACATCTCCCGTATCCAGCGAAAGTTGAGAAAATTGCCGCACCTTCAAACCATCTATGTCATCAACAACAAGGCGAGGCAACCGCTTAAGCTGGGAAAAAATGCGAATATCAAAAATTTGATTTTTAGAGGAAACAATTCTTTGAGTTTGCCGAAAGACTTTAGCCCTTTGCAAGAGCTTACAAAACTTGATTTGGCTAAGAATACATTGATTTACTTTCCGAAGGGACTTGCCAAAAATAGAAATCTAAGAGAACTGATTCTGACCGAAAATGCACTCACTCTTGAAGAGCAGTCGCTGCCTATTTACCCATCACTTGAAAAATTAGACTTAGGCAAAAATCATATTAAAATACTTCCTCACACCATTGGTGGGTTTATTGGACTGAAACAATTGAAATTCAACAATAACAGCATCTCAACGATACCAGAGGAGATCAGAAATCTAAAGAAATTGGAACAGTTGTCGTTCTACAATAATCAGGTAGCTGCGCTACCGAAAGGCATTTACCAACTTACGTCTCTGAAAGAAATTGATTTGTATTACAACCAGTTGAAAAGGTTGGATTCCGAGGTAAGTCAATGGAAAAAATTGGAAGTGTTATACTTGGCATTCAATCAACTCTATTCGTTACCCGAAAATCTGGGAGAACTTCAGACGCTCGAAGAGTTATACTTACACAACAATCGTCTAAGTGAAGTACCTACAAGCGTGGGGCAGTTAGAGCGATTGAAGGTACTACGGATTAACAACAATCTGATGACCAATCTACCTCCATCACTATCTCGACTGGCTTTATTAGAAAACCTGGATATTTCAAACAATAATCTTACGGAGACACCTGAAAAGTTCTTTCAGTTTCAGAAACTGAAAATTCTTTCGCTTGTTGCCAACCCGTGGGATACTGAAGCGATAAAACGACTTGATTCGATTGCCAGCAAATTCCGCGAACGTGGTACTATTGTTAACCTGACTACGTTTGGCGAGATTGGCGATTGAACGATTCCGCAGCTACTTTTTCAATAGCACCTTATTCTTTACCACTTTCTTGTTGTCCTCTGAGCCTCCATCTTCAGCCAGCAACTGCACCTTTGCCTTTTGCAGTTCTTCTTTTTGAGCAGGGCTAACGGTTGGGTAGCTTGCATCTAACTTAGAAAACTCTTTGGCAATAATTTCTGCAATTGCAAGGCGAGCATACCACTTATCATCAGCTGGAATGACAAACCAAGGCGCACTATCTGTCGTAGTCTCAAAGAGTGCTTTTTCATATGCTTTTTGGTAATCATCCCAGAACGCTCGCTCTTTCAAATCACCCAATGAAAACTTCCAGTTCTTTGAGGGGTCATCGATACGTTCTAAAAAGCGTTTTTTCTGCTCCTTTTTCGAAACATGCAAGAAAAATTTCATAATCACAGTCCCATTTTCAGCGAGGTTTTTTTCAAATCGCCTGATCTGCTTGTAGCGCATACTCCAAAAATCATCGTCAACATTTTTGACCGATTCAACGCCCGGGATGTTTTCATTCAATATCCACTGCGGATGAACTTTTGTAACCAACACGTTTTCATAATGAGACCGGTTATGAATGGCTATCTCTCCACGAGCAGGTAGAGCAAGCTGATGTCGCCACAGATAGTAATGATCCAGTTCTGCAGAATT
>JAJTGQ010000111.1 GCA_021299455.1 Flammeovirgaceae bacterium | reverse complement strand
TAAAAAAGAGTGAGGCACTATCTCTGCGCGAACATACCTCGAAAGTTGTTTAGTCTCGAATGCGCTCTCACCCTTTTTCACTTTCATCAAATCTATTGTTATTTTGCTCAACGATTATAAAAACAAACATAGGAGTCTCCCGCCCCGGGGACTCTGCGGTAAATTTGTCTTTCGTCATATCTCAGCCCTTTCAATAGTAAAGTCCGAAATCCAATTAAGGCTGTACATGGTTTAGCATAAACACATACCCCACAACAGAGTGTCTTGCTTTTCAAATCGTCAAACCATGTATAAACCCTATCATACGCATTAGCCATTTTAATTAGATGGAGCCAGCGAGTTCAGGCAAAAGTGACAAAGTACATCGCGTGTTTTTCATCCATTTTTCTTCTAACGGACATTTTTTAGCATTCCGCTCATTCCTTCGGCTCATCCTCGTTGTTCCGCAGAGTCCCCGAGGCGGGAGACTCTGCGGGGAATTAAAACTCCTTTATAAGAATGATTTTGTCATTCTTATCCATCTGATTTGGTCTGCTAAGGATGTTTTTCCTGTCCTTTAAAAATAAGCGTTTTATCTGGAAGATCATTGAATGAAATTATTCTATTGTGCATGCCTGTGGTATCCCAAAGGAGATATACCGACTGGGTTCAGTTGTTTTGCTGCTTTTATGGCTCAAAAGTTCCTGTACGTTACGTAAGACAGGGTATGCCTCCAGCAGTCGGATGGCTAAACGTTCTCTAATTTTTCTAACTTGTCGGTCGTAAGCGAATAGTAACATGAGCAAAAAACAAACAAAGAAACCAACGAATGCAGTAGCACCTCTACCACTGGAAGATGAACACCGCATACGCAAGGCATTTAAAGATAAAGATTGGGCAGAAATAAAAAGTTCAGACTCGTGGGTGATCTTCAAAGTGATGAGCGAGTTTGTTGAGGGCTTTGAGAAAATGGCAAAGATCGGGCCCTGCGTCACCATCTTCGGATCGGCTCGCATCAAACCTACGAACCCGTTTTATAAAATGGCGGAAGATATTGCTGAGCAACTCGTTCAACATGGCTATGGCGTCATCACCGGAGGCGGCCCCGGCATCATGGAGGCAGGAAATAAAGGCGCAATGAAAGCGGGAGGAAAATCGGTGGGCTTAAATATTTATCTGCCCCATGAGCAAAAAGGAAATATCTACATCGATCCGGATAAATTGATCACATTCGATTATTTCTTTGTGCGCAAAGTGATTTTCGTTAAATATTCGCAGGGCTTCATCGTAATGCCCGGTGGGTTTGGAACGATTGACGAGTTAAGTGAAGCGCTAACGCTCATTCAAACAAAAAAAATTGGGAGATTCCCGATTGTATTAGTGGGCAAGAAATTCTGGGCGGGTATGGTCGATTGGATTAAAAAAGTGGTGGTAGCAGAAGGTATGGTTTCGCCTGAAGATTTAGATCTTTTCAGCTTGGTGGATACGCCCGGAGAAGCCGTAAAAGCAATAGATGATTTTTATACACGGTATTTGCTGTCGCCTAATTTCTAAGTTAAGCCGTTGCGACTTCAAAAAGAATTCCTGATTTTTGGAACCTTTATCGTAATATTACGATTAATACCACATGGGGCTTACCAAAACGGAAGAATTCACCAAAACACAAAATGAAGTGGCCAATTTGGCGAAAGCCTTGGGGCATCCGGCACGCATTGCGATTTTGCAGTACCTCATCAAGACCAAGTCCTGCGTGTGTGGCGATATTGTGGATGAGTTGCCCTTGTCGCAGTCCACGGTTTCACAACATTTAAATGAGCTTAAAAAAGCAGGCTGGATAAAAGGCAACATTGAAGGCCCAAGCGTTTGTTACTGCATTGACGAAAAGTCGTGGAGCAAAGCCAAGAAAACACTGGTTTCAATGTTGGAAAGCTATGATGGTGCAAACTGCTGCTAAACTATTTTTTTGACCTAACCCATCGCAATATTACGATTAACTAAAACATAAATGATATGAAAACGGAAACAGGAGAACAACTAAAGCAAATGGTGAAGGAAAAGTATGGCCAGATTGCCGAACAGAGTAAAACGACAAACGCTACCAGCTGCTGTGGCGCCACAGGGTGCGGTACTATTGACTACAGTGTAATGGCAGATGACTATACTCAGTTGGATGGCTACGTGGCCGATGCCGATTTAGGACTAGGTTGTGGATTACCTACCGAATTTGCTCAAATAAAAGCAGGCGATACGGTAGTTGACTTGGGCTCGGGTGCAGGCAACGATGCCTTTGTGGCACGCTCCATCGTAGGAGAAACCGGAAAAGTAATCGGCATCGACTTCACAGAAAAAATGATTGAGAAAGCGCGCGCGAATGCGAAGGCGTTGAACTTTACGAATGTCGAATTCCGCCAGGGTGATATTGAAAATATGCCATTGGCCGGAAACAGTGCCGATGTGGTGGTGAGCAATTGCGTGTTGAATCTCGTTCCTGATAAGAAACTAGCCTTTGCCGAAACGTTTCGTGTGCTGAAAAAGGGAGGACACTTTAGCGTGTCAGATATTGTACTAGTGGGTGATTTGCCTGAGGGTCTACAAAAAAATGCGGAGATGTATGCAGGTTGCGTCTCGGGAGCCATTCAAAAAGACGAGTATGTAAAAATCATCAAAGAGGCAGGCTTCACCAACATTACGTTGCAAAAAGAAAAACGGATCTCGTTGCCCGATGAAATTTTGAAAGAATATCTAACACCAGAGGCCATGGCAGATTTTAAAACAGGAAGCACCGGCATTTTCAGCATCACCGTCTATGCAGAGAAGCCAGATGCTTGTTGTTCACCCGGATGCTGCAATTAATTTTGTCAGGCGTCATGACGTTTTTCAGATGCCAGGCGCCTACACTTTTTCTTAACTATTAACTTTACAATTATAAATTAAAAGTCATCTCAAAAATACTACTCCTGTCAGGTTAAGCTTGTCGAAACCTCAATTTTCAAAACCAGTTACATTCGACTGAATCAGGCTGACAAGACTTCACATATTTTTGAGATGGCTTCAAAACCGAATTTCTATCATGCTCCATCCTACTCTTCAAGCAACAGCTGAAAGCCTTGTGCTACAGTTTGATCAACTACCAACGGAAAGGAAAACGCTATTGACGGAGTTGACTCGCTTCGTTCAACAATCACCCGCTGGTCAGCCTGTCTATCTCAACTTCATCTGCACACACAATTCGCGCAGGAGTCACATCGCTCAGTTGTGGGCGCAGGCATCGGCTGATTATTTTGGTGTAAAAGATATTGTTTGTTTTTCGGGCGGAACGGAAGCTACTGCTTTCAACCCTCGTGCGGTAAAAGCGATACAAGAGGCGGGTTTTCAAATAAACATCGAAGTACCTGGCGACAATCCATTGTATAAAGTGAGCTATTCTCCAAATGCTTCCTCCATTACTGTGTTCTCAAAAAAGTACGATGACCCGTTTAACAACAATCCCGGCTTTGCAGCGATCATGACGTGCTCGCATGCCGATGAAAACTGTCCGCTCGTGTTGGGCGCTAAAGCCCGCATCGCTATTACTTACGATGACCCCAAAGAATTTGATGGCACTCCGCTCGAATCTGCGAAGTATGTAGAACGCGTTCAGCAAATCGGACGAGAGATGCTGTATGCCTTTTCAAAAATAAAAGGCTCCTAGCATTGGGTTGTTCTAATCTGCTTTTCCCGCCTCTGGCAAAATAATTCACGAAATCGTAAATCCTGTCGCGGTCAAGACATCGTATATACCAGCAGTCATATAAATTTTAATACTTTTATAGCTGTTTAAACCAACGACTATACATGGAACACACGTACTACAACCCCGAAGACTTAAAAAAATTTGGCAACATTGGCGAATGGGAAAAAAACCTGGCCGATAAGTTTTTCTCCTACTATGGCGATGTGTTCAAAGAAGGCGACCTTACCGCTCGCGAAAAATCGTTGATTGCTCTGGCGGTGGCTCACACGGTGCAATGCCCCTATTGTATTGATGCCTACACACAAGATTCATTGGAAAAAGGCGCTACCGAAAAAGGCATGATGGAAGCCATTCATGTGGCAGCGGCCATTCGCAGCGGAGCAACATTAGTCCACGGAGTGATGATGATGAACAAAGCCAAGAAACTATCCATGTGAATTCGTTGTTGGATGGTCGTTAGTCGTTGGCCGCACTCTCCGTCAACGAACAACCATCACCCAACAACCATCAACCAAGAACGATCAACGAAAATTGAAATGATCAAATCACTTCACGCGCGCCATCATCAGCTTGCCAATCAGGAACGTCAGGTAGAATTCCTTCAAAATGGGATTTTTAAATCCGGAAAGCTCCCCACCTTCAAACAAAAGATTGAACCACTTGGGCATTTTCCGTTGAAGCCGACCAAGATTGAAATCTTCCAAATGAATATTGGCTACATGTGCAATCAGGTTTGCAAACATTGCCATGTCGATGCCGGGCCTGATCGGAAAGAAATCATGACGCGCGAAACCATGCAGCAATGCCTGGATGTATTGACGCATACTACCATTAAGACACTGGATATTACCGGTGGCGCTCCGGAAATGAATCCTGACTTTAGATGGTTTGTGAGTGAGGCGCATAGACTTGGAGTACAAGAAATTATCGTACGTTCTAATCTTACAATTATCACTGCCAATCCTAAGTATCACGACTTGCCGGAATTCTTCAAAGAAAACAATGTGCGCATTTGTTCATCGCTCCCCTTCTACAATGCTGATAAAACAGATCGCCAGCGGGGCGAAGGGGTATTCAAAGATTCGATCAAGGGCTTGCAGATGTTGAATGAAGTGGGTTACGGCAAAAACGGAAGCGGCCTAATTCTCGATTTAGTGTACAACCCAACCGGTGCCTTTTTACCCGGAGACCAAATGCAATTAGAGCGCGACTTCAAAAAAGAATTGAAAGCTCATTTTGATATTGATTTCAATAGCTTGTTCACCATCACCAATATTCCCATCAGTCGCTTTCTGGATTTTTTAATTGAATCGGGAAATTATGACGACTATATGGAAAAACTCATCAACGCATTCAACCCGTCAGCAGTAAGTGGCGTGATGTGCCGGAACACCGTTTCGATCGATTGGCAAGGATTTCTTTATGACTGTGATTTCAACCAGATGCTAGGGCTAAAAACGCAAGAAAGCTCTGGACAACACATCAGCTCATTTGATGTCTCAAAATTAGAGCAGCGAGAAATAGTAGTCAGCCAGCATTGTTTTGCGTGCACCGCTGGGGCGGGAAGCAGTTGCCAGGGTGCGACTGCATAAATTTTAGTTTTAAGAATTAAGATTCTAGATTTGTTCGGATCGAAATACTTCTTTCAACCCGAACTGAACCCATGCGCCCTTACATTTTAAAAGAAACCAACTGGAAAGCCATTCAGGAAACAAAGTTTGAAGTGGCAGTATTGCCGTGGGGTGCTACCGAAGCACACAACTATCATTTGCCCTATGGCACCGATATTATCGAAGCCGAAGAAGTAGCCGCTGAAGGCGCTCGTTTAGCGTGGGAGCAAGGGGTAAAAGTAATTGTGCTGCCATGCATTCCATTTGGCGTCAACACCGGGCAATTTGATGTCACACTCGACATCAACATGAACCCAAGCACGCAATTAGCCGTTCTTCACGATGTGGTAGATACACTCAATCGTCAAGGCATTCACAAACTAATTATTTTTAATAGTCACGGAGCCAATCATTTTAACAATGCGATTCGTGAATTGGGATTGAAATTTCCAGATATGTTTTTATGTGTTTGTACGTGGTTTAATGCGGTTGATCAAAAACGGTTTTTCGAAAACAAAGACGATCACGCAGGCGAAATGGAAACAAGCGTGATCATGCACCTCCACCCTGATTTAGTGCGTCCTTTATCAGAAGCGGGTGATGGCAAGGCAAAGAAATTTGTCTTTAATGCCATGCAAGAAGGATGGGCCTGGGCCGAGCGCAGATGGACGAGTGTCACAAAAGACACAGGCGTGGGCGACCCGAGCAAAGCCTCAGCGGAAAAAGGAAAAAGATTCTTTGAAGCTGTAACTCAAAAAGTAAGCACATTTTTTATACAAGTGGCTATCACAGACAAAGATAAATTCTATTCATAAAATCAACTTCTTTGGTTCATTGCCTTATTATCTTAATTCCAAAATCACAAATCTAAAATCAACTTATGCTCCAAGAAATTAAAGAAGCAACTGACTATTTAAAAAAGCACGGCATTGACAATCCTGAAGTGGGTGTCATTCTCGGAACCGGATTGGGAAATCTGTTTGTGAAAGAGATCAAGAATGCTATTGAAATTAATTATAATTCCATTCCTCACTTTCCCGTCTCCACAGTAGAATTCCATAGAGGAAAATTAATTTATGGTGAGATAAAAGGAAAAAAAGTATTGGCCATGCAAGGCCGCTTCCATTATTATGAGGGCTATAACATGCAGAAAATAACTCTGCCTGTTCGTGTCATGAAAATGCTCGGCATACAACATCTGTTGATTTCCAATGCAGCAGGCAACATGAACCTCAAATGGAAAAAGGGACAGCTGATGTTGATCGATGACCACATCAATTTGCAACCGGACAATCCACTTCGGGGCGAAAATTTTGAAGTACTGGGGCCTCGCTTCCCGGATATGAGCGAACCCTATTCAAAAAAGATGAACAAGCTCCTTATCAAAATTGCTAGGGAGAAAAAAATAAAACTAAACGTAGGTGTCTATGTGGCCGTCATTGGTCCGAACTTAGAAACGCGAGCGGAATACCGTTTCTTGAATCGCATCGGTGCCGATGCAGTAGGAATGAGCACCGTACCCGAAGTATTGGTAGCTAACCACATGGAGTTGCCGTGTTGTGCCATTTCTGTTTTAACAGATGATTGTGATCCGGATAATCTTCAACCAGCTGTCATCTCCGAAATTATTGCCATGGCTGGAAAAGCAGAGGCAAAATTGACGGAGCTTTATGTGGAGTTGATAGCCAGGCTGTAACTTTTTACAGTTCGCTCCACTTTTAAGCCGGTTGAAGTCGCTATTCCGATCACCTGTGCAACCTGAAAGTAGTTTTACGCGTCTACCGTTGCAGACTAAGCAAAACTAATCTTCATCACCATGAAAAAGCTTCTTATACCCATCACGTTTGTGTTATTTTCAGCCGGGGCATTCGCTCAAGAAAAAGGCGAAGGCTACAATCTTGATAAAGAATACGCCATAGCGGCTACTGGCACTCTTACTCTCAGATGCTCCGATGCGAAGGTTTCTGTTTCAGGAACAAATCGTACCAATGCCCATGTAAAAATCAATCGATTAGTGTCTACCAAGGGCTGGGTTTTTGGCAGCCAAGATGAGTTTTCGGTGGATGTCAACCAGAACGGTGGCAATCTTGAAATAGAAGAGTACAAACGGCACCAAATGACGGCAGTGATCGGCTATTTCAGTGAAAAATATACCATTGACATCACCGTGCCCCAAGGCGTTAGTTTGACCATCAAAGGTGATGATGGTGATTACAAGATTAAAAATGTAGCTGGAGCGATTTCAATAGATGTAGACGATGCAGACATTGACTTGGCAGCTTGTTCTGGCGATCGATTCAATTTCAAACTAGACGATGGTGATGTGACCATGGATGCAGGCAAAGGTGAGTTGGAAATTGACGCGGACGATGCCGATGTTCAAATCTCCAATGCGCATTTTTCTTCAATCAATGCTGATATGGATGAGGGCGACTTGCTTATTGAAACAAGTATCGTAGACAATGGCCGCTACTTTATCCAAGCACAAGATGGCTTGGTGGCGCTGACCATCACAAACGGTGGCGGCAAGTTTGAAATCCTGCATGATGATTCGCGTATCACTACCGAAGGAAACTTTAGTAAGGTAGCTGAATCAGATGATCGCACCCATCTATCGTTGGCCAACGGAAATGCCAACGTGGAAATCAGAACCGATGACGCCAGAGTGAGATTGACTAAACGCTAACTATAGTCACACTGATAATCTTTGTGATCTACTTTGCTTGTTGAGCACTTCAATGCTTATTGTCATTTTATATTGCGCTGCAACCTAACCACATGGGATTGCCGTGTTATGCTATTTCCGTTTTAACGGATGACTGTGATCCCGATAACTTAAAGCCTACAGGGATTTCAGAAATTATTGTAATTGCTGGAAAGGCAGAGGCAAAATTGACAGAACTTTATTTAAAATTGATAGCGAAACTTTAGAAGTAAATTCTGATATTTTAAAAGTTGAACGTCTCGCCAAGAACAGCAGAGAGAAGTTGGTTTTGAGATTCCTTCTGATTCACATAACTGCTCCCTTGAAACAAAAAGCCAGTAGCCTTTTTTGTTTCGGGATCCACCAACCAAAATTCTTTAACTCCGAATTTCTCGTACAGGTTTTTCTTACTAACTGAGTCATACTTTTTGTTTCCCGGAGATAGTATCTCAATGATAAGGTCTGGTATTCCCTTGAGTCCCTTTTTGTCGGTACGAAGCGAATTACTTTTCGAGATAAAAATCAAATCAGGTTGAACCACATTCGAGTATTCGTCTAAATACAAATCAACCGGAGCAAAATACACTTTCCCAAGTCCCTTCCTTTTTACAAAAGACGCAATTTCGAGAAACAGGTCGCCAGCAGTTTCCTGATGGTCAGGAGTGGGGGAAGGTGCCATAAACAACTGATTATCGATTACTTCTGCCAAAGTACCTTCAGGCAGCATTTGAAATACTTCAAATGCTGTACGTGGTGGTTTAATAAATTCCTTTTGCATCAAGTAAATCTACTAAAAATCTCAAAATTTAAACATCACAAATCTTAATCGCTTTCTTCAGCGACTCTAGCTTATTGGGCTTGGCCGGAATAAATTCTTGTGCCACAAATCCGGTGAAGCCCGTGTCAACGATGGCCTGCATGATGGCTGGGTAGTGAAGCTCTTGCGTATCGTCAATCTCATGACGACCGGGAACTCCACCTGTATGAAAATGGGAAATGTATTTAATGTTTTTACGAATAGTCGCAATTACATCGCCCTCCATGATCTGCATGTGATAGATATCATAAAGCAGCTTAAATTCCTCCATTCCCAGTTTCTCGCAAAGTTGTACGCCCCAACTAGTGTAGTCACACTGATAGTCTTTATGGTCTACTTTGCTGTTGAGTAGTTCCATGCTCACCGTCATTTTATATTGAGCGGCTACTTTCAGCACTGGTTCTAATCCACGAGCACAATTTTCCAAACCTTCTTCCTTTGAAAGTCCGTTGGCATTGCCGCTGAAGCAAATGACATTTTTCAACCCGGCCTCTGCCGCTTTCGGAATATTGAGCGTATAATCTTTCAAAAGTTGCTCATGGAAAGCAGGATTGTTAAATCCTTTTTGCAATCCCCAATCATTGGCATACGCCATCGCGCAGGTAAGTCCATATTTCGCGGCTGTGGCCCATTGCGTTGAATTGAGCAGGTCAATGGATTTAATACCCATTTTCTTTGCAGCCGCACATAATTCATCAAGGGGAATATCACTATAACACCATTGACAGGCAGAGTGGTTGATTTTCCCCTTTACTGCCTCTGGCAAAGCGGTCATGGATTTTGCCATTTGAGGTAAAGCGACTGCTCCGAGAGCCGTAGCTGCCATTTTTCTAATTGCTTGATTTCGGTTCATGTGAAATATTTGAGACTTCTATTTACCATTAATGAATGAAACTTTCAACTGGTTTTCGAATTGCCAGGGAAATCGCTTTTAAGAAATTTTCAGATAACAAAATGATTGTGAAGTATTTGGAGCAAGGGCAGTGATATTGTATTTTTGATTCATCAAAATGAGTTACGTGAAAAAAAATGCGTAGCTCAAATCCCCTTAGAGAT
>JAJTGQ010000116.1 GCA_021299455.1 Flammeovirgaceae bacterium | reverse complement strand
TTGTCAACAAGATGGCCTTGGCTTTGTTGGACAAAGAGAAATCCACCAAAATGTCCAAACGATCAAAACGGTTGACCGCTGCATTGGATGATGATTACAGAAGTTTGGTGCTAAAATGTTAAAAGCGATTTCCCTGGGTAGCCCACCGACAAGAATCGCTGCCCAGGAAATAATTTGTATAGCCATCCAGTGGCTTCTCTACGATTGCCTTTGCCTGAGAATTGGATCCTATTAAATTTATCAGAAAGTAATGGCCGGTTACCGGCTCACTAGAATGCTGGCCATCAGATTCGTTGATGGTACCATGGCTCGCCAGGTGGCGGTGCTCCATTTCTTCCAAATCTAAGAGCAAAACAGAAAAGCCTTTTGCTGATACACCCACACGGCCCCCTGGCACCTGAGCCTCGAAATCTATGTCGCTATTCCACTGGCCTTTGTTCTCAATAAACTTGAGGCCATTCGTGTTTTGGCCAAGTGCACAAAATGAAACCAACAAGAAAATGAAAGTTAAACGCATACCAGCTCAAATTTACCAATTTCAGGCAATGCGAGAAAAGCTTTTGCGCTGTCTGTCGGTTTATAAAACTTGCTTCGCGTTATGGGTGATTTTTATATTTATTACTGACGATATACAATCTATATCTTGACTTAGATGTTTGTTAATTACGGTTAAAATAGGTAATTTAACCTAGCTTAAATCAATCAATAAATTGAGTTTACAAAGGATCAATTATTGATTTTTTACTCTATCATTACTTTTTGAAATAGCTTACTATGAAAGTACTTTTTTACACGCGCGAATACCCACCTTATGTTTACGGAGGAGCTGGTGTTCACGTGGAATATCTGGCGCGTGAGTTATCCAGGTTAATGGAGGTGGAAGTACGATGCTTTGGCGATCAGAACACCAGTGCCGAGCACTTGCGCATACTTGGATTCAATTCAGATTCACTTTCTCTTACCGATACAAAAGCTGAGTTAGCACCCATATTCAAAACCCTAACCACCTGCATTCAGATGAACAGTGGATCGATGAACGCTGACCTCGTTCATTGTCATACCTGGTATGCTCAGTTTGCCGGCATCTTGTCAAAACTCTGCTATGGCACACCGCTGGTGGTAACTACTCATTCTCTTGAACCGCTTAGGCCGTGGAAACGCGAACAGTTGGGTAGGGGATATGATGCTTCATCATGGATCGAAAAAACAGCACTTGAAATGGCCGATGCCGTCATTGCCGTCTCTCAGGAAACCAAACAGGATGTACTGAAATACTTCAATGTAGATGAAAAAAGGGTAAGCGTTATTTATAACGGTATTGACTTAGATGAATATACTGTTACCACAGATACGCAAGCACTCGACAAATTCGGAATAGATAAATCAAAACCGTATGTACTTTTTGTCGGCCGCATCACCCGGCAAAAGGGAATTATCCATCTGGTAAACGCCATCAAGTATATCGCGAGCGATACTCAGATTGTTTTATGTGCAGGTGCCCCCGATACCGAAGAGATAGGCCTCGAAATGAAGAAGCGCGTGGGAGAGGTTCAGAAAACCAGGAGTAATGTAATCTGGATCGCTGAAATGGTCAGCAAAAAAGATGTCATTCAATTGTATTCGCACGCGGCAGTATTCTGCTGCCCATCTATTTACGAGCCGTTTGGCATCATCAACATTGAAGCGATGGCATGCAAAACCGCTGTTGTGGCAAGTAGCGTAGGTGGTATCAAAGAAGTAGTGGTGGATGGCGAAACTGGAATATTGGTACCGTTGGAACAAGAAACGACAGCACCGTTTGAAGCAGCCCATCCTGACCAATTCGCAAAAGATTTGGCTGCTGGTATTAATAGATTAATGGGCGATGAAAAATTAAGAGAAAGCATGGGCGCTCTTGGAAGAAAAAGAGTAGAAGACTATTTTGACTGGAAGGCGATCGCCCAACAGACACAGATGCTATATAAAAAAATCCTGGATCATGATAAATGATGATGTTATTGCGATCATCCTGGGGGGAGGCCAGGGATCGCGCTTGTATCCATTGACCGCTAAACGTTCTAAACCTGCAGTGCCGATTGCAGGGAAATACAGATTGGTGGATATTCCGTTGTCCAATTGTATCAATTCGAGTATCAGTAGGATGTTCGTTCTTACACAGTTTAACTCCGCCTCGCTCAACCGTCATATTAAGAATACATACAATTTTAGTTTGTTCAGCCGTGCGTTTGTTGACGTGCTCGCTGCTGAGCAGACGATTTCGAACAAGAACTGGTTTCAGGGTACTGCCGATGCCGTGCGTCAAAGCATGCACCATTTCCTAAACCACGATTTTAAGTATATATTAATTCTTTCCGGGGATCAGTTGTATCAGATGGATTTTAATGTGCTGATTGAGCGACACATTGAGAGCGGTGCTCGAATTTCCATTGCTACGCTGCCGGTGAAAGCAGAAGAGGGTGTCGAGTTCGGTATTATGAAAACCGACAAGGAGAATATGATTACTAGCTTTATTGAAAAGCCAAATGCGGAAGAAATTCTAAATTGGAAATCGGAAGTAAGCGACTATATGAAATCAGATGGTCGCTTTTACCTGGCGTCAATGGGTATTTATGTGTTTGATCGGGATTTGTTGATTGAGCTCATGAACGACCCCGGCACGAATGATTTCGGAAAGGAAATCATTCCTCAGTCCATTAGTAAACACAAGGTACTCAGCTATCAATTTGAAGGGTATTGGACGGACATCGGAAACATACGTTCCTACTATGAAGCCAACCTGGGTTTTACCGATCCAATTCCAAGCTTTAATTTATTTGACAATAGGAAGCGTGTTTATACCCACGCCCGAATTCTTCCAACTTCTAAAATTTCTGGTACAATGATCGTTGACTCTGTTATTGCAGATGGAGCCATCATTCATGCCGCGAAAATTGAACGATCTGTCATTGGTGTAAGATCAAGAATCGGGAAGGGAAGCACCGTTATCAAAACATACATGATGGGCAGCGATTCCTACCAAACGCTACTGGAAATAGCTTCTAAACCAGGCGACATCTTGATGGGCATAGGAGAAAACTGTCATATCGAAAATGCTATTCTCGATAAAAGCTGCAAGATTGGAAATAACGCAACGATCATCGGTGGCTCACACCTTCCCAATCAGGAAAACGATTTGTATGTGATTGCCGGAGGAATTGTGGTGGTTAAAAAAGAAGCTACGATACCACCTGGTTTTGTGCTAAAATGACAGAGCACTTCCCAATTGAATCAAGCTGCTTCCAACTTATACCCTTTGCCGTGAACATTCGTAATTTTCAGCGCAGGATCGCTGCTTAGTTTCTTGCGCAGTTTTGATACAAACATATCCAAACTGCGACCGGTGAAAACGCCTTCATTGATCCAGATTTCCTGCATCAACGTTTCGCGCGGAATCAGTTCACCAAAATTTTTATTAAGTAATTCGAGAATCTTGTATTCCTTTTCTGTGAGGCTGATCACTTCAGTCCCCAATAACAAGCGATGACCCTTCACATCAAATAGGAATTTTCCGATGGCAGATCCTTCCAGAAGCGAATCAGTGAATATCGCATGGCCTTGATGCTGCACTAGGGCAGGTGTTACATTTTTTCTAATACGCCCAATCCAAAATGTAATACCCAAAAGCACAAGCATCGTGCTACAAACCATGATGAAAAATGGGTTGTCAAAGATTCGCATTTTGAAGTCCTTACCTTTTGGGTTGGCTTCGAGGCGATCCAATGTAATTGATTTGTTTTCTACACTCAACAGATCGTTAGCTGCTTGTTTCTGTTCCACGTTCTCATCGTTCTTGTATAAATCGGGAAAGGTTATTTCGATGGTGTAACATCCAGGTAGCTGACCTCTTCCTTTGCAGGGCAAAACATCGGGTGAAGTATTACTGACCTGAAAGCCATACACAATACCGGCTTTCAAGCAGTCATGTACTGTAACTGTGTAGCCGGATGGGAACTGTGTTTTAGGCAGCAGGGTTTGCGACAGCACCATAAGCGAGTCGTTGTTAAAAACCAGTTCTTTTTCGAAGGTAAGAAGAAATGTGCCTTCTTTCGTTTCTGTGACCGGCAACACACGAGAGGTACGATCACCCGCCTGCAGCAACAACCGATGACCCATCTCACGGATGATGAGATTGATTTCCTTTGCCCGTAGGTCGCGGTCGGTACGTTTGGTAAAAGACGAAGCAAAAAAGAGAACAGCAACCATCACAAATGCACTGCCGTAAACCGCCACAAATCGGTTATTTAAAAGGCTGAAAGAAGAATTTACACCCATTTACATTCTTTTTACAATTGATTTACCATGAAAGGCAACGCGGTTGCGTACGTTTGAATGCGCAAAGGTAAAGCAATTTTTCTTTGTTAAACTTAATGCTATGATGAACACGAAAAAAATCATTTACGCGCTGATCTTACCGCTGGTTGTGGTAAGCGGACTGTTGTTTGCTAATCGTGAAACTAAAAATGAAACTTCTAAAAAGTCAAACCCAAGGCCTCTCTCTGCTGCTGAACGGGAAGCTGTTTTGAAAAAATGGGAGGCTTCCCCTGACGGTATTATGCACAAAAAATGGGAAGCGTCTCCTGCAGGTAAAAAAGTACTTGCCAGTGCTGCTAAAATAAAGAAGTCCATTAGGGATACTACCAATATGGAGGCTGTTGTCACCTCACTTTCTCTTCTGCCCGGCTCAAGATTAGGTTTCGGAGTGATGGTAAGGATTAATGGTGACGATTATATTCTTGCGTTTGGACCTGAAAAGTCGGGCAAGAATGATTTGAATTTTAACAATGAATTTGAGCAATTACATAGCCTGAAAGTTACCGACAAAATAATGATAAGAAGCCATAGCGTATCGTACGCGCCCAAGTATGCATATCCAATAGTAACGGGCGACTATGTAGAACGAGATGGTAAAATAATTTACAAACGTGTACCTCGCCAAGGCGGCTGCTAAGTAAATTATGAGAAACATTTACCAAATTTCATGGATTGACAAATTAGTGCTTCGATATTAGTTTCTTCATAAACCGGCAAACTTTTAAAAACCAAATCTACTATGCGTTACTTACATCTGACTTTCTTGTTTATTGTGTTGAGTTTCTTTTCAGCTAATCCGGACCTGGAAAATTCAACGACTACCACAACCACCTTAAATTCCGACACTGCCAAATCAACCTCAAGCACTGATGGTGAACCACGCATATCCAACGTGATCTTGCAATCAAAAGATGGAGGACGGACCTGGCAAGACATAAGTCTCGATTTGCCTGAAAATGGAGAGCCTCAAGATTTTTTTGCGGGAGAGTCGGACGTGTACTTACGCTTAAAAAATTCGATGTATCACAGTAAAAGTAATTCGGCAACACCCGTTTGGGAGAAAGCGAATGTTCCTGATCCTGGAAAAGCTTCAATTGTTTTCAATCGTTCAGGAGTCATGGCCTACAATTATGAAGGAGAAGTTTATAAAAAGTTGCCCGCTACTGGAACTTGGCTGCCGATCTACCAGGATTTTAAAAAACGTTCGATGAGGACAATTTTTGAAACATCCAATGGTACGTTATTCTTAGGTTTCGACAGCGGTCTTTATAAATCTGCTGACAAGGGAAAAAGTTGGAAACAAGTCCAGAATGAAGGTTGGTTGGGGAGTCTGGTGGAGTCTGAAGGGGTTCTGATGGGTACGGGTCAAAAAGGAATTATGCGTTCTACAGACAATGGGGAACACTGGGAATGGGTAATCAGCGAGGGTGGCGTGGGTGTAGCGGTAGAGCGTATTGAAGGTGGGTTCGCGGCCATATCTTACAACACCATAACAAAATCCAGAAGAATACGCATTTCGTTGGATAGTGGAAAAACATGGAAAGCAATTGATGAAACAATTCAGCCTTTGCTGTACATTCCATCTTTCAACGGATTTTCAGATGCTGCGTCTATTTCATCTATCAAACAAATGGGCAACTATTTTATTTGTGGCCATCCAATTGGTATACTCGTGTCACCCGACATGGGTAAAACGTGGAATGTTGCTCATAAGGGTGTTGAGCAAAAAGTGTTTAAGGTGTATGTTTCTGACCATACATTGTACGCGGTGCTGATGGGTATGGGGTGCTGAGAATTCGGGAGGCAAAAGTTACCAGCACGGTGGATTGCTTTGGTGATGTTCTTCATCAACAAACATAAGCAGCGCCCACATTTGTGAAAACAAATTATTTGCAAATTGAAAAGGAAGCGAAGTTCTAAAAGCATATGATTATTTTGAAAAAGTTATTTCTTGCAACAGCATCCTTCATTTATTATTCTGAAGTTTGGGTCTTGTTCCAAGACATTTTACGGGTATTCAAATACAAACGAAGAAAAAGTAATATTTTTGAAATTAGAAGCTTGGTCTTCAAATTCTTGCTTCTTTGTAACTAAAAAAATATTTTTCATCTATGTTAGTTTCAGGTCGGTGGGCTTGGCTTTTTTTACTCGCATCCATTTTGTGTTCTTGTCATCAATCCTCAAAGCCTGCTCGATTTGACGAAGTATCAACAAATAAATCTATTTTTTCCACGCAAACGTCTCGCGGCATTGTAATTGGTGATTATGATAACGATGGTGACGATGATGCCTACATCGTTAATGCCGATTCAACAGAAGGTAATCGTCTTCTTCGGAATGATGGTGCTTTTGTCTTCAAGGATGTTACCGAGGAAGCTAAACTCAAGGCTCTGGGATATTCTAAGACGGCAGTTTGGTTTGATGCTGACAACGATGGTTGGCTGGATTTGCTTGTTGGTCAGCTGACACGAAATCGTTTTTTTCATAATCAAGGAAATGGAAAGTTTGAAGAGCAAGTCTCAGGGCTGGAAGTTGGACGATCAGCAAGTGCTCTTTTGGCGGCAGATTTTAATGGCGATCAATGGCTAGACGTTTATGTATGTAATTTTATGAACGAAAATAGTCTCTTCATCAACATTGGGTTTGGTAAGTTTGAGAATAGGATATGGAACAGCGGAGCGCAAATTGGTCATCAACTGAGCATGGGGGCGGTTGCCGTTGACCTCGACCACGATGGCGATCAGGATATTTATTGCATTTATGATGGCAATCAGCCAAATCGACTGTCTCGCAATCTGGGCAATGGCCAGTTTCGCGAAACCGGGGAGGAACAAAAACTTAATTATCGAGGGCAGGGGATGAGTGTCGACTTTGCTGACTTTAATCATGATCAGCAATTTGATTTCTATGTAACCAATCTGAACGATAATGCGCTGTTCTTGCATGGTTCAGATTCTACCTATTTGGAGGAAGCAACCAGTGCCGGTGTTAACGACAAAGGAATGGGGTGGGGGGTGATTTGTCTAGATTACGACAATGATTCTTTCTCAGACATTTATATGATCAATCAATTCCATTTTTCACCATTTCCTAATCGGTTGTTTCGAAACCAAGGCGGAGAAAGGTTTAGCAATGTAATTGAAGGTCTTCCTGCTGAAAGTCGTAAAGACGGTTTTGGGGGAGCTAGTGCCGACTTTAATAGGGATGGCAGAATTGACCTAATGATCGCCAATACCAGTGGAGGGGGAGTGCAATTGTTTGCCAATCAGGAAGTCAACGAAAATCACTATGTCCAGTTCGGATTGGTCGGCAAAAAATCTAACAAATTCGGTGTGGGCGCCCGCATTGAAATTCGAGTTGGTAGGATGATACTAATTGATGAAGTCACCACTGGGTCTGGATACGCCTCGCAAAACAGCAACATAATTCACCTTGGCTTGGGTAAACATTTAATAGTAGATGAAGTCAAAATCCGCTGGCCTTCCGGTGAGATGCAAAGTATAAAACACGTTTTACCCGATCAACGATACTTGGCAGTGGAAGGTGAAGTAATTGAACCGTTCACGACTGAGCGTTATCAAAACTTCTTGAGCGAGCCACGAATTCTGCCCAAGCCGAAGGCATGGTTTGATGAGTTAACAGTTGATACCGATCAGTCCATCGCACGGATTTGGAATGAGGCGTTGCTTGAGGCTATTCGAAATGACTTTGCACGCCCCACCGTCCACGCCCGAAATTTGTATCACTTGTCGGGCGCAATGTATGAAGCATGGGCAGCTTATTATCAACCCCATAGATTATTACTATGTCAAGATCAGTCTAAGACGATTCAATTTTTTTTTGATACGCCCGATAGATCAAAGGTTCGTGAAGCCATTAGCTATACGGCCTTTCGGCTTCTACAACATCGATTTGGCAAATCTCCAGGGGCCGCTTTTACTCTGAAAAGTCTAAGTACCTTATTTGCTAGGCTAGGTTATGATGAACGAAATCATTCTACTGATCTTCGGCTATCATCTTCTGCCGCGCTAGGCAATTATATCGCTTCACGCTGGATTAACTTCGGTCAGCAAGATGGCTCTAACGAACAACTTCAATATGCCAATCAATACTATCGCTCCGCCAATAAAGCCATGATCCCAACAAATCCAGGCAATCCTAATCTTCAATATCCCAACCAATGGCAACCTCTTACGTTCGATCAATTCATCGACCAAAGCGGAAACTTCATACCTGGCCACATTCCCGAATTTCAAAATGCAGAGTGGGGCAATGTAATTCCTTTTGCGTTGGATACTTCACAACGCACGGTTTTTTTACGCGATGGGAAATCATACAATGTGTATCTGGATCCTGGTTCTCCACCTCGGCTAGATTCAACCAATGAGATGAGCTCAACGATTTACAAGTGGGGGTTTGGCTTAGTTGCCGAATGGGCCACCCATCACAGCTTGGAGGAGCTAACTCGTATAGACATCTCACCAAATGCAATTGGTCATATTCAAAACTACCCCCAAACATTTGGCCAAATGAAAGAATATTACCAGTGGCAGAATTGCCTAGGCTCGGGCTATCGCCAGAATCCTAAAACCAGAAAACCCTATACACCTCAATGGGTGAAGCGAGGCGATTTTACACGTGTGCTAGCTGAATTTTGGGCCGATGGACCAAAGTCCGAGACTCCTCCAGGCCATTGGTTTACTATTCTAAATTATGTTTCGGATCACCCCGCGTTTTCAAAGCAATGGCGAGGCAAAGGCGCTACGATGGATGACACGGAGTGGTATGTTAAGAGTTACTTAGCTTTAGGTGGGGCGCTTCACGATGCTGCCATCACAGCCTGGGGGCTAAAAGGGTACTACGATTACGTCAGGCCTATAAGCGCAATTCGGTATATGGCTTCAATTGGCCAATCGAGTGACCCATCTTTAGAAAACTATCACCCCTGGGGCTTACCATTAAAGGAGGGCTTAAGTGAGATAGTAATGCGGGGAGATAAGCTGGCAGGACCACAAAATGAACATCTGCATAAGGTCAAGATTAGAACTTGGAAAGGTCCTCCCTATATTAAAAATCCCAAAACAGAAATGGCAGGGGTGGATTGGATTCTAGCTGAAAACTGGTGGCCCTACCAGCGCCCTACGTTCATCACACCACCGTTCGCAGGCTTTATATCTGGTCATTCTACTTATTCATCTGCAGCGGCAGAGGTAATCACCTTGTTGACTGGCGATGAATTTTTTCCCGGAGGTTTGGGCGAGTTTGTCGCAAAGAAGAATAGCTATCTAACATTTGAAGAGGGGCCTACTACAGAAGTTGTCCTTCAATGGGCACGGTACAAAGATGCAGCAGATCAGAGTGCGCTAAGTCGGATATGGGGAGGAATCCATCCTCCACAAGACGACATGCCAGGCCGACTAATAGGAAAAAGGGTTGGGGCACAGGCGTTTCAAAAAGTAGAGCAATTGATTGACAATCGTTAGAATAATTAAAAATGTCTGGGTTAGCTCTTGCGGTTTGGCAAGTGCTGTAACTCCATACATAAATCACCTGACCAAAAATGTGAACTTAGGGTTTTCAAAGTTATATAATAGCGAGCGTGAAGCCTGCCCCGATGTCTCATCGGGGTTAAGTAGCATTGGCATCCGGGCCTGTCTGCCGGAGTGCCTCACGAAGGCAGGCTTACCGGAATCTTCATAGAAAGTTTTTTAGCGCGCGCTTTCAATAACCCAATCTTCATCATTCACAACCGGGCTGGCCTGCCTACCGTAGCCTCAGCGAAGGTAGGGGCAACAACACTCTTTGGGTAGGCTTTGGAAGTGGGAGGGATGTGTGGCCTGTCCGCCACTTGGCGGATGTTGCTGCTACGCTGGCAAATGCAATAGGGATAGAAGCCCCGATGTATAATCGGGATAAACTCCAAGCACGAAGTGTGTTGGCAGGAGCGAGGCGGATCTCGACACTTGTCGGGACGAATTGCCCGTGCCGCAGGCATTGCCTTTTCAGCTATTGAAAATCTTCTTTACAAAAGTAACCAAATTGGTTACTTTTCTGTTTATTTGTGCATGAACATTTATAATCGAAGCTCGATCACTACTTTTTATAAGGAGCATCCCGATTGTAAAGCCACACTGGAAAAGTGGTATCATGATGTGGAGGCAAAAAACTGGAAAAGACCTGGAGAAATTACTCGGGATTTTAATACAGCACGAACTATAAAAAATAGCCGTGCAATTTTTGAGATTAATCATAATGACTACCGCCTAATTGCTGAAATAAACTACCTGAAAGGCTGGGTGTTCATAAAATTTATTGGAACACATGCTGAGTATGATAAAGTGGATGCAGAGTTGGTGAATTTGTTTAAAAACCAAAAGAGAAAATTATGAAATTCAAAATACTTAAAACAAAAAAGGATTACCTGATTGCCCTGGAGCGCTTTGAGGAAATATTTCAGGCGAAGCCAGGATCACCTGAAAGCGATGAAGCAGATATCCTTTCTCTCTTGATAAAGGAATACGAAGAAAAACATTATGTCATAAAAGCACATAATCCGCTGGAAGCCATTAAGTACAGAATGGAGCAACAGGGTTTAACGAATAGTGACCTTGCTGGAATACTTGGCTTTAAAAGTAGAGTAACTGACATTTTTAATAAACACCGGAAGTTAAACCTTACCATGGTGCGCAAGCTTCATACTCAATTGAATATTCCACTAGAAACCTTAGTGAAGGAGTATTAAGCCCAGTAGTTATATAATGGCATTGCGTGGCGCCTGTCCCGATGTTTGATCGGGGTTTAAGTAGCTTTGGCGGAGCCTGGCCCGCGCCTCGCGGGAAGCTTACCAAAATCTTCATAGAAGGTTTTTTAGCGCGGGCTTTCAACCACTCAATCTTCATCATTTACGACCGGGCTGGCCTGCCTACCGTAGCCTCAGCGAAGGTAGGGGCAGCGACACTCTTTGGGCAGGCTTTGAAAGTGGGAGGGAAGTGTGCCTGCCTGCCGATAGGCAGGGCCTGCACTATGTGTGTTGCTGCTTGGGTGGTTCGCTCGAGATAACGCTTAATTTATTCTCACCCTCTTTGTGCTCTCCCTTCCATAGATTACTGGAAAGTACATACATTCAACGACTGCCGGATTGAGTGTATAAGCGCCAGAGTACCTTGGCAACAGTGAAATGGTATAAGTATATTTTCCTTTTTTCAAGTACTGACAGTAAATGTTTGCCTTTTGGTTATAATATTCCCGATGTACCTCTCCGTTTGTTCTGAACTGAGGTTTTGATTCATAGTAACATCCGGCAGGAATGGGTACTTCGATCATAGCGTACTCTGCATCGCTTTTCACTTCGACATTCACAGTAAGTTTTACAGGTTTACCGATTTTCAAAGTTTTTGGAGAATCCTCAAAGCTGGTAGACACAACAAAATCCTTTTCTGATTTTTTCGGATTGCTACTCCAGCTCTCCTGGTAAGCGGTAAAGTAAATGGGTAGTTGACCAGACTTTGAAACCGTTAACATTCCACTTCCAGCGACAACTTGTTCGAACGGGAACTGTTCAATTTTTTGATTGCTCAACCCGGATAGTTGAAGTGCCGGTTTTGTGGCTGATTGTTTTTCAAGCAGAATTTTTGGAAGTATTGTTCCAAGTATCAATGATGACTCGTATGTGTTCCTCCAATTTTGCTTTCGATGCTCCAGGAAATAATTCCGGAGTTTAATTAACTCTTTGCTTGATTGATTTTCCCTTTCGATCATTTTGTAAACAAGTAATGTGTTAAGAACAGAATTGTCGGACAGATTAAGCCGGTCTTCACCCCAATATGAATTCCCTTTGACAGTGTGAGATCGTTGCGAATTAATCCAGTTCCAATCAGGAATTTCTCCTGAAAGTTGTTTCAGGCGTTGTGCAGTTAGTTTATCGTGTAACGATGCTGTCGCTGATCTTTGAACACTATCGACCAATTCCTTCACTTGTAGTTTCTCCCCCTGTTCGAGAAGATAAGTTTGTACGTCAAGCCTGGTCTTTGAGAGCGTATTCGAGAGGTTAATCCCAAGATAGTTTATAAGCGACTCTTTGTTGACTGCAACCGGAAAGCCATCCTTTTGAGCGAGGTCAAGACTTTTTGCCACATGCAGTGTTATCCAAACATTACCCTCACCGCTTCCCCACCAGCTCCAGCTGCCATCCTTATTCTGATTGCCCACCAGCTTCCGGATCATTTTTGAAATTTCTCGTTCGCCATTGAGTCGCTCGTTTTTGTAAGCACTTATTTTCTTTTCAAGCAATAAAGCCATCAGTTTCGAAGCTTGTTGCTCATTGCATTCATAAGGATAATGCTTGAGGAATCTGATTTCATCGATTAATACATCAAGCAAATCTGCTTGTGCATACAGCTTGATCCGTCCCTGACTATTGTTGAAGTTAATCGTTACGGTTGTATCATTCGTCAACGAAACAAAATAACCGTTTGCTTCTTTCACTCCCTGTGGATACACAGGGACTTTCCTCAATTCACCATCTGAATAATTTTTATAGGCAACCGAATAAAAGACAGATAGGGTGTCAGATTCCCTTGCTGTAAGGTGTATCGAGTCAATTCTTGAATCTTTGACTTTCAGTGATGACTTCTCAATTTCCTTTTGATCAATTTTAATTGTCCTCTCCAGATCAATTTCCTCTTGTGCATAGTTGGTTATTTTGCCGATGGCATTTGAGGAATCACCTTCCACTAAAAAGAGAGGTTGAGCGATTTGAGCAACAAGAGGCTTATAAGATTTGATTACAGAACTAGTTTGGCCAGTGAGCTTTTTACGCATGCCCAAGACATGAGCGCTCCAGCCTGTAATGTCATCTGGAAATGTAGCGTCAAACTCAGCACGTCCGTTTTGGTCGGTGCTTAAAGAAGGCCTCCAAAAAGCATAATCTCTAAAGTTCTTTCTTAGTGCGTTCCCTGGTACATTTTCCAACGCGGCTACCGTTATTGCAGATTTACTGAGTTGTTTCAAATCATCTTTCGTGGTGCCGAGCTTTGTTGAGAACAGAATAACACCGTTAGACGCCCGCGAACCATAGAGTGCAATTGCTTCTGATCCCCTAATCACCACTATCTCGGTGACCTTACTTTTATCAATATCCTGAAGTCTCACAATTTTTCCATCAAGAATAACTAGTGGCTCGGCATCAGACTGTGTGCTGGAATATCCCCGGATTACAACAGCGACTGAATCTTCAAGTTCATGCCTGTACCTTGGAGAACGAACGCGAACACCGGCAACGCGCCCCGATAGCTGTGTAGAAATGGAATAACCAAGATTTCTACGTTCCGTTTGAAAGCCCATTGCGGTAACTACTACTTCGCTTAGTTGGGTGACATCATTCTGGAGCTTAGTGTTTACAATCGAATGATTGTTGATAGACGACTCCTGTGTTACAAGACCAATAAACGAAAATACAAGAGTACCGTTTGGAGGACACCTTAACTCGTAATTCCCATTCATATCAGTGACTGTTCCAACTGATGTGCCTTTCACAATCACGTTGACTCCCGGAAGTGGAGAACCGTCTTCCTCGGAAACAATTCTGCCAGTGACAACGTGATCAAAAGAATAGTTTGCTGAGGACTCCTGATAAAACAATTCTCTTACTTTTTGAAGCTCCTGCTGACGATCTTTAATTATGTAATTCTCATCAGCAGACCATTTTTTTATGGTATTCAGAACCTGAGCGCTAAATGTATCCGGAGCGTGTAGCTCGAAAGATTCGAGATTGTAATAATTGTTTCCGTATGGCCTTATCTCTATTGAATCAGCCCTTAGATATTGCTCATTGCTGAAGATGATGATAGCCTGGTAACTTCCTGGATCGAATAGAAGATTCTTTACATCTTGGGTGATAATGAAATAATTATCGGGATTGTTTAGATCAACAACAAAGGTTGCCCTGACGAGCAATTTGCTCGCCTCTTTTGGAAGGCCATCCAATGTCAGTCTTCCAATACGTTTTGAAATTGGTTCAAAGTCAGGGAAACGCCTGAAGGGAATGGGCGTGTTTTCTTCGATGTTCTTCCAGTGCTGTTTAATTGCGCTAAGTGTAAGAGCTTGATCCTTGAATGAAGGTATGTCTGACTTCCAGCTAAAGCCTCGCTTCAGATAGTTGTCTGTTTTTATACCTTTCAGTTTTAGCTGCCCTTCCTGAAAATCATAGGAGAAGAAAGGTTCGTATTCGAATGTTTGCTGAAAACCATCCTTATCAGCATACGTCATCTTGCCTGGATAAAATGGGCCGGCAAATCGTTCATAGTATGAGTAACCATAGTAGTTGTTGCTGGGCCCAATTAGTCGATATACATTTCCTTGCTGAATGAAGGCATCTGATTTCCGTTGTTGTGTATTGACAACCATGAAATAACGACTCAATTTCTTTAGCTCTTCGTCTGAAAATTTAAAGGGCATTTCCACTTCAGTACAGTTCGCGGGCAGATGATTCCGGTCAACAGAAAAAATCAGTTTCTGATTTGGTTCTATTCTTACCTTTAGGATTGTGATTAAACTATTGTTTAGACGAATGTCAACAGTGTGTTCTCCGGTTGTAATATGAAATGAGTATGGTTCCAGCGTGGACACTCCCTGATAATATACCGGTTGACCATCAACATAAATCACTTGAATAGGTTGAGTATCGCCACGCCTCACAATAAAAGGCGCGAATTGCGAAACTTCTGCTTTTGAGCGATGCTCAAAGTATCCTGCGGTTGGAAACAATAACTTATAGAATGCAATGCTATCGAGGCCGAGGATCCTTTTCCAATAAGCCCATTCAATACTTTTCGATAACTTTAGATCAACTTCTTTGGCGTTGAACTCATTAAATATCTCCCTGCTTTTCTTGGTTTTTGAAAAAGATGGAAGTGAAGGCACCGAACTGTTTTCAAATTTCTTTGTGACAGCAAAGGCTGTCAAGTCAACGTTTTCCACCGGCTCACCTAGGGCATTTTGAACACTAATCTTAAAGCTGGCTTTTTGGCCGGGATAAACGATAGCAGGGTGATCGAGTTTAATATCGAGGTTTCGTTTTTCGAACCCAATGTCGAACTCTTTACTTTCTGATTTCCCAGCCCATATATATTGAACCGAAAGTGAATAACTATCTGAAAGATTTACCTTTCTTTTAATACTCAGCGATTCTGTTTGGGAGCTTTCAATGAGTTTTCTATTCTTAAAAAGAAAGTAACGGAATGGTATGCTTCTGGGATTTTCTGAAACGATTATCAAAGAGTCGGCTGTCCTGTTGGACAACACTTGGAGTTTATCAGGTAGTTCTTCGAGGTCGATTCCATCAGATTCAGTTTTGCCGTTAGACAAATAACTCACAGAATACCAGTCCGTAAATGGATCAACTCGCTCAGAGTATGGTAGCGTAATTATCTTATCAACGAAATCGTAGGACGGGTTTGAACGACTAAGAGCAATTTCCTTCATTGCAAGATTTCGTGAATCAAGATTCATCACTTTAACACTGTCATTCTCCAGTTCAATAGTTATTGGAAAAGGTTTCGCGTCATGATCGAGAGACACGGTCTTTACTGTTCGTTCATTTTCTGCATTATAGAAGGCCACCACCGCTTCATAGCTTAGTGACAAGTTCGACATGACCGAATCCGGAATGCTTATTTTGGTTTCTCCTACAGGATCATGTTTAGCCTGGTAAAACCAAAGTGTGTCTGGAACAAACACCTTCGACTGATAATACTTCTTCACATCTTTAGGCTTAAGGAGAACATCTACACTGACATCAAAAAGCGGCATCTCATTTGAATCTTCTCCTTTCAAATACAGCGTTGCAGGTTTGAGTTTTGTCTTGTGCTCGCTTCTTGCAGCGTAAGAATTGTTTTTTAATTGATACTCCTCATATTTGAAATTCGTTGACAACAACCTGTTGCCTTTCTTGTCTCTGAATTCTATTGAATAACTTTGATCCAGTTTCAAATTCAGACTGTCGCTGATCGGAAATTCAAATTGGTAAGCTCCTTTCCTGTAAGCTTCTGCTGTTCCTATTTTCTTGCTGAATGGATCGGGATAAAACTTGTTCAGATAGATTTCAACAGCATTTCCTGCAGGCTTTCCCTTCTTTGTTGTAACGATTCCCTTCAATCTCAGCGTGTCATATGGTTTGAATTTGGGTTTATTAAGAACAATATATCCACTGCGGGGTTTCGGTTTAAAAATTCTAGCAATTCGATGGTAGATTCCCGGTGCAACTAAACGATCTCCGTTGACTATTCTTTGAACAGTTCCCTTGATGTAGAATAGGGGAGAAATAATGTGATTGACCGGAAAGGTTTGTGAAATCTTTTTACTGGTCCTTACAAGAAAGGTGTTATTGAATCTTCTCTCGATTTCAAAGAATGAGATATGGCCTTGGTGTTCAACGCTTACGATTCCTCTCTTGTTAGATTTTCCTAAACGGTACGCCTTAATGCTCTCTTGAAAAGGAATTTGTTTTGAACGGACTGCAACCTTCACGTCTTGTAACTCTTTTCCACGCAAATCATTAAAGACCATGACCAGGTCTCTATGATTATTCAACAGATTCATTTTGAGGTTATTGACCGATCTGAGTTCACAGTTCAATCTTCCATTTACTGTCTTTACAAAAACAAAGTGCCCTACTGGCAGGTCCTTTCGATATGTGGAATCAGTCGGATAAAAATCGAAAAGATTTTGTAGCAGAGTGGTATCCATTTCCCAGATATCCCTGTAGAGTATTTTGGCTTGTCCATTGTTGATCTTATAGATGAAGGTGTAATAACTACTTCTCCGGCTTTCAACAAGGTCTTGAGCGGAAGTAGAAATCGTGATGAAAAATTGAATGATGAAAAACGTCAGGTAGGATCTTCGCATGTCTTGGTCAGGTTGTCTATAGTATTGATTCAAAAGGAATCAATTTTCCATAAATCAATATGCAAACTTTAATCATAATTGAAAAAAACTGAATTAATGCATGATTGAAGTAGGGGAGACCATGACTTCACGGTTCAAATTGGATAATACGGGCGCGCAGGCTCGACCCAAAGGCGGGGGCGTGTTGGCAGGAGCGAGGAAGCCTGCCTGTCCGGCAGGCGGGCATATTTGGCTCTTGATCTTTTTCCCTGCCTGCCGGTAGGCAGGGTTCTTTTTGCATCATAGCGAAACGTCCCGCAAGGCGGGAGCAAAAAGAACAAAAGAAAAATAAAGTGCGCCTGTCCGACCTCTGGCGGAAACACCTTTGAAGTTCTGGTGAGCCAGCCTTCGCAGGGCTACGGACTGGCAGGCTATGGCGAACCTAATGAACTAATCCAGTGAGCTTTATCGCAACTCAATTGAATTGGTCTAGAGCGCTGGATCAAGCATGTGTGATGCCGCCCCGATGAAATCGGGGTTGGCGCGGTTGGTTGCGTTCATGCGCGCCTGCCTGCGCGTAGCCGCTTCGGCAAAGGCAGGTGGGCAAAAAACTTTCCTGCTCAATCTTTATCGTTTTAATACCTGCCTGTCGGCAGACAGGGACACTCAAGCCGCGGGCCAAGCCAACGGCATGGGACGAGGTGTGCGCGGCCTTGAGCGGCTATTTAGCATAACGTCAAATTATATAACTGCGCGTCAGGAGATTAGGGAAGATAAAGTTATATAATGGCATTGCGTTATGTTAAGTAGCTTTGGCATCCGGGCTTACTCAAACTTCATAGAAAGTTTTTTAGCGCGGGCTTTCAATAACTCAATCTTCATCATTCATCACCGGACTGGGGCAGCGACACTCTTTGGGTAGGCTTTGGTTTTAGCGTTGGCATGTGCGGCCTGCACAATGTGTGTTGCTGCTGCGTAGGAAAATGCAATAGGGATAGAAGTGAAAAGCACGAAGTGTGTTAGCAAGAGCGAGGCCGGATCCCGATAGTTATCGGGACGAATAGCCCGGGCCGCAGGCATTGCCTCACTCACTCTTAAGGGCTAGATATTTTCTAAGTGCAACCTCCAATTTCTTCTCAATTCTTTCTCTTAATCTCTGCGGTTTTAACACAGTTATTGAATCCCCGAAACCAAGTATCTCCCTTTCTAATTCATAGTTCAGAATAACTTCAATTGTAACCTCAATTCCATCGCTGGATTTGTCAACGATCTTTTGCGTATGGTGAAGCGGCTTTGTAATAACATAGGGTGCATTACTTCTGTCTATTGCCAAATGAACTAATTGTGGTCGATTGCCTTCATTTACAGTGACTCCAATAACATCTTTGTAATACTCGTCAGCATCAAATTCTGAATTCTCAATGTATGCAGGGCTCGGTAAGGTTTTCATCTCCTTTATCCTATCAAGTGCTAACGTTACTAATGGTTCTTTACTGCTCTTTCTTCCTAATACAAACCAACGATTACGATACTCTTTCAATAAATAAGCATGGAAGTTAAAAACGTTTGGAGTCCTTGCCTTAAAGGACTGATAGGTCAATTCAATAACCTGTTTCTTCTTGATAGATTGATAAACTTCATCAATGAACTCAATACCCCGAAGGCCCTCGTTTGTTTCAAGATGAACAATTGATTTCCCCTTACTCTTCGCTGCACTGACCTTGTCTTCTAGCCTCTGAATCATTCCAACCATTTCATGGAAGTGAGAGAATCCCTTGAAATGCCGAAGGATATCGACAACCTCTGTAAGCTTGTTTAAGTCACCCTTCGACAGCGGGTTGTTTGTAATAGAGTAGGCAGGATCTTCATAGGTATAGTATTTCTTTTCTAAGACCACAATGGGCGCGTTGTAGCCGAGTTTATCACTCCGCATTAATTGTATATCCATTTGAATGGTCCGGGTGCTGACCCCCTTGTCGATACCCTCATATTCATAAAGGGCTTCTGAGCAGGCAGCGATCAAATCCTCCAAAGTCCATCGTTTTTGCCTGTTTTTCAGACAGTTATCTATGGTTCGGTAACGGATTAATGCATTTCTATTGGCCGGCATGAGTTAAATATTTTTTGATAAAAGAATAAAAATTATCTCACTACGCAAAAAGACTGCGTAGTTGATACTCACTTTTGACACATCAATCACGGATAACACTTTCGATTTAGGTTGATAATCGGTTCAAAAAGCTACCCACCCCTTTGATGAAGAAGGGGTGGTTTAAAGAAATGAAAGGAGGAAAATATAAATGAAACAGGAACTAAAGAAAATGGTGTTCAAAACAATTGAAGATCATTTGTCCCTAAAGGAATTTGAGACCTGGCTATACGGTCAGGAAGATTTGTCGAACCAAATGGGTGAAGACCTCATTCTTGAATTATTTACTTTTAATTACAACCAAAACGGAGCTAAGTATGAGTTTAAGAGCACTTTTTTAAGGTACTTTGAAAAGGAGGAATTCATGCTCTGGAAAGTAAAGACAAATCTTCAGGATTTGATCGATGGTAGAGAAACCAGAGATCGGATTTTGAATGATTTCTATTGGATAGGATACGATGAAGTTCCATGTATTCAAGGTTTGGGGTACTACATGTATGATTTTGAGGATGCTAGTTATTATAGAGGCGAAGAGCAATCTATCATTGAGAGTTTAAAAAACGAGGCGGCAGAACTTCTTCAGGAAATAATAGCAGAAGAGAGCAAAAACTCCGAATTTAAAATTTCATTATTCAAACGGGTTCCTCGTTTAGAGTTTAGCGCAGAAGTAACTACAGCGAATAACTCTAAAGAATGGTGGAAGATTTGGAAATAAGGAAGTCAGAAAATAGAATAAATAAATCATGCTTTTAAAGATATCTACTACTCACAATCCAGCAACTGCTCTTAGTCACTTGTTGCACAAGCATCCGGAAAAACTGCAGGCCGTAGAGTTCGCGAATGGCAAAGCGCATGTTTTTTACCCTGAAGCTACGGAGGCTAGGTGCACAGTGGCTTTGTTGTTAGATATTGACCCGATAGGTCTTGTCAGGAATTCCGGAAGAAATGGTGATGATTCTTTTTCATTGGGACACTATGTA
>JAJTGQ010000039.1 GCA_021299455.1 Flammeovirgaceae bacterium | reverse complement strand
ATCGTCATTCAACTTGTAGTCGAACCGGGTACCTAACAAAGATCGCTGTTGAAAAGCAAAAGGATCTTGCTGTTCGTAGGTGATTTCTATGTCTTTGCCAGAACTTAAAATACCATCATTGAGAATGATCACCTTCCCAAAGGTGTAATCTACTGAATAGTCAGTTCCTTCGCGCAAGGGCATGCCTCCAGCAAAAACTTTTACCGAGCCGGGCGAAATGTTAAACCCCTGAATAACAATTTCTTTTCCGGAGCCGGCTTTGAACGAGCCATCGATCCAAAATTTATTTTTTGTGGCAACTGTTGCCGCTTCGACCTGCGTTGTTCGATACAGCGTGTCATACAGATACTTGTCTCGAAGCGTAGCAGCCAAGGCAGGTTCCTCTAACTTAAAAAGGTCGCGGAGTGGTTTATTAAACGGCTCCAAGTTGGGGAAAATGATTAATCCCGTGGCGGTGTTCACAGTAACGCCTTCTACAAAATCAAAATTACCATCGGGCTGTGGATCGTTATATGGATTCAGTCTATCCAAACCAAATGCTTGGATTAATTGTCGGGTTCGGGTAACAACTCCATCCTGCAATACTGGATTATCTAAACCCGTGCGGTCATCCCGATAAATCATCCGCAATTGAAATCCATCCCGCGTAAGCGAAGACACATTGAGACTGTAGATGTTTTTCATCATCAGGTTCCATGTCGGCAAAATTTTTCCTGTCTCATCTTTCACAGCAATTTTTCGAGGGCGCAGCATCTTTAAAAAAACCACATCCTTTGGCGGCTTGTTAGAATAGTCTTCTGTTAGCTCACCTACTTTGAATACCTGCCCATTATAGGTATACTCAAAAGCAACCGCCAGTGCCTCATCATTTTGTAGTTTACGTTGAAGCGTGATATATCCTAGCTGACTGTTGAACGAAAACTCAGATGCAGCCAGCTTTCTGGCACTGGTGATCTTCTCGAAATCTGTTCCATTGGCCAGCCCTAATTGATTGATCAGAAATCCATTGATTGTATCTGAACGCGCAGTATTTAGGGATTTCAATAGAGCAAACAAATTGTTGTTTTCATTTTTACTGGGAGCGCGATCACCACCAAAATTCGTGAAGGCAACTTTGTTGTAAATTTTGTCAGACTCACCCATATCCATAAAAGCCACTATATCGCGATTGGTTTGGGTGTCGTTGGAGCGGTTGATGGAGTACACCTCAATCCGTGTAATGTTTACACCTGAAAAAATCTGTGGCAAGGTGTTGAGCCATCCTTCATAATTATCTCTGAAAAACTGACTAAGAAAAAAGTGACGATTTTCGTCATAGTTCGATCCCTGAATCTTAAACGGTCTGCCTTGCGAAGTACCACTTGAATTACCTGCTACTTTGATCGATGATTGCTTGCCTCGCTGGGTGCTAGCAATGGCCGTCACAAATAATTTTCCGAATTGAAGTTGCGCCTTGATACCAAAAAGGTTTTGAGAACCACTGATGAGACTATTGTTCAGTGGCAGACTTACGTTTCCAATCTCCAATTTCTTCAACAGATCTTCTTTGAAGCCAGTGAACTCCACCTTCATATTATTTTGAAAGTCGAACGAGTTGTTGTTGTCAAAATTGGTAGTGACCTTCAGTTTCTCCCCTACTTTGCCCGTTACATTTAGACTAATCTGCTGATCGAATTCAAAACCTCCATTGCTCTGCTGCCGGATAGGAATACTCGGGTTGTTGATGGTTTGAAACGAAGCCCCAAAATCGAGCGTGACAAAACCACGTGGAATTAACTCAACCGAACTTCCACCGAATATCCGATCCAACACCGGGCTGATGTACAATTTCGGAAGCAAATTGCGCCCGCTCACCGCACTCTCGCCATCCAACGCCTGGCTTTTGGTTTGCCAGTATTGTTTTCTAAAAAGCCGGTCTTGCTGCCGGCTAAACTCATCGAAGTTCATGGAGGAATTAGGCCTGAAATTGACGCGGCCAATTCGCTCGCGAATGTTATAGTTCATGCCTGAATCGATCTGTACGTCCGTGTTCAGACTCTTGGGGTTTCTTAAAAAAAGCGGAGAGAAAGTAGAGTAATTAGAAAAGGGATCGCCATACCGATCGGGCGGGCGATAGCTGGGTCGATAAGGATTGATTGTTTTGTATTTGACAGTGTCGACTGTTCCTGTGCCCGTTGAGTCCTTTTTTTGGGCATGCGCAGGCGGCAAAGAGCCTAGCAAAAAAAGGCAAATTGCCAGCCCAAGGCCGATGTGTATCTTCCGAATAATTACAAACAAAAGGTTAGGCGTTTTTTAATGCTTGCTTCACTAGCTCTTCCAAACTAACGGTATTTCCAGACCTTTTTAGCACCGCATCAATGCTTTTTTCAGCGGCCGGTTTGGCAATACCCAAAGTCACCAACGCACTTAACGCCTCGTGGCGCACGGTATTGCGTATTAACCCTGTATTTCCGGGCAAATCTTCGGTTGTTTCACGCTTCAATTTGTCCTTTAATTCCAATATCAGCCGAAGGGCTGTCTTTCCCCCAACGCCCTTCACCGCTTGCAGGGCTGCGGCATCCTCGCGCACAATGGCAGACTTCAATTCTTCGGGAGGCAAATAGGACAACACTACCATGGCTGTGCTGGGTCCCACCCCATTTACCGATATCAAATATTGGAACATTTGCTTCTCTGCCTCCGTGGCAAATCCAAATAACACCTGAGCATCTTCACGCACATGAAAGTGAGTGGTCAGCTTGATCTCTTCTTTGTCTTTTATCTCCGCGAATGTATTGAGTGAAATATTTACCTGGTACCCCACTCCATTTACTTCAATAATAGCGTGAGTCGGGTCTTTGTGAACGAGTTTTCCTTTTAAGTATGCAATCATTTCAATTCGGTGATGTGTTGATTCGTTGATTCGGTATTATTTATTTAACAAATCAACGAATCAACGAATTAATCAGTTAAAGATGTTCATTCTTCTCATGCAACTGGGCATCTACTACAGCAATGGCCGCCATGTTGACGATATCGCGGATGGAGCTGCCGATCTGCAATATGTGAACAGGTTTTTTCATACCCAACAAAATAGGACCGATCGCCTCCGCACCTCCAATTTCCATCAATAGCTTGTAGGCAATATTGCCTGCCGCCAGGTTCGGGAAAATGAGTGTGTTAGCGCCTTCGTTGGCCAATGCACTAAATGGATAAATCTCCTTTTGCAATTCGGTATTAAACGCAATGTTGGCCTGGATGTCTCCATCCAAAACTAACTCCGGATACTTTTGCTTCGCCAGGCGAACGGCTTCTTGTACTTTTTCAGGAATCTCTCCTTTGCTCGAGCCAAAGTTAGAGTAGGAAAGAACAGCGACCCGTGGCTCGATATCAAAAAACTTTACCCCGCGGGCAGCTAACCCAATAATATTCACCAGTTCATCAGCCGAAGGATTTACATTCACCGAACAATCGGCAAAAAAGAAAGTGCCTTTTTTATTCATGATGATGTACATACCCGCTACCCTATTGACACCTTCGCTCATGCCAATGATTTGCAACGAAGGAAGAATCGTTTTCGAATAATCTTTGGT